>NZ_JBBCYQ010000012.1:0-143146 GCF_037144815.1 Curtobacterium sp. USHLN213 | reverse complement strand
GGGGGGTCACACCCCCGGGGTCCCCCCCGCCCGCCGGGGGGGTGGGTCCGGCCACCCCCCGGACTTCCCGCCGCGGGGGGGGGGGCCCCGCGCCCCCCGCGCCTCCTATTCGATGGTGGTCGCGTCTACTCGGCGAGACCGTAGAGACGGTCGCCCGCGTCGCCGAGGCCTGGAACGATGTAGCCGTTCTCGTCGAGCTTCTCGTCGAGCGCGCCGAGCACGATCGAGACGTTGCGGTCGCCCACGGCGGCCTCGACCGCGGCGAGCCCCTCGGGCGCGCCGAGGATGCAGACGCAGGTGACCTCTTCCGCACCGCGGTCGAACAGGAAGTCGATCGCGGCCGCGAGGGTGCCGCCCGTCGCGAGCATCGGGTCGAGGACGAAGCACTGCCGGCCGGAGAGGTCGTCGGGCAGGCGCTCGGCGTAGGTCTGCGGCTCGAGGGTCTCCTCGTTGCGCGCCATGCCGAGGAAGCCGACCTCGGCCGTCGGGACGAGCTTGACCATGCCCTCGAGCATGCCGAGCCCGGCACGCAGGATCGGCACGACGAGCGGGCGCGGCTTCGCGATCGAGACGCCCATGGTGTGTGCCACCGGGGTGTCGATCGGCGTCGCGGTGACCCGGACGTTGCGCGTGGCCTCGTACGCGAGGAGCGTGACGAGCTCCTCGGTGAGGGCGCGGAACGTGGGGGACGGCGTCGTACGGTCGCGGAGCACCGAGAGCTTGTGGGTGATGAGCGGGTGGTCGGCGACGTGGACTCGCATAGGGTCGAGCCTACCGTGCTGCCGACCGCCAGGAGGTTCCGTGGAAGCACCCGCCGCCCGCCCGTTCGTCCCCGCGATGGAACGCGCGCTCGACGAGGCCCGCGCGTGCCTCGCGACCGGGGACGTCCCGGTGGGGGCGGTCGTCCTCGACCGGGACGGCGCGGTCATCGCCGTGGGCCGGAACGAGCGCGAGGCGCGACAGGACCCCACGGCGCACGCCGAGGTCCTCGCGCTCCGGGCGGCCGCGGCGGCGATCGGCGACTGGCACCTCGAGGAGCACACCCTGGTGGTGACGCTCGAGCCGTGCCCGATGTGCGCCGGTGCGGTCATGGCGGCCCGGGTGCCGCGGATCGTGTTCGGCGCGTGGGACCCGAAGGCCGGCGCGAGCGGGAGCGTCTACGACGTCGCGCGGGACCGCCGGCTGCCGCACCGGTCCGAGGTGATCGGCGGGGTGCTCGAGGGGGAGTGCGCCGCGCTGCTCGACGCGTTCTTCGCCGAGCGTCGCTGACCTGTGGGCGTCACTTCCAGAGGACCGCGACGAACACGTTGACGATCGCCAGCGCCCCGGCCGAGTGGAAGAACGGCAGGGCGGCCTTCGCCGTCGCGGTGCCGGCGTCCGCCCGCTTCTGACGCGCCCGCGCGACGAGCGCCAGCACGAGCGCGACCGCCGCGATGACGAGCTTCACGCCGAGCTTGACGTGGTTCGCGCCGCCGTCCTGCGTCGCGTCGATGACCCCCATCATCCCGAGGCCCGTGACGAGCTGCACGACGAGACCGGTGATCGGCCAGGAGGTCTGGAAGCCGCCCTTGCGGCGGACCTGCACCAGGAAGGCGCCGATGACGGCAGCGAGACCGAGGAAGTGGAGGACGAGCAGGATGCTGAAGAGCGCCGACATGTGACCATCGTGGATGACCGGCCACGGCGCTCGCCAGCAAGGTTCGCCTTAGTCTGCGGCTCAGTCTGCGGCGCGGATCACGATCGCCTCGGTCGGCGGTCGGGGGCCCGTCCGGAGCACGTCGGGTTCGACGTAGATGACGCGTGCGATCGGCACCGCCTGGCGCACCCGGTGCTCGACCGTGTCGATGCCCGCGGCGACGTCGCCGAGCCGTCGGTCGCCGTCCACCGCGACCTTCACGCCGACCATGAGCTCGTCGGGGCCGAGGTACAGGGTCTTGATGTGGATGATCGAGTCGACCTCGGGACCGTCGAGCACCGCCTGCTTGATGCGCTCGACGTCGGCCGCGGTGGCACCCTCGCCGACGAGGAGGCTCTTCGTCTCGATGCCGAGCACGACCGCCACGGCGATGAGCAGCGCGGCGATGAAGATCGTGCCGATCGCGTCGAACACGCCGTTGCCCGTGATCGCGGTGAGGCCGACGCCGAACAGGGCGAAGACGAGGCCGAGCAGTGCCGCGGTGTCCTCGAGCATCACGACGGGGAGCTCCGGGGCCTTGGCGCGGCGGACGAACTGCACCCAGCTCTGCCGGCCCTTCTGCGGTCGTGCTTCCTTCAGTGCGGTGCGGAGGGAGAAGCCCTCGAGCCCGATCGCGATGACGAGCACCACGAGGGGCAGCCACCAGTTCTCGAGCGGGTGCGGGTGGGTGAGCTTCTCGATGCCCTCGTAGAGGGAGAACACCCCGCCGACCGAGAACAGGATGATCGACACGACGAACGCGTACACGTAGCGCTCACGCCCGTAGCCGAACGGGTGCTCTTCGTCGGCGGCACGCCGGGCACGACGGCCGCCGAGGAGCAGGAGGAGCTGGTTGGCGGAGTCGGCGAGGGAGTGGACGCCCTCGGCCAGCATCGACGCGGAACCGCTGATCGCGGCGGCGATGAACTTCACGATCGCGATCCCGACGTTCGCACCGAGTGCGGCGAGGATCGCCCTCGTGCCTCCAGAAGCGCTCACAGCTGTCCCCTTCTCCCGATCTGTTGGACGATCCTAGGCGAGGGCGCTCGGTAGGGTCTGGGGCATGACGATCGAACTGCCCCGCACCGCCCTGCTCGGCGTCGGCTCCATGTCCGGCGCGGTCCTCGACGGCCTGCTCGCCGCCGGTCTCGACCGGGCCACCGTGACCCTGACGACGAAGTCGGAGCAGTCCGCCGCGGCACACCGGGAGCGTGGCCTGGACGCCACCGCCACCGACACCGACCCCGACGCGAACCGGGCAGCGGTGCGCGGCGCGTCGCTCGTCGTGCTCGGGGTGAAGCCCTACGCGATCGGTGACCTGCTCGACGAGGTCTCGGCGGACCTCGAGCCGGGGACCGTCGTCGTGAGCGTCGCCGTGGGGACGACGACCGCGAGCATGGAGGCGAAGGTGCCGACCGGTGTCCGGGTCGTCCGAGCGCTCCCGAACACGCCGATCGGCGTCGGGCACGGGGTGACCGGGATCAGCGCCGGTGCCTCCGCGGACGCCGACGCCGTCGCGCTCGCGTCGTCGGTGTTCGACGCGTCCGGTGTCGTGATCGAGGTGCCGGAGTCCCAGCTCGACGCGCTCTCCGCCGTCTCGGGCTCCGGGCCTGCCTACGTCTTCCTCCTCGTGGAGCAGTGGCAGCAGGCCGCCGAGTCGCTCGGGTTCTCCCACGACCAGGCCGAGGCGATGGTGCAGGGCACGCTCCGCGGTGCCGTCGAACTGCTCGCCGCCTCCGGCGAGGAGCCCACCGACCTGCGGAGGGCCGTCACGAGCCCGAAGGGGACCACCGAGCGTGCCGTCGCGGTGCTGCAGGACGCCGACCTGGCGGGGACGTTCGAGCGGGCGTCCCGCGCGGCGATCGCCCGCGCCGAGGAGCTGGCGAAGGGCTAGCGACCAGCGGGCTGGTGTTCCTCGGGCAACCCCTCGGGCCGCCCCTCGGACGCGACGCCCTCGGCAGCCGGGGACGGCGCGGTCGTCCGGGCACGTCCGGCCCGGACCATCGCCCAGACGACGAGCACCCCGGCGAGCACGGTGAGCACCGACCCGCCGATCGTCACCGCGTGGTCGAACGCCACACCCTGGGCGTGGGTCCACGGCGTCGCGGTGAGCGACCCGGTGAACACGGCACCGAGCACCGTGCCGGCGATCGCCACCCCGACGGCCGAGGCCACCTCGGAGGAGGTGTCCACGAGCGCGGCGCCGATCGTCGTGCGGTCCTCCGGCAGCCCGCGCAGGACGTTCGTGCCGGCGACCACCCCCACGACCCGCATGCCGGCGGCGACGAGCACGAGCGCCAGGGCGATCCACCCGTAGCCGAGCGGCCCGAGCACCGTGTACACCGCGAGCCCGACGACCACGGCGGCCGCGCTCGACCAGGCGGCGTGCTCGAGTCCGATGCGCCGGACGAAGGGTCCGACGAACGCGCTCCCGGCCACGAGCACGGCGACCTGCGGGAGCATACCGATCGCGGCAAGGGCCGGCGGCCACCCCCAGGCGAGCTGCAGGTGCAGCGTCACCAGGTAGCCGAGGCCCGCGACCGCGAGGCCCGTGGCCGCCTTGTACGCGAGGCCGCTCGAGACCAGCGGCCGGGCGACGAGCGCGAGGTCGAGCAGCGGGTGCTCGACGCGGCGCTGTCGCACGGCGAACCAGACGCCGCCGCCGATCGCGCCGGCCGTGGCCGCCCAGGCCGTCCAGTCGTCGAGCCCGCCGTCGGCGAACCGCGTCGGCGCGACGAGGGCGAGGACGATCGTCACGGTCCCCAGTGCCGCTCCGGTCCAGTCCACGGGAGCCCGGTGCAGCCCCGCCGGATCGTCCGCGGTGACGCCGACGCGGATCCCCACGAACGCGAGTGCGGCGATCGGGACGTTGACGAGCAGGAGCACCTGCCAGGGCGCGACGGCGAGGACGAGTCCGCCCACCGTCGGTCCCACCGCGAGCCCGACGAGCCCGACGGTGGAGATCACCGTGATCGCCCGGACCCGCCGCTCGTCGTCGTCGAAGAGCCGGAACGCGAGGGCCATCGACCCGGGGGTGGTCATCGCCGCCGCGATCCCGGTGGCGACCCGGACGGCGATCAGCTGGTCGGCGGTGGTGACGAACGCGGTCGCGAGGCTCGCCAGCCCGAGGAGCACGAGCCCCACGAGCATCACCCGGCGTCGGCCGTACCGGTCCGCGACGGCACCCGCAGCGAGCATGAGCCCGCCGAACACCACCGAGTACGCCGTCGTCACCCACTGCAGCCCGGTCGCGCCGACCTGCAGCTCACGACCGATCGTGGGGAGCGCGACGTTCAGGACGGAGTTGTCGAGCATCTCGAACAGGAAGACCGCGGCGAGCCCGGCGAGGGCGACACGCGATCCGCGCAGGGATCGGGGAGAGTGGGGGGACCGGACGGCGTTCATGCGTCTAGGTTAAGTCAGTAAACTGAGTGAGTCAATCAACGAGGAGTCCGCATGCCCAGGAGCGCGCCCCGCGGCGGCCCGGAGACCCGTGCGCGGATCGCCGAGACCGCGTCCGGGATGTTCGCCGAGCACGGCTTCGACGGCGTCACCGTCGCGCAGGTCGCGAAGGCCGCCGGGGTCTCGAGCGTCACGGTCTTCAAGCACTTCCCGCGCAAGGAGGACCTGTTCCTCGACCGCTCCGCCGAGACGGTCGCGCTGTTCGTCGCAGCCGTCGAGGACGTTCCGCGTGACGAGGCGCTCGACGCGCTCGAGGCGCTCGCACTGCGCCTGGTCGACGAGCGCGCGCCGGTCTCCGGGCTGGCGCCCGGCGCACACGCGTTCTTCCGGACGATCGCCGACTCGTCCGCCCTGCAGTCGCGCGCGCTCGAGCTCGTGGCGGGGGCGCAGCGCGCGCTCGGGGACGCCGTCGGCGACCGACTCCTGGCGGCGCTCTTCGTCGCCGGCTACGCCACGGTCTTCGTCGGGACGGCACGTGCCGTCCTCGCGGGGGAGGACGACGACACCGTCGTCACGGCGCACCGCGCCGGACTGGAACGGCTCTTCCGCGCACTCCGGGACGGCGTCGCGTCCGCGACGTGACCGGCTGACGGACTGGAGGGACGGTGCGGGCCCGCCCCGCGCCTCCTGTCCGTCCCGTCCTCACTCCAGGGCGGCGAACCGTTCCAGCGCGCTCTCGGTCCCCGAGACGATGATGACGTCGTTCTGGCCGATCACGCTCTCCGGCGTCGCCGGGACGAAGGCCTCGCCGGGGGTCTTGATGCCGAGCACGGTCAGGCCGAAGCGGGTGCGGATCACCGTGGTCGCCAGGTCCTTGCCGCGGACCGACGCCGGCGGGAACATCTTGACCACGGCGAAGTCGTCGTCGAACTCGATGAAGTCGAGCATCCGGCCGGACACCAGGTGTGCGGTGCGCTCGCCGGCCTCGCGCTCGGGGTAGACGACGTGGTTCGCGCCGATGCGGGACAGGATCGTGCCGTGCGACCGGCTGATCGCCTTCGCCCAGATCTGCGGGATGCCGAGGTCGACGAGGTTCGCGGTGATGAGCACGCTCGACTCGAGGTCGCTGCCGGTCCCGACGACGGCGATCGGGAAGTCCTGCGCACCGATCTGCCGCAGGGCGTCGATGTCGGTCGCGTCCGCCTGCACCGCGTGCGTGACGCGGTCCGACCACTTCTGCACGAGGCCGGCGTCGGTGTCGACGACGAGGACCTCGCGGTCCTGCCGCTCGAGCTGCCCGGCGGTGGCGGCGCCGAACCGTCCGAGGCCGATGACGAGCACCGGAGCGTCGTGGCTGACGGCACCGAGCGGGTGCGGACGGTTGCGGTCAGCCAACGATCGGCCTCTCCTCGGGACGGCGGAACAGTTGCCGGCTCTGGCTGGCGGCCAGTGCAGCGGCGATGGTCACTGTACCGACACGGCCCAGGAACATCGTCGCCGCGAGCACGTACTTGCCGGACTCGGGCAGGTTCGCGGACACTCCGGAGGACAGCCCGCACGTCGCGAACGCCGAGATGACCTCGAACAGCACGCGGTCGAGGGACTCGTGGGTGATCTGCAGGAGCACGACGGTCGCGACGGCCACGATGGTGGCGCCCCAGAGCACGACCGCCACGGCCACGCGCAGGACGTCGCTCGGGATGCGCCGGCCGAACGCCTCCATGCTCTGGCGCCCGCGGGCCTCGGCGACGGCGGCGAGGAACAGGACCGCGAGCGTCGTGACCTTGATGCCGCCGGCGGTCGAGGCCGAGCCGCCGCCGATGAACATGAGCATGTCCGTGACGAGCAGGCTCGACCCGTTCAGCTGGTCGAAGTCGACGAGGGAGAAGCCGCCGGACCGGGTCATCGTGGAGAGGAAGAGCGCCTGGAACGCGGTGCGACCAGCGCCCTCCTCGCCGAAGGTGGTCGGGTTCGACGCCTCGAGCGCGATGTACACCGCGGCGCCGCCGACGAGCAGGACCGCGCTCGTCGCGAGCGTGAGCTTCACGTGGATCGGCCAGCGGCGGGGCGTGCGGAGCTGCTTCGTCAGGGCACGGATCACCGGGAAGCCGATCGAGCCCGCGACCACGCCGACCATGAGGAGCGAGAGGAACCAGTAGTCGTGCGCGAACGGGGTGAGTCCGCTGGCGTTCGGCGCGAAGCCGGTGTTCGTGAACGCCATCGCCGCGTAGTAGAAGGAGTCCCCGACCGCCGTCCAGAAGGGCATCCCGGCGATGAGCACGGACGGCAGCAGGAGGAGCCCGAGGACGATCTCGATCGACAGGGTGCTCACCGCGACCGTCGCGAGCAGGGTGCCGACCTCGCCGAGACGGACGGCCTGGCCCTCGGGCACGGCGCCGTGGTGGGTCCGCAGGGGGTTCGAGTCGCCGGCCGCCATGAGCTTCGCGCGGAGTCCGAGCTTCCGGGTGACGAAGAGGCCGAGGATCGAGGCGAACGTCAGGACGCCCACGGCCCCGATCTGCGTGCCGATCACCACGAGGGTCTTGCCGAAGACCGACCAGTGCGTCGCCATGTCCACGGTGGCGAGCCCGGTGACGCAGACCACCGACGCTGCGGTGAAGAGGGCGTCCGCGAAGTGCGTCGAGCGCCCGTCCGCCGCGGCCCACGGCGTCATGAACAGGCTCGTGAAGACGAAGATCAGCGCCACGAAGACGACGATCGCCAAGCGGGACGGCGACGAGCGGAGGGCGGTGCCGAGACGGGACGGCCGTCGACGGGTCGCTCCCGCCGAGCGGGACGGCGGCTCGTGTCGGTCGAGCATCGTATGCCTCCGTGGACATGGGCGGGACGGTTCGTCATGGTACATCCGTGACGCCCCGGCTAGCCTTGCCCCATGGCCGACATCTTCAGCGTCGTGGCGGACCCCACCAGGCGTGAGCTGCTCGGGACGCTCCTGTCCGCGTACGGCTCGGACGTCACCGGCGGCGAGCTCAGCGTCGGCCAGCTCGTGGAACGCCTCGGCGTCAGCCAGCCGACCGTGTCGAAGCACCTGCGCGTGCTCCGCGACATCGGCCTCGTGACGAGCCGCGAAGAGGGGCAGCACCGCTACTACCGCCTCGACCCGGAGCCGCTCGTCGGCATCGAGGAGTGGGTCCTCCCGTTCACCGGCGCGGTGGACGCCGACGGCACCCCGGCCACGACGGCCTGGACGCTCGACGGGCAACCGGTCTCGGTCCGACGCTCCGGCACGGCGGGCAAGGCCACGGTCGAGGTCGGCACCGAGCTCGGCCGCGTGATGGCCGAGGCGTCCTACCGCGCGACCGCGGCGCTGTCCGGCGCGCAGCAGGGCTGGGAACGGGTCGTCGACCGCAGCCGGAAGCGCTTCACGCGTCGCGGCGACGAGGACTGAACGGGACCTGGACACCGGGTCGCACCGGCCCCTACAGTTGCCAGTGACCACACAGGTCACACCGATTTCCCGAAGGCGGACCATGACCGGCAGTTTCGACGACGTGCGCTTCCTCACCGTCGCTGAGGTCGCCGAGATGATGCGCGTCTCCAAGATGACCGTCTACCGCATGGTCCACGCGGGGGAACTCCCCGCCATCCGCTTCGGCCGGTCCTTCCGCGTCCCGGAGTCCGCCGTCGCGGACGTCCTGCGCGGTGGCATCGCCGACGTCGGCTAGGCGGGTCCGAACCGGCCCGTTCGACATCGCGTCAGGCCTCCGCTAGACTCGGCGGGGTTGTTTTTCCGCGGTCTCGTTGGCCCGGTGTCCACACAACATCAGTCCGAGTGAGGTCCGTATGGGTTCTGTCATCAAGAAGCGTCGCAAGCGCATGGCGAAGAAGAAGCACCGCAAGCTGCTTCGCAAGACGCGCCACCAGCGTCGCAACAAGAAGTAGGCCCCGAGCCTGCAGCGTCATGCCCCGGTTCGCCGGGGCTTTCGCGTTTCCGGGGGCGGATATGGTGGTCCCATGCCCGCCGTGACCCTGCTGACCAAGCCCGGCTGCCACCTCTGCGACGACGCCCGACCGGTCGTCGAACGCGTCGTGGCCGAACACCCGGGGACGACCCTGCAGGAGCTGTCCATCCTCGACGACGACGCCCTCCGCCTGGAGTACGCGGAGGACATCCCGGTCGTCCTGGTCGACGGGCGTGTCCACAGCAACTGGCACGTCGACGCCGACCGGCTCCACCGTGCCCTCGAGAAGGCCGAGGCCCGCGCATGATCCACCACGTCGTCTCCTGGACCCTGCGCGAGGACCTCGACCGCGCACAATCCGTCGAGCGGATCCGCGAGCTCCTCGTCGGGCTGATCGGCACCGTCGGCTCGATCCGTTCCCTGCAGGTCGTCGAGAACGTCGCCTACCCGGGGAAGAACCAGGACGTCGCCGTCGTGGCGACCTTCGACGACCTCGCCGGCCTCGACGAGTACCAGGTGCACCCGCAGCACCAGGCCGCGGCAGCGGAGATCCGTGGCCTGGTCACGGGGCGGGCGGCCATCGACTGGGAGAGCTGAGCCGCGCCTCCTGGCCCGCGCCGCGCCGCTCGCTCCGCGCTCCCTTCGTGAGCAGAAATGGTCGCCTCCCGACTCGGGAAGCGACCATTTCTGCACACGAAGGCCGGCGGCCGTGCCGCGGACTACGGGGTGAGGCGCGTCGGGCCGCGGAACAGGTACGTGACCTCGCGGATGGACGGCTCGTGCAGCGCGAGCATGAGCACGCGCGCCAGGCCCATGCCGAACCCACCGTGCGGCGGCACGCCGTAGCGGAAGAAGTCGAGGTACCAGCCGAGCTCCTCGGGGTCGAGGCCCTTCTCGACGGCCTGTGCCGTCAGGGTGTCGACACGGTGCTCGCGCTGTGCACCCGTCGAGATCTCGGCACCGTTGAACAGCAGGTCGTAGCTGTTCGTGAGCGTCGGGTCGTCGGCGTGACGCATGTGGTAGTACGGGCGGATCGACGCGTCGTAGTCGGTGACGAAGACGAACTCCGAACCGTGCGTCTCCTTCGCCCAGGCGCTCACGCGGCGCTCACCTTCGGGGTCGAGGTCACCGTCGGCGCGGACGACCTCGTAGCCGCTGTCGGCGACGATCTTCCGGGCCTCGGCCAGGGTCACGCGCGGGAAGGGTGCGGTCGGGACGACGAACTCGAAGCCGAAGACCGCTTCGATCTCGGTGCCGTACTTCTCCTTGACGGCGGTGAAGCCGGCGACGAGGAGCTCCTCGTGCATGGCCATGACGTCCTCGTGCGACTCGACCCACGAGATCTCGGCGTCGACGCTCGTGAACTCGGTCGCGTGGCGGCTCGTGAACGACGGGTCCGCACGGAAGGCGTCGGCGATCTCGAAGACCGCGCCGAAGCCGGCCGGCTGCGCCATCTGCTTGAAGTTCTGCGGCGACTGCGCGAGGTACGCCGTCGTCTCGAAGTACTCGAGCTGGAAGAGCTCGGCACGCGACTCGGACGCCGAGGCCATCAGCTTCGGGGTGTGGATCTCGATGTAGTCGCGCTCGACCCAGTACGTGCGGAACGCGTGCTCCATCGTCGTCTGGATGCGGAAGATGAGGTTCTGCTTGCGGTTGCGCAGGTCGAGGAAGCGCCAGTCGAGGCGCTTGTCGAGCGAGGAGTCGTCCGCGATCGGGGTCTCCGGGATCGCGGCGCTGATGACGGTCAGGTCGCCGACCTTGACCTCGAGCCCGCCGAGCTTGACGCGCTCGTCGTGCTTCAGGGTGCCCTGCACGTGCACGAAGGTGCCGTGCGCGAGGCCGGAGATCGCCTCGGTCGTCGCGAGTGCGGCGGCGGAGGCGTCGTCGCCCTCGACCGCCTCGCGCGTGGCGGGGTTGACGAGCTGTGCGGCGCCGGACTCGTCACGGAGGACGACGAACTGCACCTTCTTCTGGTCTCGGACGGTCTCCACCCATCCGGCGACGGAGACGGGGCCGTCGGGGCGTGCGGCGAGGTCGGCGATGCGGGTGCGTTCGATCACGGTGGTCGAGTCTACCGGTTGCGCCTCGGGCGCCGACGTCCGGTGCGTTCGTCCCTCCACAGGTCGGCTGGCGTCCGGCATCGTCCACAGGGTGGGCCCGGAGGCGCGGGCCGGGTCCGATGTCTCCGTAGCGTTCCTGACGTGGCCGGGTCGCGAGCTGGAGGGAGGCCCCGCACGACGGCAGGGGTCGAGGGGCTCGCGGCCCGGCCGCCCGCGGCGGGGGAGCCCTCACGGGAGTGAAGCGCGCAGGCTGCCGAGCGTCCCGATGAACTCCTCGGCCATGCCCGCCCGCTCGACGAGCTTCGCGTGCCGCGCCCGCGCGTCCACGAGGAACTCGTCGAGCCGTGCGGCCAGCGCTGGCGCGTTCCCGGGGTCCTTCGCGGCCAGACCGTCGACGACCCGGAGCAGCTCGGCCATCTCGTCCAGCGTGAACCCGAGCGGCTTCATCCGCCGGATCACGAGCAGCCGTTCGAGGTCCTGTTCCGTGTAGACCCGGAACCCGCCGGTCGTCCGTCCGCTCGGCACGAGCAGCCCGACCTCGTCGTAGTGCCGGATCGTGCGGAGGGACATCCCGGCGCGGTCGGCCAGTTCGCCGATGTGCATCGTGGTGCTCACGGGGACGACTCTACCCTCACGTGAGGGTAGAGTTCAGGGCGATGTCCGTGACCACCCACGCTCCCACCGCTCCGAGCGTCCTCAGCGCCCTGCGTTCGCCCCGCCTCCTCACGCGCGAGGTCCTCGCCGGGATCGTCACCGCGCTCGCCCTCATCCCCGAGGCGATCTCCTTCTCGGTCGTCGCCGGCGTGGACCCGGCGGTGGGGCTCTTCTCGAGCGTCGTCATCGCCGTCGTGATCTCGATCGTGGGTGGCCGTCCGGCGATGATCTCCGCCGCTGCCGGGTCCGTGGCGCTCGTGATCGCCCCGCTCGTGCGCGACCACGGGATCGCGTACCTCGTCCCGACGATCGTCCTCGGCGGCCTCATCCAGATCGTGCTCGGCTTCCTGGGGGTCGCCCGGCTGATGCGGTTCATCCCGCGCAGCGTGAACGTCGCGTTCGTGAACGCCCTCGCCATCCTGATCTTCACCGCGCAGCTGCCGAACCTGTTCGGGCCGGACGTGCCGGCGGTGGTCTGGGCGCTCACGGCGCTCGGCGTCGCCGTCATCATCGGGTTCCCGTTCGTCACGAAGGCGGTCCCGGCACCGCTCGTCGCCGTCGTCGTGATCACCGCGATCACGATCCTGTTCGGCGTCGCCGTGCCCACGGTCGGCGACGAGGGTGCGCTGCCGAGCGCGCTGCCCGGGTTCAGCGGCATCACCACGCCGTTCTCGCTGGACACGCTGCAGACCATCGCGCCCTACGCGTTCGGGGTCGCGATCGTCGGGCTCATCGAGACGCTGCTCACCGCGCAGCTCGTCGACTCGATCACCGAGACCGGTTCGAGCAAGTGGCGTGAGTCGTGGGGCCAGGGCATCGCGAACGTCGCGTCGGCCTTCTTCGGCGGCACCGGCGGCTGCGCGATGATCGGCCAGACCGTCATCAACGTGAAGACGGCCGGGGCCCGGACGCGCATCTCCACGTTCGCCGCCGGAGCGTCGGTGCTCGTGCTGACGATCGTCCTGCACGACCTCGTGGCCGAGATCCCGATGGCCGCGCTCACCGCCGTGATGATCATGGTCTGCGTCGCCACCTTCGACTGGCACAGCATCCGACCCCGCACGCTCCGGCGGATGCCCCTCGGCGAGACCGCGGTGATGGTGATCACGGTCGTGGTCGTCGTCGCCACGGACAACCTCGCGACCGGCGTGCTCGTCGGGGTGGTCGTCGCCGCGCTCGTCTTCGCCCGCCGAGCAGCCCACGTGGTGACCGTCGCGCGTGAGGTCGTCGACGAGCACACGGTCCGCTACCGGGTCCGCGGGGCGCTGTTCTTCGCCTCGTCGAACGACCTCGTCACCCGCTTCTCCTACGCCGAGGACCCCGAGCACGTCGTCATCGACATGTCCGACGCGCACGTGTTCGACGCCAGCACGGTCGCGGCGCTCGACGGGGTCGAGCAGCGCTTCGCCAAGCACGGGTCGACGGTCGAGGTGGTGCACCTCAACACCGGGTCCACGGCGCTCCACGGGCGGCTCTCCGGCGAACTGGGCTGAGTGGTTCCGCATCCGGTGAATCCCCTGTGCGGGCGGTGGGAACCCCTGAGCGACCTACACTGGAACCCATGCCCGCGTCCCGAATCCACCTCGTCCGTCACGGCGAGGTGCACAACCCGGACCGTGTCCTCTACGGGCGGCTCCCCGGCTTCGGGTTGAGCGACCTCGGCAAGCAGATGGCCCTCGCCTCCGCAACCGCGTGGAAGGACGCCGGCGTCGACGTCCGGCGGATCGTGGCCTCGCCGTTGCAGCGCACGCAGGAGTCCGCGGCGCCCTGGTCCGAGGCCTTCGGGCTCGACGTCGCCCTCGACGAGCGGCTCATCGAGCCGACCAACCGGTACGAGGGGCAGCCCCCGGGCTTCACCAAGCGTTCGCTCGGACGCCCGGCCGAGTGGCCCTGGATCGCGAACCCGTTCCGGCCGAGCTGGGGCGAGGCGTACGAGTCCATCGCGAACCGGATGCTCGCGGCGATCGCCACGGCGTGGGAGAGCGTCGACGACGGTGACGTCGTCCTCGTCAGTCACCAGCTGCCGATCTGGATGGTGCACCGCCGTCTCGCCGGCGAGCAGCTCTGGCACGACCCGCGCAAGCGACGCTGCGACCTCTCCAGCATCACCACCGTCGAGCGTGTACCCGCCACCTCGTCCGGTCGGTTCACCGAAGTCGGGTACGCGGACCCGGCGCAGGCCCTGCGCGCGACCGCCATCGACGAAGGAGCAGTGTGATCACCAGCAGGAGCAAGCGGTTCGCGGTGCTCGCGGCGACGGCGGTGACCGCCGCCCTCGTCCTGACGGGGTGCTCGTCCGACAACGACTCGCTGTCGAAGCAGTACGGCAGCGGCACGACCCAGAACTACATCTCCGGTGACGGCGCCGTGACCGAGGTCGCCGCCGACAAGCGCACCGACGCGGTCGACTTCGAAGCGAAGGACATCGACGGCGAGACCCTGTCGTCGAAGGAGCTCAAGGGCAAGGTCGTCGTCCTCAACTTCTGGTACGCCGGCTGCCCGCCGTGCCGTGCCGAGGCGAAGTACCTCAATAAGGTCCACGACCAGTTCGCCGACGACGACGTCCAGTTCATCGGCGTCAACGTCCGTGACGAGCAGGCCACCGCCGAGGCGTTCGAGCGCACCTTCAAGGTCGACTACCCGACGGTGCTCGACCAGAAGACCGGCGCGATGCAGCTCGCGCTCTCCGGGCAGATCGCCCCGAACGCCGTGCCCGCCACGATCGTGCTCGACAAGCAGGGCCGCGTCGCCGCCCGCGTCCTCGGTGCGGTCGACGGCCCGAGCATCCTGAACACGCTCGTCTCCGACGAGTTGTCGGGCAAGGCTTCCTGACCCGTGTCCAGCAACCCCTTCGCCGACGCGATCCTCAGCGGGCAGATGGCCGTGGCGCTCCCCGTCGCGGCACTCGCCGGGCTCGTGTCGTTCCTGTCCCCGTGCGTGCTGCCCCTCGTGCCGGGCTACCTCGGCTACGTCGGCGGCGTCGCCGAGGGCGGACAGCGCCGCGGTCGCGTGGTGCTCGGGGTGCTGCTGTTCATCCTCGGCTTCACCGCGGTGTTCGTGGCGTACACGACGGTCTTCGGCGCGCTCGGGTTCTGGCTCGTCCGGTGGCGCGACCTCATCACGCAGATCCTCGGCGTCGTCGTCATCGCGATGGGTCTCGTCTTCGTCGGCCGCTTCACCTTCCTGCAGCGCACGATCAAGCCCGGGTGGACGCCCGCGACCGGCCTGGTCGGTGCGCCCCTGCTGGGCATCGTGTTCGGGCTCGGCTGGACGCCCTGCCTCGGCCCGACCCTCGCGGCGATCAACCTGCTCAGCGTCCAGTCCGGCAGCGCCTGGCAGGGCATGTGGCTCGGTGTCGCGTACTGCCTCGGCCTCGGCGTCCCGTTCGTCCTCGTCGCGCTCGGCGCCGGCTGGGCCACGGGTGCGATCCGCGCCGTGAAGCGCCACATGCGCATCGTCAACATCATCGGAGGAGCGATCCTGATCGTCATCGGTCTGCTCATGGTCACCGGCATCTGGTCGGCCGTCATGTCGAGCGTCGGGGCGGTGATCCAGACCTTTGTCCCCGCAGTCTGACCCCGACATCGACTCCACCGACACCTCGGCGGACCCGCAGCGACCGTCGGACCACGTCGACGGATCCGGCCCGGAGACGGCTGCAGGCGGGTCGGGCGACTCCGGCGTCAACCAGCCGAAGCTCGGGGCCGTCGGGTACCTCCGCTTCTTCTGGCGGCAGCTCACGAGCATGCGCACGGCGCTGTTCCTCCTCATGCTGCTGGCACTCGCGGCGATCCCGGGGTCCCTGGTCCCGCAGCGCACGGCCGACCCGAACGGCGTCGTCCAGTACAAGGCGGACCACCCGCAGCTCTTCCCGGTCCTCGACAAGCTGCAGGTCTTCGACACCTACACGTCGGTGTGGTTCTCGGCGATCTACCTGCTGCTCTTCGTCTCCCTGATCGGCTGCATCGTCCCGCGCACGAAGCACCACTGGCAGGCGCTGCGCACCCGACCGCCGAAGACCCCGGTCCGCCTGAGCCGTCTGGCCGGCTACCGCTCGGTCGCCGTCGACGGCGAGGGCGTCACGCCGGAGCACGCGGTCACCCGCGCGATGGCGATCCTCAAGCGCTCCGGCTACCGCGTCGAACGGTTCGGCGACTCGGTGAGCGCCGAGCGCGGCTACCTGCGCGAGACCGGCAACCTGGTGTTCCACGCGGCGCTCGTGGGCGTGCTGCTCGCGGTCGGTGTCGGCGGCGGGTTCGGGTACACCGGTCAGCGACTCCTCGTCGAGGGCCAGACGTTCTCGAACGTGCTCGGCTCGTACGACTCGTTCAACCCCGGTCGCTGGTTCCAGCAGAGCGACCTCAAGGGCTACAACTTCACGCTCGACAAGTTCGTCACCAAGTACGAGGAGCGGAACCTCGACGCCCTCGGCCAGGCGCTCGACTACTCGGCGACGGTCACGACGCAGGAGAAGGGCGGCTCCAAGCAGACGAGCCGACTCGGCGTCAACGACCCGGTGAGCGTCGGCGGCACCAACGTCTACCTCCTCGGCAACGGCTACGCGATGGACGTCACCGTGCGCGACGGCGACGGCAACGTGGCATTCAAGGACACCGTGCCGTTCCTCCCCGAGGACGCGAACTACACGTCGACCGGCGTCATCAAGGTGCCGGACGCGCTGCCGGACCAGCTCGGCATGGTCGGGTTCTTCTACCCGACCGCGTCGAAGCTCTCGACCGGCGCGTACGCCAGCGCCTACCCGGACGACCAGAACCCGCTGCTGACCCTGCAGGTCTACACGGGTGACCTCGGGCTCGACGACGGCGTCCCGCAGAGCGTTTACACGCTCGACACGAGCGGCCTGCAGCAGATCGCGGGCCGCCAGTCCAAGACCGCCAGTGTCGAGCTGAAGCCCGGGCAGACCAAGACGCTGCCGGACGGCGCGGGGTCGATCACGTTCGACGGGGTGAAGCGCTACGTCTCGCTCGACGTCCACCACGACCCGTCGCAGCTGTGGGTCGGCGGGTTCGCCGTGCTGTCCGTCCTCGGGCTCCTCACGTCGCTCTTCGTCCCGCGCCGTCGCGTGTGGGTGAAGGTCGTGCCGCGCCGCGACGGCAGCGCCGACGCCGAGCCGGGCTACGACCTCGAGTACGCGGGCCTCGCACGCGGCGAGGACCCGAACCTCGAACGAGCAGTGGCGGACATCGCCAAGCGCCACACGTCGGACCTCGGAGTTAGGATGCCCCAGTGAACGACATGACCACGAACCTCGCGACCTACTCGGTCGTGCTGACGTACTCCGCCATGGCGGTCTACGTCATCGCGTTCATCGCGTTCGCCCTCGACATGGCGAAGCGGGCCGGCAACGTGACGGCTGCGTCCGACGCCGCTGCGGCGCCCGCCGCCGGCGCGGAGCGGACCGTCGCGACCGTCCAGGGCGGTACCGTCGTCCTCGAGCAGGTCGCCGTCACCGACGAACGAGCCGGGCGCCGCGGGACGAAGTTCGAGCGGGTCGGCATGGCGATGACGATCCTCGCGCTCGTGCTGCACGTCGCGTCCGTCGTCCTGCGCGGGATCGCGGCCGACCGCGTGCCGTGGGGCAACATGTTCGAGTTCTCGCTGACCGGCACGGCGCTGATCACCCTGATCTTCCTGCTCGTGCAGTTCTGGCAGAACCTGAAGTTCCTCGGCGTCTTCATCACCGGCCTGACGATCATCCTGCTCGGCATCGCGACCGTGAACTACTGGGTGCCCGTCGTGCCGCTGCAGCCCGCGCTGCAGTCGTACTGGCTCGTCATCCACGTCTTCGTCGCCATCGCCGGCACGGGCTTCTTCGCCCTGGGTGCCGGGCTCGCCGTGGCGCAGCTCGTGCAGACCTACCGCCAGGGTCGGACCGCCTCGGGCAAGCTCCGCTTCATGGAGACGCTGCCGGACGCCGACCGGCTCGAGGTCCTCACCTACCGCGTCCTGCTCGTCGGGTTCGTCCTCTGGACCTTCACGCTCATCGCCGGTGCGATCTGGGCCGAGCGCGCCTGGGGTCGCTACTGGGGGTGGGACACGAAGGAGGTCTGGACCTTCATCATCTGGGTGGTCTACGCCGGGTACATCCACGCGCGTGCGACCCGCGGGTGGCGTGGCGCGCGGTCGTCCTGGCTGGCCCTCATCGGCTTCGCCGCGGTGATGTTCAACTTCTCGGTCGTGAACGTGTTCTTCAAGGGCCTGCACAGCTACTCCGGACTGTGAGCCGGACGGGTCGCTGACGCGGCCCTGGTCGCGACCACGACCGGACGGGAGGCGCGGTGCCAGCTGGCACCGCGCCTCCCGTCCGTCGTCGGCGCGAGTCCGAGGCGCGAGCCCGAGGCACGAGCCCCGGTGCGAGCCCTGGCGCGAGCGCGAGGTCGCGCAATCCGTCGCCCGGCGCGCGTCGGAGCGACCGAACGTGCGACCTCGGCGAACGCGAGCGGCAGGTCGTGCGACCGGGCCGGCCGTGCGCCCGGGCGGGCGGTCAGCCGGCGAGGAGCGCGTGCACCCGCTCGAGCCGCGCGAGCCACCACGCGGCACGCTCCGGCGACGCCGCGTTCCGCTCGAGCAGGTCCTGGTCGACCTCGACCCGCCGCACCGGCACCCGCCCGTCCACCGGTAGCAGCGGCGCCGTCGACACGTCCGACGTGAACATCGCCGCGGTGCCGAGCCCCGCGGCGTACCCGGGTGACATCGCCTCGGCCGCGAGGAACGCCCCCATCCCCAACCCGACCGACGTGTCGAGCGCACTCGACACCACGCAGGGGAGCCCGGCGTCGGCGACGACCGCACGCGCGGCGGTGATGCCGCCGAGGGGCTGCGCCTTCACGACGAGGACGTCGGCGGCACCGGCCCGGGCGACGGCGAGCGGGTCCGAGGCCTTGCGGACGCTCTCGTCCGCGGCGATCGGCACGCCGAGCCCGGCGATCCGCTGCCGGAGCTCGGCGAGTTCCGGCACCGTGCGGCACGGCTGCTCGGCGTACTGCAGGTCGAACGGGGCGAGGCGCTCGAGGGCCTCTGCGGCGGAGCCGACGCCCCAGAGTCCGTTCGCGTCCACCCGGATCGCCGTGGAGGGGCCCATCACGCGTCGGACCTCGGCGACGCGGGCCACGTCGTCGTCGATCGTGGTGCCGGGTTCGGCGACCTTGACCTTGGCGGTCGTGCAGCCCGGGTACCGCGCGAGGAGGTCCGCGACGCCGTCCGGAGCGATCGCCGGCACGGTGGCGTTCACGGGGACGCTGTCCGCGGCGGGCTCGTGCGTCGTCCAGCCGAAGTCGACCGCGGCGCGGAGCCACGCGGCGGCCTCGGCGTCGTCGTACTCGACGAACGGGGAGAACTCGGTCCACCCGGCCGGACCGTGCAGGACGAGGGCCTCGCGCACCGTGATGCCGCGGAACCGCACTCGCATGGGCAGTGCCACCACGTGTGCGTCGGAGAGGAGGTCGTCGAGGTCGGGGAGCACCTGGACATCATCCCAGGAGCACCCAGGGCACCCCACGGTTCCTCGGAGCGGACCGCCAGGGCAGCGCACTAGTCTGCATCGGTCGGCCACGGTCGGCACCCCAGCTTGAACGTCGGCCACGGTCGGCACACCAGCACCAGCACCGAGGACGAGGGAGGACCTGTGGCGCCGGAACCGCAGCAGCGCGCGTCGCAGCGATCCGCAGCACCGTCCTCGGCGCGTGCGCAGGCCCCGGGCGCGCGTGCGCAGTCTCCGAGTGCGCGTGCGCAGGCCCCCGGTCGCGACACCGGCGAGTTCGCCCGGCTCATGCAGCGGAACACTGTCGACGTCCGGCAGGAAGCCCAGAAGGGGCGCAAGAAGCGCAACCCGGTGGTCGGCAAGATCGCCCTGGGGCTCGCGGTCGTCTCCGCCGCGGTCGACGCGAGCGCCTTCGCCGTCTTCATGGGTGGCGACACCGACTTCGCCTTCGGCATCTGCTTCGTGGTGGTCTTCCTCACGCTCATCGCCGCGGTGCTCGGGTTCGTCGCCGCGGTGGGGTCGTTCGGCCGCTGGTACGGCGCCGTCGGGGTCGTCGTGGCGTTCTTCGCGAACCCGGTGATCCTCATCGTGCTGCTCGTGATCGTCGCCCCCGAGCTGCTGACCGACATGGGTGGTTCGGCCGCGACGGACGGCGCGGGGCTGTAGCACGCGGCGGTAGCGTTGGAGCATGGCTGCTCCCGTCTCCGACCTGTTCGACCCCGACGTCTGGACCGCGGCTCCGATCGCGGAGCAGTTCACCGACATCACGTACCACAAGCACGTCTCCCACGGGATCGTCCGGGTCGCGTTCGACCGGCCCGAGGTGCGGAACGCCTTCCGTCCGCGCACCGTCGACGAGCTGTACCGCGCACTCGACGACGCCCGGCAGGACCCGCGTGTCGGCGTCGTGCTCCTCACCGGCAACGGCCCGAGCCCGAAGGACGGCGGTTGGGCGTTCTGCTCCGGCGGCGACCAGCGCATCCGCGGCCGGAGCGGCTACCAGTACGTCGGTGACGAGGGCGCCCCGCCCGAGGGTGTCGACCCGGCAGCGGCGCAGGCGTCGATGGGGCGGCTGCACATCCTCGAGGTCCAGCGGCTGATCCGGATGATGCCCAAGGTCGTCATCGCCGTCGTCCCGGGGTGGGCGGCGGGTGGGGGCCACTCGTTGCACGCGATCTGCGACCTCACCATCGCGAGCGCCGAGCACGGCAGGTTCAAGCAGACCGACGCCGACGTGGGCTCGTTCGACGGCGGCTACGGCAGCGCCTACTACGCCAAGCAGATCGGCCAGAAGTTCGCGCGTGAGGTCTTCTTCCTCGCGCAGGAGTACTCGGCGCAGCGCGCGTACGAGATGGGCGCCGTGAACGCCGTCGTCCCGCACGAGGACCTCGAGCGCGAGGCGATCCGCTGGGGCGAGATCGTGCTCGGCAAGTCCCCGACGGCGATCCGGATGCTCAAGTACGCCTTCAACGCGGTCGACGACGGCATGGTCGGCCAGCAGGTGTTCGCCGGTGAGGCCACGCGGCTCGCCTACGGCACCGACGAGGCGGTCGAGGGTCGTGACTCCTTCCTCGAGAAGCGCGCGCCCGAGTGGACGTCCTTCCCCTGGCACTACTGATGGCCCGTCCGCTGGTCGCGACCGGCACGTCGGACCCGTCGGTCGTGCTGCGGGGCCTGGAGGCGGCACTCGCCGGCGGCCCCGCCCTGCTCCCGGTCGCGGACGGCGCCCCGGCGCTGCCGACACCTGCTCCGGCCACCGTCCCGCAGCGGGTCGCCCTGGTCGTCGAGACGAGCGGGTCCACCGGCACCGGCAAGCGCGTGGCGCTCTCGTCGGAGGCGCTCCTCGCCGGTGCCGCTGCGGCGGACGCGGCACTCGGGGGCCCCGGCGGCTGGGTGCTCGCGTTGCCGACGCACTACATCGCGGGGCTCAACGTCCTGACCCGGTCGATCACCGCGGGGACGGTGCCCGTCGTCGTCGCTCCCGGGCACTTCGACGCGGGTGCGTTCGCCGACGCGGCCGACCGGCTCGTCACCGGTCCCGGGGCACCGCGGCGCTACACCTCGCTCGTCCCGGTGCAGCTCGCCCGGGTGCTCGACGACGAGCGGGCCACCCGTGCCCTCGCCGGGTTCGACGCCGTGCTCGTCGGCGGGCAGGCGACCCCGGCGCCGCTCCGTGACCGGGCCCGCGCCGCCGGCGTCCGGATCGTGACGACCTACGGCGCGAGCGAGACGAGCGGCGGGTGCGTCTACGACGGCGTCCCGTTCGGCACCGTCCGCACCGAGCTCGTGGACGGCGAGCTGTTCCTGTCCGGGCCGATGCTCGCCGAGGGCTACCTGGACGACCCCGACCGCACGGCGGCGACCTTCACCGAGCGCGATGGACACCGCTGGTACCGCACGGGCGACGCCGCCGAGGTCGTCGACGGTGTCGTGCGGGTGCTCGGCCGGCTCGACGACGTCGTGATCTCGGGCGGCGAGAAGGTCCCGCTCGGCGCCGTCGAACGGATCGTCCGCGGGCTCGACGGGCAGGAGGGCGCGGTGGTCACGCGTCGGGCGTCGGGGGAGTGGGGCGAGGTCCCCGTCGTCGTGACCGACCGTCCGCTCGACCTCGACGTGGTCCGCGTCGCGGTCGGCGACGTCCTCGGGCGGGCCGCACGGCCGGCCGACGTGGTCGTCGTCGAGCGGCTCCCGATGCTCGCGACCGGCAAGCCGGACCGCCGGGCGATCCGCGCGATCGCGGACCCGACCGCCTGACGGAGGCGGGTCGACCGCCGATCGCGATCCGTTCCTCCTGGGCCGGCGTCCCGGACGCACGGCGGACGCGGATACGATGGACGGTCGTGGCACGCACGAAGAACACGAACCGTTCCAGGAACCGCTCCGGCAACCCGGCCAAGGCCGCGGCACCGCAGCGCACGAAGCGCCGCGCGACCGCGGGCGACTGGATCGGCGGGGCGCGCCTGCGCACCCTGACGCTCGGTGTCGTCCCCGTCGTGATGGGCACGACGGTCGGGTTCGTGGACAGCGGTGAGGCCGGTGACTTCGGCGACTGGATCGCGAAGGGCCACCACCTGCCCATCGCGATCCTGGCGCTGCTCGTCGCGCTGTTCCTGCAGATCGGCGTGAACTACAGCAACGACTACTCCGACGGGGTGCGCGGCACGGACGAGTTCCGCGTCGGGCCGGCCCGTCTCACCGGAGCCGGACTCGCGAAGCCCCGCACCGTGCTGACCGTCGCGCTGACGTTCTTCGGGCTCGCAGCCGTCGCCGGCATCGTCATCGTGGTGCTCACGCAGCTGTGGTGGCTCCTGCTCGTGGGCGCTGCCGCCATCGTCGCGGCGTGGTTCTACACCGGCGGCAAGAAGCCGTACGGGTACAACGCCCTCGGCGAGGTCTTCGTGTTCGTGTTCTTCGGACTCGTCGCCGTTCTCGGCACGCAGTTCGTCCTCATCGACCGGATCACCCCGAGCGGGTGGGCCGCTGCGATCGCCGCCGGGTTCTTCGCCTGTGCGGTGCTGATGGTGAACAACATCCGCGACATCGACGAGGACCGTCTCGCGGGCAAGCGCACCCTCGCGGTCGTGGTCGGACGGCCGGTCGCCCGGGTGCTCTACGGCCTCTTCCTGATGCTGCCGTACGTGGTGCTGCTCTGGTTCGTGCTGCTCTACTTCCGCACCGGGTTCACGTACTTCTCGCTGCTGCTGGCGCTGCCGGCACTCGCGATCGGCGTCTCGTCGCGGAAGCCGCGGGAGCTCATCACGGCGCTCCAGCTGTCGTCGTTCGCGTCGCTCGTGTTCGGCGTCGTGCTCGGCATCACGCTCGCCGTCCAGCCGTAGCCCGGCGGGTCAGTCGTCGCGGTGCTCGCGGCGCGCTGCGTGGCGGTCGGCGTCGGAGACCGGCTGCTCGACCGGGGAGTCGCTGTCAGCCGCGTCGACGAAGTCGTCCTCGAAGTCGGTGTCGACGTCGTGCTCGGGCGCCGGTCGACGGTTCGCCAGGCTCTCGGTGACGCGACCGCGCAGCTTCGGCAGGGCGATGTACGAGATGAGCAGCGCCACGAGCGCGGCGACGATCGTCGCCCAGTAGCCGGGCATCGGCGTCAGGAGCAGGAGCAGTGCCAGCGCCGCGGCGAAGATGCCGAGGCGGGCCAGGGTGTACACGAGCCACGCTTTCACCTGCGCAAGTCTACGGATGCGCAACCGGCAGGGACCCCACAGGCTGCCGACCTAGACTCCCGGCCATGATCCGACTGTGGCTGATCGTCGTCGTGGCCGCCGTGGCGTTCACGGTCTACGCGGCCATCGACTGCGCCACGATGCCCCGCGAGCGTGTCCGTTCCCTCAGCCGTGGTGTGTGGGTCCTCCTCGTGGTCGTGCTCCCCGTCCTCGGCGGCGTCCTCTGGTTCGTCCTCGGCCGGGCACCGGCGACCCGTCCTGGCGGTGGCTCCGGGTACCGTGGTCCCGAAGACGACCCGGACTTCCTCGGCGGCCCCAACGGCCCCGAGCAGCACCGCACGGACAAGGACCAGGACGACGAGACCCTCCGAGACCTCGAACAGCAGTTCCGCGAACGAGAACGACGCGCGGACCGAGACCGCCGCGACCAGCACCGCGACGACGACGGCCGCACCGATCGCTGACGGCCCGGCCGGTTCCGGCAGCCCGGCGACCGACTTCGCCGTCGCGCTCCTGACCGAGCTCGCCCGGGCCGGTGTGACCGACGTCGTGGTGAGCCCCGGCTCCCGGTCGCAGGCGCTCGCCCTCGCTGCCGTCGCCGTCGAGCGGGCGGGCGGCATCAGCGTCCACGTCCGGCTCGACGAGCGCACCGCCGGCTTCTTCGCGCTCGGGCTCGCCGTCGAGTCCGGTCGGCCCGCCGCGGTCGTGACCACCTCGGGCACCGCGGTCGCCAACCTGCACCCCGCCGTGCTCGAAGCGCACCACTCCGGTGTGCCGATGATCGTCGTCAGCGCGGACCGCCCCGACGAGCTCCGGGGCATCGGCAGCAACCAGACCACGGTGCAGCCCGGGCTCTTCGGGCCGGCCGTCGCCGTCGTCCGCGACGTCGAGGCACCCACCGCGCACGGGGTCGACGCCGACACCGCCGCCACCGTCCGGGAACTCGTGCGCGAAGTCGTCGCCGCTGCCGCCGGCCACACGGGGCAGCCCGGGCCGGTGCAGCTCAACGTCGCCTTCCGCGAACCGCTGTCGGCCGGACTGGGCGAGGGGACGGTCCAGCCGGTGCCCGACGACGAGGTCGACCTCGCGTTCGCCACCAGGCGGGTGCACTCCGGTCTGCCGGTCGTCGACCTCGCGCCGGACGACGAGCCCGCGACGGTCGTCATCGCGGGACACGACGCGGGGGCGGACGCCGAGCGGATCGCCTGGGAGCTCGGTGCGCCGTTGCTCGCCGAGGTGTCGAGCGGTGCGCGGTTCGGGCGGAACCTGGTCGTCACCTACCGTGAGCTCCTGCGTGACCCGGACTTCGGCGGCGCGGTCCGCCGCGCCGTCGTGCTCGGCCACCCGACCCTCAGCCGCGAGGTCCCCGCCCTCCTCCAGCGCGCCGACGTCGAGACGATCGTGGTCCGCGGACCGGGGGCCGATCCCTACGACCCGGCCCGCGCCTCCCGGCCCGACGCCGCGACCACCTTCGTGTCGGACGTCCGCGTGACGGGCCGCACCCGGCCGGAGCACCGCGCCTGGGTCGGCCGGTGGGTCGCCACGAGCCGCGCGCTGCTCGGTGGTGGCGACGCCGGCCCCGACCTCGATGCGAAGCGCTCCAGCGACCGCGCCGAGCGCAACAAGTTCCTCCGCGACGAGGTGGCGCTCCGCCGCCGCGCCGTCGACCGCACGATGCTCGCGGACGCCGTCTGGGGTGCGACCTGGCCGCACGACCGCCTCGTGCTCGGCGCCTCGCAGATCATCCGCGTGGCCGACGGGCACGTCGCGGGCAAGGCGATCCGCGTGCACGCGAACCGCGGACTCGCGGGCATCGACGGGACGATCTCGACCGCGCTCGGGATCGCCGCCGCGCTCGAGCGTTCCACGGCCTCGGTCGGCACGACACGCGTCCTGCTCGGCGACCTCACGCTGCTGCACGACATCGGGGCGCTCGTGACCGGCACCGAGGAGCGCCCGCACCGCGTGCAGGTCATCGTCGGGAACGACGGCGGGGGAGCGATCTTCCGGGGGCTCGAGGTCGCGGCGACGACACCGGAGGCCGACATGCGCCGCATGATGACGACGCCGCAGCACGTCGACGTCGAGCCGGTGGTGACCGGGCTCGGCTGGGAGTACCGGCGCGCGGCGACCTGGGGCGACCTCGAGCGGGTCCTGACGGACCCGGCCGAGCGCGTCGTCATCGAGGTGCCGCTGGCCGACTGAGCGGCACCGGGCCGCGGCGGGCGCGCCGGGCCGGCACCGCGCCTCCTGGCAGTCGGCTAGGCGAGCGCGTCGGTGACCGGTCGGAACTTCAGGGCCGTCTCGGCGACCTCGCGCGCCGGGTCGGACCCGGCCACGATGCCCGCGCCGGCCCACGCCCGCACGGTGCCGTCGTCGGTGATCCGGGCGCTCCGCAACGCGAGCATCCACTCGCCGTCCCCGTTCGCCCCGAGCCACCCGACCGGCCCGGCGTAGCGCCCGCGGTCGACGCCCTCGAGCTCGGAGACGAGCCGGACGGCGACGTCGGTCGGGGTCCCCGCGACCGCGGCCGTCGGGTGCAGGGCGTCGGCGACGTCGAGCGAGGTCGTACCGACGGGCAGCGTCGCCTGGACGTCGGTCGCGAGGTGCCACAGGTTCGGCAGCTGCAACCGGAACGGCTCCGGGTCGGCGCGGAGGTCGGACGCGATCGGGGCGAGCGCGGCCAGCAGGCTCTGGATGGCGAAGCCGTGCTCCTCGACGTCCTTCGCGCTCGCGGCGAGGGCCTCGGCGGCGGCGCGGTCGGACACCGGGTCGGTCCCGCGCGCCGCACTGCCCGCGAGCACGCGTGCCGAGAGCCGGGTGCCGTCGGTCCGGGCGAGGGTCTCGGGCGTCGCGCCCACGATCCCGTCGACGGCGAACGTGACGCACTGCGGGTACGCCTCGGCGAGGTCGAGCAGGATCGCTCGCTGGTCGGCGCCGTCGGGGAGGGTCCCGACGAGGTCCCTCGCCAGCACCACCTTCTCGGCGTCGCCGGCGGTGATCCGCCGGACGGCGTCGGCGACCGTCTCGGCGTAGGCGTCCTCGTCGATGGCACCGGGACGGAGCGCGACGGACACGTGCGGACCGACGCGCGGCACCGGCACCGACGTGCGCGTGAAGGTGAGGGGTTCGGGGTCGAGCGTGGTGTCGACGGCGGTGAGCCAGGCCTTCCCGCGGCGGCGGCCGATCACGACGCGCGGGACGATGAGCACGCTCGTCTCGGTCGAGTCGTCGGCGAACGCGAACGAGCCGAACGCGACGAGTCCGGTGCCGCGCAGCTGCACGGGGTCGTCGACCACGGCGTCGCGGACCAGGGACCGCCAGGCTGCCGAGGCCTCGCGCATCCGGTCCGGGCCGGTGAACGTCCACCGCACGGCCTCGCCGATGCCGACGATCCCGTCGCCGTTCCGGACGAACGCGAGCGGGCTGTCCCGGAGGGTGTGGCGGAGGACGGCGCCCGGGTCGTCGAGGATCCGGGTCGAGACCGTCAGCGGTGGGGCCGCCGTGGTGGTTCGGGTCACCCCACAGATCGTACGCGCCGCGCGGGGAACGTCCGGGCACGACCTCTAGGATGTTGTGGGTGAGCAGAGCGGACCTGAACAAGCGGCCGGACGAGGTGGCGGCCATGTTCGACGACGTCGCCGCGAAGTACGACCTCACGAACGACATCCTCTCGGCGGGCAACGCTCCGCTGTGGCGTGTCGCGACGGTCCGCGCGGTCGACCCCCAGCCCGGCGAGAAGGTGTTGGACATCGCCGCGGGGACGGGCACGAGCGCGGCGGCCTTCGCGAAGAAGGGTGCCGAGGTCACGGCGCTCGACCTCTCCGCGGGCATGATCGCCGTCGGCCGTGAACGCCACCCCGAGATCACCTTCGTCGAGGGCGACGCCGAGCAGCTGCCCTTCGACGACGATACCTTCGACGCCGTCTCGATCTCGTTCGGGCTGCGCAACGTGAACGACCCGATGCAGGCCCTCGGCGAGATGCTCCGGGTCCTCAAGCCCGGCGGACGTGTCGTCATCTGCGAGTTCTCCACGCCGCCGCTCGCCCTGCTCCGCTTCGGGTACGGCACGTACCTCAAGCGCGTGCTCCCGGGCGTGGCACGGCTGTCCAGCAGCAACCCGGCGGCCTACCGCTACCTCGCCGAGTCGATCGAGGCGTGGCCCGACCAGCAGGTCCTCAGCCAGTGGCTGCGCGGCGTCGGGTTCTCGGTCGTCGCCTACCGGAACCTCACGGCGGGTATCGTCGCACTGCACCGCGGTCGCAAGCCCGTCGCGGGCGAGGTCCGCGAGTCCGTCGCCCGGCGTGCCAAGGCCCGTCGCGAGCACCAGCACACCGGTGAGCAGCCGAGCGTCGACCCCACCGACGCCTGACCGGTCCCTCCACCCCCGAACACGGAGCAGCACTTGAATCCGAGCGTCCCGGTCGCACGTCGCGCACCGAGTCTCCGCGCATCGCTGGGCATCGGCGAGCGACTGTTCGCCACGCCCGCGGAACGCCGGTTCATCGCCGCGGTCGACGACGGCCTCGAGCTCGTCGAGCAGGGGCTCGAGGAAGCCATGCGCTCCACCGACACCCTCGCCGACACCACGAGCCGGTACCTGCTGTCGGCCGGGGGCAAGCGGATCCGGCCGACGCTCACGCTCCTCATCGCACAGCTCGGTGACGGGGTGACCGACGCGGTCGTGAAGGCCGCCGTGAGCATCGAGACGACCCACCTGGCGTCGCTCTACCACGACGACGTGATGGACGAAGCGCCCGTCCGACGCGGTGTCCCCGCGGCCCACGTGACCTACGGCAACAACGTGGCGATCCTCACCGGCGACCTGCTGTTCGCGCGTGCCAGCCTCATCACGGCCGACCTCGGCACCGAGGGCATCCGGATGCAGGCGGAGACCTTCCAGCGGCTCTGCATGGGGCAGCTCCACGAGACGACGGGCCCCCAGCCCGAGGACGACCCGGTCGAGCACTACATCCAGGTGCTCAGCGACAAGACCGGCTCGCTCATCGCGACGGCCGCCCGTGCCGGCGTGATGTTCTCGGGCGCCGACCGCACGTACCTCGACGCCGTCGGCACCTTCGGCGAGAAGGTCGGCGTGGCCTTCCAGCTCGTCGACGACGTGATCGACCTCGCCCCCGCGAAGGCCAAGACCGGCAAGATCGCCGGCAACGACCTGCGCGCCGGCGTCGACACCCTGCCGCTGCTGCAGCTCAAGCGCCTCGCCGCGACCGGTGCTCCCGACGCGGTGGACCTGCTCGGGCGCATCGAGCGCGACGTGAACGCCGCACCGGACGACGTCGTCGACTCGGCGCCGTACCAGTCCGCCGTGGCCGCCCTGCGCGAGCACGAGGCGACCGCCGCGACCCGTGCCGTCGCGGTCCGCTGGGCGACGGACGCCGTCGACGCCCTCGCACCCCTGCCGGACGGCACCGTCAAGCGGGCACTCGTCCGCTTCGCCGAGTCCGTCGTCGAACGCAGCCGCTAGCGCCGGACCGCCGCGGAGACCGACGGTCCTGCCCCTCGAACCCCCTCGGGAGCACCCCACCCGAACGAACTGGAGACGATCAGTGCCCACCCTCCGAGTCGCCATCGTCGGCGCAGGCCCCGCCGGCATCTACGCCGCCGACATCCTGCTGCGCGAGGCCCACGGCCACGACGTGTCGATCGACCTGTTCGAGCAGCTGCCCGCCCCCTACGGCCTGGTCCGCTACGGCGTTGCCCCGGACCACCCGCGCATCAAGGGCATCGTCAACGCGCTGCGCGACGTGCTCGACCGCGGTGTCGTGCGGCTGTTCGGCAACGTCCGCTTCGGCGAGGACATCACCCTCGACGACCTCCGGCAGCACTACCACGCGGTCGTGTTCTCGACGGGTGCGATCAAGGACGCCGACCTCGACGTCCCCGGTGTCGAGCTCGAGGGGTCGTACGGTGCCGCCGAGTTCGTCAGCTGGTTCGACGGCCACCCCGACGTCCCGCGCACGTGGCCGCTCGAGGCCGAGAGCGTCGCGGTGATCGGGAACGGCAACGTCGCCCTCGACGTCTCGCGCATCCTCGCGAAGCACGCCGACGACCTGCTGCCGACCGAGATCCCCGCGAACGTGTACGAGGGACTCAAGGCGTCCCCGGTCACCGACGTGCACGTGTTCGGCCGCCGCGGCCCGGCGCAGGTGAAGTTCACCCCGCTCGAGCTCCGCGAGCTCGGCGAGCTCCGCGACGTCGACATGATCGTCTACGACGAGGACTTCGACCACGACGAGGCCTCGAAGACCGCCATCGCCACGAACAAGCAGGTCATGGTGATGAACCGCGTCCTCGAGCAGTGGCGCACCCGTGAGACCGGCCAGGCGAGCCGCCGACTGCACCTGCACTTCTACGCGAAGCCCCTCGAGTTCGTCGGCGAGGACGGCAAGCTCACCGCCATCCGGTACGAGCGCACGCGGCCGAACGGCCAGGGCGGCGTCGAGGGCACGGGCGAGATCCGCGAGATCCCGATCCAGGCCGCTTACCGCGCGGTCGGGTACTTCGGCTCGCCGTTGCCGGGCGTCCCGTTCGACGAGCGCCACGGCGTCATCCCGAACCACGAGGGCCAGGTCCTCGACGACGACAACCAGCAGATCCCGGGCGTCTACGCGACCGGCTGGATCAAGCGCGGCCCCGTCGGGCTCATCGGCCACACCAAGTCCGACGCGATGGAGACCGTCCAGCACATCGTGAACGACCAGGCGAGCTGGTGGACCCCGGCCGACCCGTCCGAGGGCGCGATCCCGGCCCTGCTCGCCGAGCGCGGTGTCGAGTACACCGACCTCGACGGCTGGCACAACCTCGACACCCACGAGCTCGCCCTCGGCGAGGCCGAGGGCCGCGAACGCATCAAGGTCGTCCCGCGCGAGGACATGGTCGACGTGTCCCTCGGCCGCGTCGACGCCCGCACGGGCTCGGCGACGAGCTGACCGGCAGCCCGCGAACGCCATGGCGACCGCACGCCCCGCACCGCCCACCGCGCTGCGGGGCGTGTCCGTCTCCGGGGTCCGGCTCGAGGGCGTCGACGTCGCCCGTGCGCTGGCGCTGCTCGGCATGATGGCGACCCACGTCGGGGGCATCGCCGACCAGGTCGACTGGTCGGACCCGGGCACCTGGGCGGCCGCCGCCCACGGTCGCTCGTCGTCGCTCTTCGCGGTGCTCGCCGGCGTCTCGATCGGTCTGACGAGCGGCCGGACGTCGCCGCCCGGCCCGCCGCGGATCGGTCGGGTCCGTGGCCGGCTCGCGATCCGCGCGCTCGTCGTCGTCGCGGTCGGCCTGCTGCTCATGGCGCTGCAGACGCCGGTCTACGTCATCCTCCCCACCTACGGCGTGCTGTTCCTGCTGGCGATCCCGGTGCTCCGGGTCCGTGCGCGCTGGCTGCTGGTCCTCGCAGCGGCGTGCGCCGTGCTGTCGCCCGTCGTCGCCCTCGGCATCGTCCCGCTCTACGCGGACGCCGGCATGTGGGAGGTCCAGCTCGGCCTCGTCTACCCCGTGGTCACCTTCCTGGCGTACGTGCTGGTCGGTCTCGCAGTCGCCCGTGTCGGACTGGAGGCGCGGCGCACCCAGGTGGTCCTCCTCGCGTCCGGCGCGGTGGTCGCCGCCTTCGCCTACATCGTCGGCAACGCGGTCGCGCCGGTACCCGCCGACGCCGGGTTCGCGTTCCCCGGTGTGCCGTACGCGGGCGAGGGGAGCACCGCCGCCGAGGCCACGGCGCAGCTGTTCCTGTCGCCGCGGGACCACTCCTCGTCGATCGTCGACGTCGTGGGGACCGCGGGGGTGGCCGTCGCCGTCATCGCGCTCTGCACGCTGGTGTTCGACGGACGGAGCGAGGTCGTCCGACGCATCGGGTACCCGTTGGCCGCCGTGGGGTCGATGCCGCTCACGGTCTACGCGGGGCACCTCGTCGTGCTCGCGGCGCTGCCGACGTACCCGGACTCGGCGGCGGCGTGGGGCTGGTTCGCGCTGGGGTCGATCGTGTTCGCGATGCTCTGGAGGCGGTTCCTCGGGCGGGGGCCGCTCGAGCGCGTGACCGCCCGGCTCACCCGCCTGGTGCCGGACCCGCGCTGACCCCGCCGCCGCGCGGTCGCGATCAGGAGTGTGCGAGGTTCCGCGCAGCGTGGGAGTCGTGCGCCCTCGCACGCTGGACGAGAACTCGCACCGCGCCCGGGCGACCACCCGCGGCCCGCACCTGCCCGCCGGTCGCGACCCGCGCCTCCTGGGCCGGCCGCTACTGCAGCGCCGCCGTGAGCCGCGCGACGTTGTCGAGCACCTGCGACCGACGCGGCCGTTCCACCCACGCGTCGAGCGTCAACTCGAAGCTGTGCTCCTTGTAGGCGTCCTGGACCTCGCGCAGCGCATCGACGAAGCGGCTGCCGCGGACCATCACGGAGACCTCGAGGTTGAGGCTGAACGAACGCATGTCCATGTTGCTCGACCCGATCACCGCCACGTCGTCGTCGATCGTGAAGTGCTTCGCGTGCAGGATCGTCGGCGCCCGGTACAGCCAGATCTTCACGCCGGCCCGGAGCAGCCCCTCGTAGTAGGAGCGCTGCGCGTGCCAGGTCATCGCGTGGTCGCCCATCTCGCCGACGAACAGCTCGACCTCGACCCCGCGCTGCGCCGTGGTGGTGATGGCGTAGAGCATGGAGTCGTCGGGGACGAAGTACGGCGAGGTGATCGACACCTTCTGCTGGGCCGAGTAGAGCAGGGCGTTGAAGAGGCGCAGGTTGTTCTCGCCGTCGAACCCGGGGCCGGACGGGACGACCTGGCAGTCGAGTGCGTCACCGCGGTCGGCCCGCTGGACGGGGTCGCTCTCGCGGAGCAGCAGCTCGTCGGTCTCGCTGTACCAGTCGGTCACGAACAGGGCGTTGAGGCCGGCGACGACGGGACCCTCGAACCGCGCGAAGAGGTCCTTGTACTGCATGCCCTTGTCGATGTGGGACTTCAGGTCGTAGGACTTGTCGATGAGGTTCTGCGACCCGGTGAACGCGATCGACCCGTCGATGACCACGATCTTCCGGTGGTTGCGGAGGTCCGGGCGCTGGAACTTCCCCTGCAGCGGCAGCAGCGGGAGCATGAGGTGCCACTCGATGCCCGCTCGGTCCATGAACGCGAGGGTGTCCTTGTAGCCCGGGTAGCCGCGGCTCGCCCAGTGGTCGAGCAGGACCCGGACGGTGACGCCGCGGGCCTGGGCGCGGGCGAGCGCCTCGAAGAACGGGCGCGTGGTGTCGTCGAGGGTCGCGATGTAGAACTCGACGTGCACGAACCGCCGCGAGCCGTCGATCGCGCGGGTCATCTCGGCGATCGACTCGTCGTAGTCGGGGTAGAGCTCCGCGGAGTTGCCGCCCACCAGGGGCATGGCGCCGAGTTCGCGGTTCAGGCGGGTGATGCTGTCCAGCCACGCCGGCCACGGGTGGTCGCGCCGGACGCGCTCGATCCCCTCGGTCTGCTCGAGGATGTACGCGTTGATCTCGGTCTGCTTCTCACGCCGGGCGTGCGGGAGCTTCGTCGACCCGATGACGAGGAAGACGATGAACCCGATGTAGGGGATGAGGAAGATCGCCAGCAGCCAGGCCGTCGCGGTCTGCGGCTTCCGGTTGATCGGGACGTAGATGATCGAGAAGACGCGGATCGCCAGGTCCAGCAGGACCAGGAAGACCGTGATCGCGACGGTGAGCCAGTGCTCCACAGCGGCGGGCGGCGCGTCAGCGGAAGTTGATGAACTGCAGCGGCACGTCGAACTCTTCACCCTTGAGGAGCTGGATCGTGTTCTGCAGGTCGTCGCGGCTCTTCGAGGAGACGCGCAGTTCGTCGCCCTGGATCTGGTTCTTCACGGTCTTCGGGGCGTTGGCCCGGAGGAACGCGCCGATCTTCTTCGCCACGTCCTGCTCGATGCCGTTCTTGAACTTCACCTCGATGCGGTACTCCTTGCCCGACGGGTACGGGTCACCCGCGTCGAGGCTCTTCAGGCTGATGTTCCGCTTGATCGCCTTGCTCTGCAGGACGTCGAGGACGGCCTTCGCGCGCTCTTCCGAGTTCGCCTTGATGAGGACGTCCTCACCGCTGAACGCGATCGATGCGTCGGCGCCCTTGAAGTCGTACCGCTGCTCGATCTCCTTGGCGGCCTGGTTGAGGGCGTTCTCCGCCTCCATCTTGTCGACCTTGCTGACCACGTCGAAGGAACTGTCTGCCATGCGGGACAGCCTAACGGCGGACGGGAGGCGCGGTTCGGCACCCGTGGATCGGCCCACGGTGGTCACGAGCACCGTCTCGGATCGGCTATGCTTTCATGCGCGCCTTCGGTTGGTGACTACACGGGCCGGGTGCGCACATGGCAAGTTACCCAAGCGGCCAAAGGGATCTGACTGTAAATCAGCCGGCGTAGCCTTCGGGGGTTCGAATCCCTCACTTGCCACCATCGGAACGGCCCCGTCCTCATCGGACGGGGCCGTTCCGTTTCCGCGAGGATGGACACATGCCCTCCGACCTCACCCCCGTCCAGTTCGCCGACCTCGCCGAGTCCATCGCCCGAGAGGCAGCAGCGCTCGCCGCACGCCGACGGGTCGAGGGGGTCGAGGTCGCCGACCGGAAGTCGAGCATCGTCGACGTGGTCACGGCTGCCGACCGTGAGGTCGAGGCACTCGTCCGGGCCCGGATCGCCGAGGCCCGGCCGGACGACGCATTCTTCGGTGAGGAGTCCGGCACCGGCGCCGGAACCTCGGGCATCACGTGGGTGGTCGACCCGATCGACGGCACCGTCAACTACCTCTACGGCAGCGCCGAGTACGGCGTGAGCATCGGCGTGGTGCGCGGCCCGGCCGACCCGACCTCGTGGGAGCCGATCGCCGGCGTCGTCGTCCAGCCCGCGACCGGCGTCGTGTTCCGCGCGGCCGCCGGCGAAGATGCCACGCGCGACGGGGTGCCGCTGCACGTCGGGACGCCGGCCTCGCTCGCCGAGACGCTCGTCGCCACCGGCTTCGGGTACACCGCCGAGCGCCGACGGCAGCAGGTCGCGGTGCTCGCCGGACTGATCGGCGAGGTCCGCGACATCCGCCGTGGGGGAGCGGCCTCGCTGGACTGCTGCGCGGTGGGCGTCGGCACCGTGGACGCCTACTACGAGCGCGGGATCAACCCGTGGGACATGGCCGCCGGGTCGATCGTCGCCCGTGAGGCCGGCGCCGAGACCCGGATCTGGGAGGCCGGCGGCACGCGGTCGTTCCTCTTCGCCGCACCCGCGGTCGCGGACGAGCTCGCGGACCTGCTGCGGCGCCTCGAGGAGTCCGTGCTCGCCGGGTGAGGACATCCCGAGGACTGGCGTCTCCCGGACGCTCCTGCTAGCGTGCTCGGGTCCCGTTATCTGCTCGTTACCAACGAGCGCGTCTCGCCCCGATCAGGATCCACGCCGAACACATGCCCCACGCTCCCCTCACGCCCGTGCACACCGACGGCTCCGCGGACGCTCCCGCACCGGTCGTCCACCTGACCCGACGGGCCCGCATCGAGGCGGAACGCGCGGCGGCGACGGCGTCCTCCGGGGGAGCACCGGAACGCGTCGAGCACGCGACGGACGTGGCGGAGACGAGCCGCGCCTCCCGGGCCGCCCTCGGTGACGCGACCTTCGACGACCTGGTGAGCCCGGGGACACCCGCGACCCCGGCCGCGCCCGTGTCGCCCATCGACCTCGCGCCGGCCTCGCCCGCGATGCCCGCGGCGACCGCATCGCCCGTGACGCCGCCGGCGCCCTCGTCGCCGGTCGTGGCTGCTGCCCCGGCGGTCGCGGCCCCCACGTCGGCCGCGCCGGCCGCGCGCCGTGTCCTCGGGCAGGTGCCGGCGTCCCGTCGGACCGGGCGTGCCGCCACCGCCCCCGTGCAGGCCGACCGTGCCACGCGTCACATCGCTCGCACGGCTCCCGCTGCAGCGACTCCGGTCGCCGGGGTCGCGCCACGTGCCGCGCGGGGGTCGCAGGGTGCGTCGTTCCGTCGGGCGGCCTCGCGGGTGACGGCCGTCGGCGCGCTGCTGTTCGTCGCGGGGCTCGTCGTGTCGACCTCGCTGCCCGCACAGGCGCTGTACACCCCCGAGCCCGGCTCGACGTCGGCGCGGGCGACGGCCTCGGGTGACACGCAGTCCCTCAGCGTCGGTGCCGGTGCGACCGACGCCGAGACGAACCGCGACCAGTACTCGGTGTCCTCGGCGACGCAGTACAAGAACGTCGACTCCTCGAGCTTCACGAACGACCCGAACGGCACGATCCAGTGGCCGTTCCTGACCGGTGTGCCGATCACCTCCGGGTTCGGCGGACGCCAGGTCGAGGGGTGCTCCTTCTGCTCGACGAACCACATGGGCGTCGACTTCGCTCCGGGTGAGGGCACGCCGATCCGGGTCATCGCCGCCGGCACCGTCCTCAAGGTGCAGGCCAACGACGGCGGCTTCGGCAACGACGTCTGGGTCGAGCACGACGTCGACGGCAAGCAGTTCGTCAGCGTCTACGGCCACATGGAGGACAACTCCTTCAAGGTCGTCAAGGGCCAGCAGGTCGAGGTCGGCGACGAGCTCGGTCTGGTCGGCAGCACCGGCAACTCGACCGGTCCGCACCTGCACCTCGAGGTGCACGTCGACGGTGTCCCGGTGGACCCGCTGGCGTGGCTCGAGGCCAACGCGAACTAGCGGTTCCACGCGGCACGCCCGGGCGTCACGGCCGGTTCCTGACCACCGTCGCGGGTCTGCTATCCTCGTGTGGTGCCGCCGAGCGGCACATGCCCCGATAGCTCAGTGGTAGAGCACTTCCATGGTAAGGAAGGGGTCGTCAGTTCAATCCTGACTCGGGGCTCCGACCCGGTGCGGTAGTCGTGCCGGATCCTTGGCGGGGTAGCTCAGTTGGTTAGAGCACACGACTCATAATCGTGGGGTCGCGGGTTCAAGTCCCGCCCTCGCTACCGCAAGCCCGGCGATTCGTTCGCCGGGCTTTCGTCGTTCTCGGGGCGGTGCCGCGCGCGTCCGCGTCTCGGTGCGTCGGCGTCGGCGTCGGCGTCGGCGTCGGCGTCGGTGCGCGTCGCGGCGGCGCAGCATCGAACCGCCTTCCCGACATCGAACCGGGCCCGCGACCTGGTTCCGTGTCGTTCCCGTGGTTCGTCCCGGGCTGCGGCCGCGCCTGCGCCGCCCCGCCTGCGCGTGGCGGGGGTGCGCCGCGGCGCTGCCCCGCCCGCCGCGGCGTCGGGTGCCTGCGCACAACGCAAGTCGCCCCGAACCGCGGGACTGCGCGGTTCGCCGTGCTTTGCGTTGTGCGGCACGCGTGCCGGCGCGGGCGACCGCTTGCCGTCGCGGTCCGCGCGCGGCGTCGAACCACGTTCCCGACGTCGAACCGGCCCCACGACCTGGTTCCGTGTCGTTTCCGTGGTTCCTCCCCGTCCCCGGCCGCTCTTGGAGAGAGTGCGCCGCGGCGCTGCCGTATCGGGCGCGCGGCGTCGAACCACGTTCCCGACGTCGAACCGGCCCCACGGCCTGGTTCCGTGTCGTTCCCGTGGTTCGTCCCCGGCCCCGGCCCTGGCGCAGCCGGGCGCCGGCAGCGCCGGGCGCCTGCGCACAACGCAAGCCACGCCGCACCGTGCGAAGACGCGGTTCGCAGCGATTTGCGTTGTGCGGCGCCCGGCGACGCGCCTGTGCGGCCCGCGCCCGCGTGGCCCGCGCGGCGCGCCCGCGCGGCGCTACCGCGCGCTGAGCACGCCCGCCTGCCGGAGCGCCCGCTCGATCACCGCGGCCGTGCTGCGCCAGGCATCGTGCCGCCGCTTCGCACCGATCTCCCCGCCCGACACCGCGGTGCCGTGCCCGGAGTGCCGCAGTGTGATCGTGGTCGACGTCCCCGTGACGGTCGTCGAGAGCTCGTACCGCCGGAACTCCCGCGACGGGTGCACGAGCGCCCCGAGCAGGATCGTGAGCACCCGGTTGCCGGTCGTCGCGGTGAGCGTCCCGCCCGTCGACTCGACGTGGTGCCCCGCCTGCTGCAGTGCGGCGCCTGCGGCCTCCATGGCAGTGCAGCGGTCGCCCGTGTGCACGGCGAACTCGGTCGTGTGGTCCATCGTTCCTCCCCATCCCCGGAGATCGGTGTCGGTTCCCCCGAACCGCGTCGGGTCAGCATAGCCGATGCATACTCATGAACACAGGCCCCCCGAGCGGGCGTCGCTAGACTGCCGGACGTGTCTGTGAACCCCGAGCTCGTCGGCAGGACGTTCCCGCCGGCCCAGCCCTACCTGGTCGGTCGCGAGAAGGTGCGCGAGTTCTCCCGCGCCGTGTTCGCGACGAACCCGATCCACCACGAGCCCGAGGCCGCCCGCGCCGCCGGCTATGACGACGTCGTCGCCCCGCCGACCTTCGCGGTCGTCGTGCAGGAGGCCACGCTCGCCCAGCTCCTCGCCGAGCCCGACGCCGGCATCGACTTCTCCCGCGTGGTCCACGGCGAGCAGGCCTTCGCCTACGAGCGACCGATCGTCGCCGGGGATGAGCTCACCGCGACCCTGACCGTGACGAGCGTGAAGACCCTCGGCGGCAACGCCATGGTCACGGCCGAGAGCACGATGAACGACGCCGCGGGGGAGCACGTCGTCACGGCGACCTCCACCCTCGTGGTCCGAGGAGACGACGCATGACCACCGCACCCGTGACCGCGCTCGAGGTCGGCACCGTCGTCGCCGAGCGCGAGGTCCACATCACCCGCGACTCGCTCGTCCGCTACGCCGGCGCGTCCGGCGACTTCAACCCGATCCACTACCGCGACGACGTCGCCGCCTCCGTCGGCCTGCCCGGTGTCCTGGCGCACGGCATGCTCACGATGGGACTGGCCGTGCAGCCGGTCTCCGAGTGGCTCGGCGACCGCGGCTGGGTGGTCCGCTACGGCGTCCGGTTCACCCGCCCCGTGGTCGTCGACCCGGAGCAGGGCGCCACCGTCGGCGTCGTCGCCAAGGTCGGCACCGTCGACGACGACGGCCGTCCGCAGCGCATCGACCTCACCGTGACCGCCGCCGGGCAGACCGTGCTCGGCAAGGCGCAGGTCACGGTGGCGTTCCGCTGACCGTGACGGAGTCGGTGCTCGCCGACCTCACGACGCTGCGCGTCGGTGGTCCCGCGGCGCGACTGCTCACGGCGTCGACCACCGACGAGCTCGTCGCGCACGTCACCGCCGCGTGGGACGACGACGAGTGGCTGGTCCTCGGTGGCGGCAGCAACCTGCTCGTCGCCGACGACGGCTTCGACGGCACCGTCGTGCTCGTGCGCACGACGGGCATCGAGCACGACGCGGACGACGACGGCGTCACCGTCCGCGTCGCGGCCGGCGAGCCGTGGGACGCGTTCGTCGCCACGACGGTCGAGAACGGTTGGACGGGCCTGGAGGCGCTGAGCGGCATCCCGGGCACCGTCGGCGCCGCCCCCGTGCAGAACATCGGCGCCTACGGGGTCGAGCTGTCCGACGTGCTCACCCGGATCGAGTTACTCGACGCGTCGACGGGGGAGCGCGCTTGGGTACCAGCGGCCGAGCTGGCGCTCGGCTACCGCACCTCGACCCTCAAGCACGGACGGCGCGGTGCCGTGCTGACGGTCGAGTTCCGGCTCGGCACCGTCCGGGGCGCCGGGGTCCAGGTCCGCTACGCCCAGCTCGCCGGGTCGCTCGGCGTCGAGCTCGGGGCGTTCGTCGAGCCGGCGACGGTGCGGTCCGAGGTCCTGCGGCTCCGGGGGTCCAAGGGCATGGTCCTCGACGCGGACGACCACGACACGTGGAGCGCGGGGTCGTTCTTCACGAACCCGATCGTGTCCGCCGCCTTCGCCGAGACCCTGCCGGCCGAGGCGCCGCGCTGGCCGGCGGGCGACGACGTCAAGCTCAGCGCCGCGTGGCTCATCGAGCACGCCGGCGTCCACCGCGGGTACGCCGTCCCCGGGTCCCGCGCCGCGATCTCGTCGAAGCACACACTCGCGCTGACGAACCGCGGGGGAGCGACCGCCGCCCAGGTGGCCGAACTCGCCCGCTACGTCCAGGTGACCGTCCTGAACCGCTTCGGTGTCTCGCTCGTGCCGGAACCCGTCGTGGTGGGCGACCTGCTCGCCTGAGCCGAGCCGCGCCTCCTGGCCCGCGACGCGGAACGGCCCACCTCGACGAGGTGGGCCGTTCTGCAACGACGGGTGACTACGCGAAGAACTTCGCGAGCCGCGCGACGCCCTCGGCGATGTCGTCGTCACCGAGCGCGTACGACAGGCGGAGGTAGCCGGAGGGGCCGAACGCCTCACCAGGGACGACCGCGACCTCGGCGTGCTCGAGGATGAGGTCGGCGAGTTCGAGCGTCGTGGTCGGAGTCGAGCCGGCCCACTCGCGGCCGAGGAGCGCCGTGACGTCGGGGTAGACGTAGAAGGCTCCATGCGGGGTCGGCGTGACGAAGCCCGGGATCGCGTTCAGACCCGCGACGATCGCCTGACGACGGCGGTCGAAGGCCTCGCGCATGGCCGTGACGGGCTCCTGCGGGCCGGTCAGCGCGGCGATCGCGGCGCGCTGCGACACGTTCGACACGTTGCTCGACAGGTGTGACTGCAGATTCGACGCCGCCTTGACCGCGTCGGACGGGCCGATGAACCACCCGACACGCCACCCGGTCATCGCGTACGTCTTCGCGACGCCGTTGACGAGGATCGTCGTGTCGGCGAGGGCCGGGACCGCCTCGAGGATGCCGGTGAACCGCACACCGTCGTACACGAGGTCCTGGTAGATCTCGTCGCTGATGACCCAGATGCCGTGCTCGAGCGCCCACTCGCCGATGGCCTTCGTCTGCTCGGCGGTGTAGACCGAGCCGGTCGGGTTCGACGGCGAGCAGAACAGCAGCGCCTTGGTCTTCGGGGTGCGGGCTGCCTCGAGCTGGTCGACCGTGACGAGGTAGTCCTGGTCGCTGCCGGCGAAGACCTCGACGGGGACGCCCCCGGCGAGCCGGATGGCCTCGGGGTAGGTGGTCCAGTACGGCGCCGGCAGGAGGACCTCGTCGCCGTCGTCCACGATCGTCTGGAACGCCTGGTAGACGGCCTGCTTGCCGCCGTTCGTGACGATCACCTGGGCGGGGTCGACGGTGATGCCGGACTCGCGGGCGGTCTTCTCGGCGATCGCCTGCTTGAGCTCGGTCAGGCCGGTCGCGGGCGTGTACCGGTGGTTCTTCGGGTCCTGCGCTGCCTGCACGGCGGCGTCGACGACGTGCTGCGGCGTGGCGAAGTCCGGCTCGCCCGCGGCGAACGAGATGACCGGGCGACCGGCGGCCTTGAGCGCCTTGGCCTTCGCATCGACCTTGAGCGTCGCGGACTCGGCGATCGCGGCGATGCGGGACGCGATGCGCGGCCGATCGGTGGTCGCGGCAGCGGGGTGGGCGGTGGACTCGGGGCCTGGGGCTTCGGTGCTCACGGGGCCCAGCCTACCGGCGCGGCACGCCGGAGCATCCGTCAAGTGGACACCGTGTGACGGACTCCCGTACACTCGACCACCGGAACACGGATCGGTGACGAACCGTGTCCGAAGGGCGGTGGCTCAATTGGTAGAGCAGCGGTCTCCAAAACCGCAGGTTGCAGGTTCGAGTCCTGTCCGCCCTGCACATCTGGAAGGGTAGAAGTTGGCGAGCAAAGACATGGAGACGACGGCGGATGACGTCGTCGCCAAGGCGAAGCAGGACCGGGCCGAGCGCCGTGGTCCGTTCGCTGCCATCGTGCTCTTCATCCGTCAGGTCCTCGGCGAGCTCCGCAAGGTGGTCACGCCGACCCGCAAGGAGCTCTTCAGCTACACGGGCGTCGTCCTGGTCTTCGTCGTCGTGATGATGATCCTGGTGTCGGTCCTCGACTTCGTGTTCGGACTCGGCGTCGGGTACGTGTTCGGCAACGGGCCGACGGCCTGAGCCGGACGCCGGCTGTCCTGACCGCTCGCGGACAGGAGTACGGTCGCCCGAGACGGCGCCGGTCGTGAACCGATCCGCCCGCCAACCCGATCCGCATCACCGAACGGAAAGATTCGACAGTGTCTGACAACTCCCGCGACGACATCGACCTCGCCACGGCTGCCGAGCAGTCCTCCGAAGTCGAGGAGAACCAGGAAGGCGACGTCGAGACCGGCGAGGAGCGTTCGGCCGAGTCCGCCGAAGAGCGAGCCATCGAGATCGAGGACGAGAACGACGAGTCTCTCGGCCTGAGCGACGAGCCCGACGACGGCACCGTCGACGCCGGCATCGACGAGGCGCTCACCGCGCTGGCCGAGTCGCGCGACCCCGAGGCCGACGCCGTCGTGGACGACGCGCTCGAGATCGACACCGCCGACGAGGCCGAGGCCGCCGTCGAGGCAGTCGAGGACGAAGAAGAGGTCGAGCTGGAAGCGGAGACCGCGGCCGAGGCCAACGCGACCATCGCCGCCGACGAGGCCCTCGACGCTGAAGAAGACGAAGAAGAGGCCGAGGTCGACCCGTACGAGGCCTTCAAGGCCGAGCTGCGGATGAAGCCGGGCAAGTGGTACGTCATCCACTCCTACGCGGGCTTCGAGCGCCGCGTGAAGTCGAACATCGAGAACCGCATGGTCTCGATGTCGATGGAGGACTACATCTACCAGGTCGAGGTCCCGATGGAGGACGTCGTCGAGATCAAGAACGGGCAGCGCAAGCTGGTCACCCGCGTCCGGATCCCCTCGTACGTGCTCGTCCGCATGGACCTCAACGAGGACTCGTGGTCCGTCGTCCGGCACACCCCGGGTGTCACCGGCTTCGTCGGCAACGCCCACAATCCGACGCCGCTCCGCTTCGACGAGGCGTTCGGCATGCTGAAGTCCCTGGTCCAGGTGGCCGAGGCCGCTCCGACCAAGGGCGGCGCGAAGGGCTCCGGCGGCGCACAGTCCCAGCCGGCGGCCGAGGTCGACTTCGAGATCGGCGAGACGATCACCATCAAGGAAGGCTCGTTCGCGGGTCTCCCGGGGTCGATCTCCGAGATCAAGCCGGAGAGCGGCAAGCTCACGGTCCTCGTCTCGCTGTTCGAGCGCGAGACCCCGGTCGAGCTCAGCTTCGACCAGGTCACCAAGCTGTAGTCCAACCCGATCATCGGGTAGACTCAACGAGTTTGGCCCCGCACGCTTCGTGCGTGCGGGGCTTCACCGCGGTCCGGAACGGCCGGGCCAGCGGGAGAGTGCACGGATCCCCGTGCGTTCGATTCCAGGAGGAAGACAAGTCATGGCACCGAAGAAGAAGGTCACGGGCCTGATCAAGCTGCAGATCAACGCGGGCGCCGCCAACCCGGCCCCGCCGATCGGTCCGGCGCTCGGTCAGCACGGCGTCAACATCATGGAGTTCTGCAAGGCGTACAACGCGGCGACCGAGTCGCAGCGTGGCAACGTCGTGCCGGTCGAGATCACCGTCTACGAGGACCGTTCGTTCACGTTCGTCCTCAAGACCCCGCCGGCGGCAGAGCTGATCAAGAAGGCCGCGGGTGTGCAGAAGGGTTCCGCCACCCCGCACACGGTCAAGGTCGCGAAGATCTCGATGGACCAGGTCCGTCAGATCGCCGAGACCAAGCAGGCCGACTTGAACGCCAACGACATCGAGCAGGCCGCGAAGATCATCGCCGGCACCGCTCGCTCGATGGGCATCACGGTCGAGGCGTAAGCCCCACCTGCTCAGGCACACAACCGAACACCCTTCCGTGGGAGAGCCGCGCCGGCTCGTCAACCACGTAGCTCCCAAGGAGAACACCATGGCGAAGAAGTCCAAGGCCTACCAGGCCGCGGCCGCGAAGATCGAGGCCGACAAGTTCTACACCCCCACCGAGGCAGTCGCCCTCGCGAAGGAGACCGGTTCCACCAAGACCGACTCCACCGTCGAGGTCGCCCTGAAGCTCGGCGTCGACCCGCGCAAGGCGGACCAGATGGTCCGCGGCACGGTCATCCTGCCGCACGGCACGGGCAAGACCGCCCGCGTCATCGTCTTCGCGGTCGGCGCAGCGGCCGAGGCCGCCATCGCCGCCGGCGCCGACGAGGTCGGTGGCGACGAGCTCATCGCGAAGGTCGCCGAGGGCTACACCGCCTTCGACTCCGCCGTCGCGACGCCGGAGCTCATGGGCAAGGTCGGTCGTCTCGGTAAGGTGCTCGGCCCGCGTGGCCTCATGCCGAACCCGAAGACCGGCACCGTGACCCCGAACGTGGCGCAGGCCGTCAACGACATCAAGGGCGGCAAGATCGAGTTCCGCGTCGACAAGCACGCCAACGTGCACTTCGTCGTCGGCAAGGCCTCGTTCACGCCGGAGCAGCTCGACGAGAACATCTCGACCGCGCTCGAGGAGATCAACCGCCTCAAGCCGAGCGCCTCGAAGGGCCGCTACATCATGAAGGGCGCCGTCTCGACGACCTTCGGCCCGGGCATCCCGCTCGACGTCAACAGCATCTGAGTCATCTGACCCAGTGAAGGACCCGCACCGCTCCCGGTGCGGGTCCTTTCGCGTACCCGGCGCGGTGTGCCGGTAGCGTGGCCTGGTGCGCACCCTCGTGAACTCGCTCCGGCTGCTCGCGGTCATCGCTGTCGTGGCCGCCATCGTCGGGCAGTGGCTGGTCAGCTCGAAGCTCCCGAGCTACAACCCGTGGAACTTCTTTGGCTACTTCACGATCCAGTCGAACATCATCATCGCGTTGGCATTCGCCGTGACCCTCGTCGCGGCGGCCCGCCGGAAGCGCGGGGACCTGCGCGTGAGTCTGTTCCGCGGCGCGGCGACGGTGTACATCGCGACGACCGGGATCGTCTACAACACCCTGCTCACCGGGGTCGACGTGTCGGCGAACGTGCAGTGGTCGAACGACATCCTGCACAAGGTCCTCCCCGCGTACGCGGTGCTGGACTGGCTGCTGTTCTCCGACCGGTCGAAGCTCCTGCTCCGCCACGTGTGGTGGTTCCTGATCTACCCGGCCGTCTGGACGATCGTGGTGCTGGTCCGCGGCGCGACGGACGGATGGGTGCCGTACCCGTTCCTGAACCCCGACCTGGGCTACGGCGTCGTGGCGCTGTACTGCCTCGGGGTGGCGGTGTCGATCGTCCTGCTCGGCGTGCTCGTCATCGGGATGAGTCGCCTGCGGATCGTGAAGGTCTAGCTCCGGAAGTCGCGCAGCCGGTCGAGCACGAGGTCGGCGAGCTGGATCAGCCCGCGGATCTGGTCGTCGTCGCGGTCGACCCACCGGCACTCGGGCTCGTCGGCGACCGGCACGAAGCCGTCGTGGCGTTCCCAGACGAACAGGGTGCGGTCGGCACCGAGCACGTACTGCTGCCACCAGATCTGGCGGAGGTAGTGCCGGGGGATGCTCCGCCAGCCCTTGCCGGTGGTCTTGATCTCGGCGAGGACGACCCGTGACGAACCGTCGACGCCGACGCCGTCCGGGGTCGCGAGGTGGGCGCGGTTGGTGGCGGCGTGGAACAGGTGCGCGGACGGCTGGATGCCGTGCGTCGCGGCGACCCAGGCGGCGATGACCGGTTCGCGTTCCTTGCCGTGCTCCGTGTACGAGTTGCCGGAGAACCGCGAGCCGTACCGCTTGTCGGTGACGACCGCGTCGACGGCGCGCAGGGAGGCGAGCCGGGCGACGTCGGTGGCGGTGATGCCCATGGCGCGGGCGCGGAGCCACGCGACGCGGTCGGACGAGTGCGCGACGATGCGCTCGGTGTGCCCCCGGAGCGCGGTGAACGCGTCGTGAACGACGGGGCCCGATGCCGTGGAGCCGGCCACGGATGCGACCGACGCCGGCGTGCCGGGGGCGGGTTGCGCCTCCAGGCCGGGGTCCAGGTCGCCCCACAGGGTGGGCTGCACGATCGTCACCCGTCGATTCTCTCCCCACGCACCGACGAGACGAAACCGACGCACCGGCGGACGCACGGACGCGACGAACCGGCGGACGCACGGACGCGACGCACCGGCGGACCCACGGACGCGACGCACCGGTCAGGAGACCAGCTGGCGCCCCTCGGCGAACGTCACCAGCTCGTCGACCCCCGCGGGGGAGAGCGCGTACCCGATGGCGAGCGCCGCCGCCCCCTGGAGCGCCGCGAGCGACCCGGCCCGCGACTGCGCGATCACCAGGTGCTCCGTGGCGAGGGGCATGGAGCGGGAGTAGACGACCTCGCGGACCCCGGCGAGGAGGTGCTCCCCGGCCTGCGTGATCGATCCGCCGAGCGCGATGACCGACGGGTTCATGAGCGAGACGCAGGTGGCGAGGACCTCGCCGATGTCACGTCCGGCCTGGCGCACCGCCTGAATGGCGTCGAGGTCCGAGCGGTTGACGAGTTCGAGGACGTCCGCGCTGGAGTGCACGTCGTGCCCCTTCGCGCGGAGTCGTCGGGCGATGGCCGGACCGGAGGCGACGGCCTCGAGGCACCCGGTGTTCCCGCAGTGGCACGGCACGTCGCCGGCGCTCGAGACCCGGACGTGACCGATGTCACCCGCGGTGCCCTGCGCGCCGCGCTGGAGCTCGCCGTCCGAGACGATCCCGGAGCCGATGCCGGTGGCGACCTTGACGAAGAGCAGGTGGTCGACGCCCGGCCAGCCGTGCTCGCGCTCCCCGAGGGCCGCGATGTTCACGTCGTTGTCGAGCAGGACGTGGGCGGCGATGTGCGCGCGCAGCCATCCCGGCACGTCGAAGCCGTCCCAGCCCGGCATGATCGGCGGGTTCGCGGGGCGTCCGGTGGAGAACTCGACCGGCCCCGGGACGCCGATGCCGATCGCGATGACGTCGTCCCGGGCGCGGCCGACCTCGTCGAGGAGCGCGTCGATCGTCTCGACGAGCCACGTCAGGGTGGGGACCGGGCCGGCAGCGATGTCGATGCGTGCCTCGCGGGTGGCGAGCGGCTCGGCGACGAGGTCGGTGACGGCGACGCGGCCGTGCGAGGCCCCGAGGTCGGCGGCGATGACCAGGCGTGCGCGGGGCATGAGCGCCACCTGCGCAGGCGGGCGTCCGCCCGTGGACGCCGCGGTGTCCACGGGTCCGACGAGCCCGACCTCGATGAGGGCATCGAGGCGCACGCCGATCGTGGAGCGCGCGAGTCCCGTCAGGCTGGCGAGCTCGGCCCGGGTCCGCGGCACGCCGTCGCGGAGGATCTGGAAGAGCTCGCTCGTCCCGACCGGAGGCGACGCTGCCGTCCGGTTCAAGTCGACCATGTGGGGGAGTGAAGCACACATCGAACGCGCCACGCAACGAAGTTCGTCGAAGAACCACGAACTTCTGCTTGACCGCCGACAAAAGTGGTCATAGTGTGACGCTCGGTCGACGTCGACCACACCATCTCGACGAGGAGAACCCCTGGTGACCCAACCGCTCTCGGTCCAGCTCTACACAGTCCGCGACGCCCTCGCTGCCGATCTGCCCGGCACGCTGCAGCGCATCGCCGACATCGGCTACACGAACGTCGAGGCCTTCGGATTCGTCGACCGCGCCGAGGCGCTGCGCGACGCCCTCGCCGCGGCCGGACTGCAGAGCCCGAGCGGCCACGCCCGGCTCCTCGACGCCGGCGAGCAGGACCTCGAGCAGATCTTCCACGCGAGCGTCACCGTCGGCCTCACGACCCTGATCGACCCGCACATCGACGAGGCCCGCTGGACCACCCGCGAGGACGTCGAGGCCATCGCCCGCGAGCTGAGCGCCCTCGCTCCCCGTGCCGCGGACCACGGTCTCACTCTCGGCTACCACAACCACGCGTTCGAGTTCTCGAACCGCATCGACGGCGTCTCCGCCTACGAGGTCTTCGCCGACGCGCTCTCCGACGACGTCGTGCTCGAACTCGACACCTACTGGGTGAAGGTCGGCGGCGACGACCCGGTGGCGATCATCGGCAAGTACGGCGACAAGGTCCAGTTCCTGCACGTCAAGGACGGCGACGGTTCGCACGACGACAAGAAGCAGGTCGCCGTGGGCAACGGTGTCATGCCGATCCGCGAGATCATCGCCGCGGCGCCGGACGCGCTGCACGTCGTCGAGCTCGACGACCACGAGGGCGACGTCTTCCAGGCCGTCACCGACTCCTACACGTTCCTCGAGGGGGCCCGCGCATGACCGACACCACCACCGCGACCGACACGCAGGTCGACGCCACCGAGACCACCCGCACCGGCCCGGTCGGCGTCGGCGTCATCGGCGCCGGGGTCATCTCGGACCAGTACCTCTCGAACCTCACGGTCTTCCCCGACGTGACGGTGCACTTCATCGCCGACATCGACCTGCCCCGCGCGGCGGCCCAGGCGGAGAAGTGGGGCGTCGCCGGATCCGGCACGGTGGAGGAGCTCCTCGCGAACGACGACATCGAGATCGTCGTCAACCTGACGATCCCGGCCGCCCACGTCGAGGTCGCCCTGCAGGCCCTCGCCGCCGGCAAGCACGTCTGGGGCGAGAAGCCCTACGCCCTCGACCGTGCGAGCGCCGCCGAGCTGCGCGACGCCGCCCGTGCCGCCGGCAAGACCGTCAGCGTCGCCCCGGACACGTTCCTCGGTGCCGGGCTCCAGACCGCGCTGCGCACCATCCGCGACGGTCGCATCGGCACCCCGCTCAACGGCCTGACGCTCTTCCAGAGCCCCGGCCCGGAGTCGTGGCACCCGAGCCCCGAGTTCCTCTTCGCGTACGGCGCCGGCCCGCTGTTCGACATCGGCCCGTACTACATCACGACCCTCGTGCAGGCGTTCGGCCCCGTGAAGAAGGTCACCGCGACCGCGTCGAAGTCCCGCGCGACCCGCACCATCGGCTCCGGCCCGAAGGCGGGCACCGAGTTCCCGGTCGAGGTCCCGACGAACCACTCGGCCCTCATCGAGTTCGAGAACGGCGGCAGCGCGCAGAGCGTCTTCTCGTTCGAGTCCGACCGCGGCCGCACCGGCTTCGTCGAGATCGCGGGCGAGACCGGCACGGTCGTGTTCCCCGACCCGAACAACTTCGACGGCGACACCGAGCTGTACGCACTCGGTTCCGAGGAACCCGAGACGATCCCCGCCGTGGGGTCCACCTACTCGCGCGGCACCGGCGTGGTCGACCTGGCCCGCTCGCTCCGTGCAGGAGAGGAGAACCGGGTCCCCGGTGCCCTCGCCTTCCACGTCCTCGACGTGATGGTCTCCATCGCCGAGGCAGCCGAACGTGGTGAGGCGGTGCTCGTGGAGAGCACCGTCGCACCCTCCCCGACCCTCCCCGAGGGCTGGGACCCCGCGGCGTCGACCCTGGCCTGACCGGCCAGAGCGGCACCGCACACACAGCAGCACCCGACAGCACGACCAGTACCACCCCCTGCACCATCTCAACGACGAGAAAGTAGAGAGTCATGCGCACTGCCATCCGCGCACTGGCCATCACCGCGGCCGCGGCACTCACCGTGACCGGCCTCGCAGCCTGCTCCTCCGGAGGCTCCGGTTCGTCCGGCGACTCCAAGACGCTCACCTACTGGGCGTCCAACCAGGGCACGTCGCTCCAGAACGACAAGGAGGTGCTGACCCCCGTCCTCAAGAAGTTCACCAAGGAGACCGGGATCAAGGTCGACCTCCAGGTCATCGGCTGGAACGACCTGCAGAACAAGATCCAGACCGCCGTCACCTCGGGCCAGGGCCCGGACGTCGTCAACATCGGCAACACCTGGGCGACCTCGCTCCAGGCCACCGGCGCCTTCCAGGAGTTCGGTGACTCGGAGATGAAGGCGATCGGCGGGTCCGACAAGTTCGGCAAGGTCGCGCTCTCGACCGGTGGCGCGCCCGGCAAGACCGTCACGAGCGTCCCGCTCTACGGCCTCGCCTACGGCCTGTACTACAACAAGAAGATGTTCTCGGACGCCGGCATCGAAGCGCCGACCACGTGGGAGGACCTCACCGCCGACGCGAAGAAGCTCACCTCGGGTGACAAGTACGGCTTCACCATCGCCGGTGGCTCGTACACCGAGAACTCGCACTTCGCGTTCATCACCTCCGCCCAGAACGGCGGCGAGTGGTTCGACAAGGACGGCAAGCCGACCTTCACGCAGAAGGCGAACGTCGACGGCATCAAGCGCTACCTCGACCTGATGCAGTCCGACAAGGTCGTCAACCCGTCGAACGCGCAGTACGACAACGGCACCCAGGCCGTCTCGGACTTCGCGAACGGCAAGGCCGCGATGATGCTCACGCAGAACAACGCGAACGCGACCATCACGTCGCAGGGCATGAAGACGGACGAGTTCGGCGTCGTGCCGTTCCCGACCACCGCTGACGGTCAGGACATCGCGTCCTTCCCGGCCGGCATCAACCTGTCGATCTTCAAGAACACGAAGAACAAGGACGGCGCGCTCAAGTTCGTCAAGTACATGACGAGCGCGGACACGCAGACGACGCTCGACAAGCCGTACTCGGCGCTGCCGGTGCTCGCCGCGGCTGCTGACTCGGTCACCGACGAGCAGACGAAGACGTTCCTCGACATCTACAACAACAAGGCGAAGCCGCTCCCGCTGGTGCCCGCCGAGGACCAGTTCGAGTCCACGGTCGGCAAGGCGATGAACGACATGTTCGCCAAGATCGCGACCGGTTCCACCGTCTCGGACAGCGACATCAAGTCGGCGCTCCAGACCGCCCAGGACCAGGTGTCCCAGGCCGCTGGTTGATCCGCCCAGGAGGCCCGGGGGGCGTCCCCCAGGACGCGCCCCGGGCCTCCACCCCTCAGGTCCACGGCCGCGCCCACGTCGAGCCCGCGACCTGCGGTTCCGCACCCGGCCACACGCCGGGGGTGAGCCGATCGGCTCACGCATGCCGCGCCTCCCGACCGCTGCCACGGTCCGCGCGAAGCACCCGATCCCCCTCCTGCCGAAAGGCCCCCGCTCATGTCCACCTCGGTCCTGCCCGACTCCGAGCGCATCGACCTGACCCACACGAAGGGCCCGACCACGTCGGGCCGTCCGCCCGGTCGGAAGCGCAAGGGACACTGGCTGCCCTACGCGCTCGTCGCGCCCGCCATCCTCTTCGAGCTGCTGATCCACATCGTGCCGATGCTCACCGGCATCTGGATCTCGTTCATCCAGCTCACCAAGTACTTCATCGCCAACTGGGGTGCTGCACCGTTCGCGGGGCTGCGCAACTACTCGGTCGTCATCGACTTCGACCAGGCGATCGGCAAGGGCGTCCTGAACTCGTTCCTCATCACGTGCGGCTTCACGGTCCTCGTGGTCGGGCTCTCGTGGACCTTCGGCATGGCCGCCGCGGTCGCGCTGCAGAAGCCGTTCAAGGGTCGCGGGCTCTTCCGCACGCTCTTCCTCGTGCCGTACGCGCTGCCGATGTACGCCGGCATCATCACCTGGAAGTTCATGTTCCAGCGTGACTCGGGTGCGATCAACCACATCCTCGTGGACCAGCTGCACCTGTTCAACGGCACCGGGCCGTTCTGGTTGATCGGCTCGAACGCCTTCGTGTCGGTCGTCGTCGTGGCGATCTGGAAGACCTGGCCGTTCGCGTTCCTCATGCTCATGGCCGGCCTGCAGTCCGTGCCGAACGACGTGTACGAGGCCGCCTCGGTCGACGGCGCGAAGCCCTTCCGGCAGTGGCGCTCGATCACGCTGCCGATGGTGCGCCCGGTCAACGTGACGCTCGTGCTCGTGATGTTCCTCTGGACGTTCAACGACTTCAACACACCGTTCGTGCTGTTCGGTTCGACCGCCCAGCCCCCGGCGGCGGACCTGCTGAGCTTCCACATCTACAACGCGTCCTTCATCACCTGGAACTTCGGCTCCGGTGCCGCGATGAGCGTCCTGCTCCTCATCTTCCTGCTCATCGTCACCGGCATCTACCTCGCCGTGACCAACCGGAGGTCCGTCCGTGCGTGAGACATTCGGCGCCAAGTCCTTCAAGGTCGTGACCCTGGTCGTCCTGACCCTGTTCACGGTCGTCCCGCTCTACGTGATGATCACCACGGCCATCAAGCCGCTCGGTGACGTGCAGAACGACTTCACGTGGATCCCGACGAACATCACCATCCAGCCGTTCATCGACATGTGGTCGACGGTCCCGCTCGGCAAGTACTTCATCAACTCGCTCGTGGTCTGCACGGTCGCGACGGTGTTCTCGCTGATCATCGCGACCTTCGCCGCCTACGGTGTCTCGCGCTGGAACTTCAAGGGCAAGAGCACCTTCACCACCGCGGTGCTCTCCACCCAGATGTTCCCCGGCGTGCTGTTCCTGCTCCCGCTGTTCCTCATCTTCACGAACCTCGGGAACGCGCTCGGCATCCAGCTGGTCGGCAGCTGGACCGGCCTGATCATCACCTACCTGACGTTCACGCTCCCGTTCTCGATCTGGATGCTCGCGGGCTACTTCGAGACCATCCCGCGTGAACTCGACGAGGCCGCGATGGTCGACGGCTCCGGCCCGATGGGTGCCCTGTTCCGGGTCATCCTGCCCTCGGCGCGTCCGGGTCTGGTCGCGGTCGGCATCTACTCGTTCATGACGGCATGGGGCGAGGTGCTCTTCGCCTCGGTCATGACGAACGGCGACGGGCAGACGCTGGCCGTCGGTCTGCAGCAGTACTCCACGCAGACGAACGTGTACTGGAACCAGATCATGGCGGCGTCCCTCGTCGTCTCGATCCCGGTCGTGATCGCGTTCCTCATCGTGCAGCGGCAGTTCGTGGCCGGCCTGACGGCCGGTGCGGTGAAGTAGGCGGGACCGCCTGACGGGAGGCGGGGGGGGGGGGCGCCCCCCCCCCCCCCTCCCGTGCGTGAGTGCGCTGGTGTGCGCGCCGATACCGAGACTCGGCCGGGCGGACGCTTTCGCGTCCGCGAGGCCACGAAGGTGTCCGCCGGGGCGAGACTCGGCGGACGGAATCCGGACAGGATGGGACCATGAGCGAGCCACGCGGGCGGCAACTGCTGCCGGGACAGACCAGCCGGGTGCACGTGTACGACGTCGAGAGCCGGACGAGCAGGCTCGTGTTCGAGTCGAGCTCGGTGCTCGTCGAGGCGCCGAACGTGCTGCCCGACGGCACCCTCGTGCTGAACGGGAACGGCGACCTCTGGCTGCTGCGGCCCCCTGCCGACGGCGACGCCGTGCTCGACGAGACCGCCCTCGTGCGCGTCCCGATGCCCGGCGTCCCCGAGATCAACAACGACCACGTGCTCGACCCCTCGGGCAACTCCGTCGTGGTGAGCGCCCGCGACGGGGACCTGTACCGGGTGCCGGTGCCGGCCGGGGGAGCGGCGGCGACCCTCACCGACGTCACCACCGCGCTGCCGGTCGTCCGGAAGTTCTACCTGCACGGCATCGCGCCCGACGGCGAGACCCTCGCGGCGATCGTCGGGGAGCGCACCGAGGAGGGCGTCTGGACCACCGACGTCGCCCTCGTCGACCCGGCCACCGGGGACCCGACGTTCCTGACCCGCGACGAGCACCCCGACGACGGCGTCGCGTTCGCGGGCGAGATGCTCGTGTGGAACTCGGAGCGGTTCACGCCGGGCACTGCGCAGCTCGTCGCCCTCTGGCCCGGGGCGACCGACCCGGTCCGGATCACGAACGACGACCGGGTGAACTGGTTCCCGCACGTCTCGCCGGACGGTGCCCACCTGCTCTACCTGTCGTACGAGCCCGGCGTGCAGGGCCACCCCGCTGACCACCGCGTGGAGCTCCGGCTCCTGCCCGGCTCGCTCGTGCGCGGCGCCCGGATCGCCGTCCAGCCGGAGACCCTCGTCACGCTCGAGGGCGGGCAGGGGACCGTGAACGTGCCGCCGTGGTCGCCGGACTCGCGCTGGTTCGCGTACTGCGACTACCCGGTGGGCGGCTGAGGGGCGCGAGACTCGCCGCCGCGGACACTTTCGTGGGTCGAGTGCCACGAAAGTGTCCGCGTGGCCGAGACTCGGCACGGGCGGCCGCCGGCCCGCCTACACCTCGCGCACCTGGCCCTGCTTGATGTGCAGGCGGCGCTCGGCCCGCTTCGCCACCCACGAGTCGTGCGTGACGATGACCACGGTGAGCCCGCGCTCCTTCCACTGCTTCTCGATGAGCCCCATGATCTCGTCACGGGTCGCCTCGTCGAGCGCACCGGTCGGCTCGTCCGCCAGCAGCACGCTCGGGTTCTTGACCAGCGCCCGCGCGATGGCCACGCGCTGCTGCTGCCCGCCGGACAGCTCCGCGGGCAGGTGGTCGAGCCGTTCGCCGAGGCCGACCTCCCGGAGCGCCGCGGTCGCCCGGTCGCGGATCTCCGACCGCGACCGGTTCGCGAGGGACCCGGCGAACGCGGTCTCGACGTTCTCCAGCGCCGTCAACGTCGGGATGAGGTTGAAGCTCTGGAAGACGAACCCGATCTCGGTCGCCCGCAGGTTCGTCAGCGCCCCGTCCCCGAGCTTCGCCACGTCCTGGTCACCGAGGAGCACGCTGCCGGCACTCGGACGGTCGAGCGCACCGAGCATCTGCAGCAGGGTCGACTTACCGCCGCCGGTCGGCCCCTGGATCGCGACGAACTGCCCCTGCGGGATGGTCAGGTCGACGTTCGTCAGCGCGGTGACGGTCCGGTTCTTCTGCTTGTACGTCTTGCTCACGTTCTTCAGGGCGTAGATCGGCCTGGAGGCGCGGCTCGCCTCCGCAGCGGAGGGCGCGGTGTCGATGCTGGTCACGGGGGCTCCTGTCGGTTCCGGTGTCGATGCGGTGCTGTCGGGGCCGGCGACGACGGGGGTCGCGCCGGTGGTCGGCCCGGGCATCAGGCCACGCTCCGCAGGGCCTCGGCCGGACGGAGCCGGCTCGCCCGCCAGCCGCCGAGTGCGCCGGCGATGAGGCCGCCGAGCACGGCGAGGCCGATCGCGAGCAGGATCACCTCGACGGTGACGGGGGCGTGCAGGACGACGTCGGTCGTCGAGGCCGTGCTCGCACCGCCGCCGCCGAACCCACCGGCGGGGGCACCACCGGTCGTGCCGCTGCCGGCCGCCGCCGTCGCCGCGCCGCCGGGCATCCCACCGCCGCCCATGCCGCCGCGGTTCGTCGTGGACGAGGCGCTCGCCGAGATCGTCGGGGAGATGACGTTCACGACGAGGATGCCGATGAGACCAGCGGCCGCACCGATCACGCCGCCGATGATGCCCTGCACGAGGGACTCGCCGGCGACCTGGCGCGTGATGCGGCCGTTCGACCAGCCGATCGCCTTGAGGGTGCCGAACTCCCGCGTGCGTCGGGTGACGCCGGAGATCGTGAAGAGGATGGCGATGAGGAACGCCGCCGCGAGGACGACGATCGACAGCCAGGTGCCGAGGTTCGAGACGAGGCTCGAGGCGGTGCTCAGCGAGCCGGAGACGCTCGACGCGAGGTCGGCCTCGGTCGACACGGTGGCGCTGGTCAGCTGCTTCTGCAGCGCGGACTTGATCGTGCCGACGTCCGACGAGGACGAGGCCGAGACGTAGATCGAGGTGACCTTGCCGTCGAGGTCCGCCAGTGCCTGCGCGGTGTCCAGCGGGATGTACGTGTTCGAACCGGTGGTCGACGACGAACCGGTGGACGACACGATGCCGATGACCGAGAAGTCCTTCCCGCCGATGGACACGGTGTCGCCGACGGCCTTCGACTCGCTCTTCGCGTAGGCGGCGTCGAGCACGACGACGTCCTTGCCCGCGTCCGCCGATGTGAACGCGCGACCCTTCGTGAGCTCGGTGCTCGTCAGTGGCCCGACGGTGTCACCGGACACCGGGATGCCCGTGACGGTGAACGAGTCGACGCTGAACGACCCGCCGCCGAAGCCGCCGCCGCCCTCGCCGCCGCTCGGCGGACCCTGCTGGGTCCCGGTGCCGCTGCTGTCGCTCGAGCTGCTGCTGCTGTCGGACTGCTGCTGCACCTGGCCCGAGAACGTGCTGTTCTCGAGGGTCAGGACACCGGTCGCGGCCTTCACTCCGCTCGTGCTCGTGACGGTCTGCACGTCCGACGCGCTGAGCGTGCTGGACCCGCGGGAGACGGCGAGCCGGGACTGCGAGAGGTCGGTCGACCCACTGCCGCTGCCGGAGCTGCCCTGGCTGCCGAAGTCGAAGCTCGGACGCCCGGTGGCGGAGCCGGTCGGGGTCTCGGTCTTCGTCACGGTGATGTCGGTACCGACGCCGTAGACGGACTGCAGCACGCTCGCCTGCGCGGCCTTCACGCCGCCCGCGATCGAGGACACGATGACCACGAGGGCGATGGCGAGCGCCATGCCGATCGCGATGATGACGGTCTGCTTCTTGCGGTTCGTGAGTTCGCGCCTGAGGTAGTTCAGGAACATGGTTCTCCTCGGTGTTGGGGTCGAGGAGACCGTAGGGAGGCAGTCGATGAGCGGCGCTGCGGGATCCCAAGAACTTCCGATGAAGCCTCAGCTGGCGTCGCCGTACGTCCGGCGGAGGTGCTCGGCGTAGCCGCCCGGTGTCCGACCGTCGAACCGGCCGCTCGTCACCACGGGGAGGTCCGTCGTCGCACGCACGTCGAACCCGAGGGCTCGTGCCCGCTCGACGAGCCGGACGTCCTCGTGCTCGGGCACCGGGTCGAAGCCGCCGATCGCCAGGCACACGTCCCCCCGCAGCCCGAGGTTCGCACCGTGCACGTGGCCGAGCGTCGACCCCGGCGGGTGCGCGTGCGTCCACCGGGCGAGGACCACGGGGTCGAGGTCGTCCGGGTCCGGGACCACCGCCCCCACCAGGACGTGCGCGCCGTCGGCGTGGGCCTCGACCTGCTGCACGAGCCAGCCCGGGTCGACGCGGGAGTCGGCGTCCGTGTGGCCCGTCCACCGCGCGGACGGCTCCGGTCCCGTCGCGAGGGCACGTGTGGTCCCGACGGCCCGTGCTCGTCCGACGCCGAGGTGCGCGGTCTCGACGACCTCGAGGGGGACCTCGGTCCAGAGCGGGTCCGCGGCCGCTGCCGACCGGAGGACGAACGCCGTCCGGTCCGTGCACCCGTCCAGGACGACCACGACCGACACCTCGACGGTGGGGTGCGCTCGCCGCAGGACCCGGACCGCGTCGGCGAGGGCCTCGACGCAGCCGCCGATGCCGTCCTCCTCGTCGTGCGCCGGCACGACGACGTCGACGCGTGCGGGGAGCGTCACGGGGTCAGCCCTTCCGTCGTCGCGACGGAGACCACCGACGGACCGGGGAAGACGCTCAGGACGAAGTCCTCCTCGACGTGCCGGACGAGCGCGGGCCGCGGCCACCGCACGGCGATCCGGGCGTCCACGGCGTCACCCGAGGTCACGGCGTCGTCGTCGGGGTGCCGCCAGTGACAGACGACGAGGACACCGTCGTCGTCGAGGGAACCGAGCACCCGGTCGATCGTGGCGTCGAGGTCCGCCGGCGACAGGTAGTACCCGACCTCGGACACCACGACGAGGTCCCATCGACCGTCCGGCCACTCCGACGGCAGCTCGGCCTGGACGAACCGGGCGGCCGGTGCACGCAGCCGGGCACGTTCCAGTGGTGCCGCGGCGATGTCGGTCCCGAGCACGGCGTCGGCGCGCTCGGTCAACGCGGCCGTCAGCACCCCCGTCGCGCAGCCGAGCTCGAGCGCGGACCGGTACCGCTCGCGGGGGAGCGCCGCCAGGGTCACGGCACGCTTCCGCCGTTCGTACCAGGAGCCCTCGAAGTCCCAGCCCTCCGGCTTCCGCTCGTAGTGGGCGTCGAAGGACTCCCGGGAGCGGGAGGACTGCACCGCGGACACGGCGAAGAACCACTCGGTCGGCCGTAGGTGGTGCGCGGCGTGCCGGGCGTCGACGATCGCCTCGTCGCCCGGGGCCGGTGAGAGCGGCCGGGTCTGCGAGGGGTAGGCGTCGAGTGCGGCGCGCTTCCGGTCCACGACCGCCGACGACAGCGCCAGCGACCGGGCCCGGTCCCAGGGCGCCGCGGGGTCGGACGGGTCGTCCCAGTGCCACGCCCAGATCGGGTACTCGAGCAGCTCCGCTCCCGGAGTCCCAGCGACGACGTCCGCGGCGACCTCGCCCGCGACGCGGTGGTCCCGGTGCCCGTCCCCACGCCACGGCGCGACGACGAGCACGGGACCGTCGACCGGCCCGACCCGCTCGGTGAGCGCCGCCCGGAGCACGTCCGGGTGCTCACGGAGCCCACCGTCCGGGACGTCCAGGACCGTCGCGCTCGCCGCGGGGGCGAGTGCCGCCAGCGCCGCCCGGAACTCGGCGTCCCGGATCACCCGGAGTCGCTCGGGGGAGGTGCTCGGCGAGTCCGGGTGCGAGCCCTCGCCGCGGGTCACGAGCAGCACGTGCACGGGGACACCGGCGTCCGCGGCGGACGCGATCAGCCCGCCGGCGCCGAGGGTCTCGTCGTCGGGGTGCGGCGCGACGACCACGACCGCGGCGACCCCGTCGAGCCGCACCGGCAGCGAGGGCACCGACCGCAGGAAGGGCGTCCAGTCGGCGGGGTCGGTGCCCGGCTCGCGGTGGTCGAAGCTCACCACGCGACACCGCCGCGCTCGACGACGATGCGGCCGGTGCGGGCGAGGTCCCGATCGCCGTGGTCCTGCAGCACGTAGAGCTCGAGGTCGGCGACGCGCGCGGCGACCGCCGGGTCCGAGGTCAGGGGAGCGGGGCCGATCGTCCGCACGACCCGCTCCCGGACGGCGTCGACGGCCCGGCGGACCCGGGAGCGCACGACCTGCGCGAGCAGCGACCAGTCGTCGTCGGAGATCGGGGCGGCCGTGGCGCCGGAGTCGGTGCCCGCGCCGTCGATCCGGGCCGCGGCGTCGGCGAGGGCGTCCTCGGCGTCGGCGAGGTCGGCGACCGTCGCGCCGAGGGCGGCCTGCAGCAGCTCGGACTCGGGCCGGGACACCACCAGGGAGCGGAGCACCCGGGCGAGTCCGACCGCGCCACCCCACCAGCACGCCGCGACACCGATCCCGCCCCAGGCGAACCCCGGACGCGTGAGGTACCAGCCGGGAGCGCCGACGGGCGTCGCGTGCACCCCGGCGAAGTCGACCGGGCCGCTCGGCACGTCCGGCATGCCACGGGCGACCCAGGCCTCGTCGTGCACCGTGACACCGTCCTGCCGGAGGTCCACCGCGAACAGCTGCCGGTCGTCCCCGACGTGGGCGGTGACGAGCGCGTTCGAGAGGCTCGACGCGAGGGAACACCACGGCTTCGTGCCGTCGAGCGCGAACGAGCCGCCCGACCCGCCCGACGTCGCCGTGAGCCGCAGCCCCGGGCCCTCGGCGGCGAACACGCCCCACGTCGACCCCTCCGGAGCGTCCACCCCGGCCTGCGCGAGGATGCCGAGTGCGTCGAGGTGCGGCTCGACCGTGCGTGCGAGCGCGACGTCCGCGGCCGCCACGGCAGCGAGCGCGGCGAAGGACCCGCCGGCCGTCCCCGCGGACAGCAGCGGGGCCGTGGAGGCGACCGACCGCGCGAGCGCGAGCCGGTCCGCCGGGGTCGCGCCGCGCCTCCCGGGACCGCCTGCGATCCGGGCGGACTCCTCGATGCGCGCGGTGTCGACGGATCGGGCGGAGGCCGGCCAGGCCGAGGATCGGAGCATGGCGCTCACGGTACGGAGCGGACGCCGAGTGCCTGCTCGGGAATCCACAGAGCGCCGAGGGGCGCTCCACAGACCGCTCATAGGAAACTCTCGATACTCGAAGACGTGACCATCTCCCAGCCTGCAGCAGCCCCGCGCCTCACGCGTGCCGACGGAACCCCGTTGCGCATCCTCGTCGTCGACGACGAGGCCAGCCTCACCGACCTCCTGTCCATGGCGCTCCGCTACGAGGGCTGGGACGTCAAGAGCGCGAACGGCGGCCAGGACGCACTGAGCACGGCGCGCGAGTGGAAGCCGGACGCGATGGTGCTCGACGTGATGATGCCGGACCTCGACGGTCTGCAGGTGCTCAGCCGGCTGCGGCAGAACAACGACGACACCCCGGTGCTGTTCCTCACCGCCAAGGACTCCGTGGAGGACCGCGTCACCGGTCTCACCGCGGGCGGCGACGACTACGTCACGAAGCCCTTCTCCCTCGAAGAGGTCGTGGCGAGGCTCCGCGGGCTCATCCGTCGCTCGCAGATCTCGATCTCCGAGGCCGGCGACTCGCGCATCGTCGTGGGCGACCTGGTGCTCGACGAGGAGTCGTACGAGGTGTCCCGCGCCGGTCGGCCGATCGAGCTGACCGCGACCGAGTTCGAGCTCCTCCGCTTCCTGATGCGCAACCCGCGCCGCGTGCTGTCGAAGGCGCAGATCCTCGACCGCGTCTGGTCCTACGACTTCGGGGGCAAGTCCTCCGTCGTCGAGATCTACATCTCCTACCTGCGCAAGAAGATCGACGCGGGCGAGACCCCGATGATCCACACCGTGCGCGGCGTCGGGTACGTCATCAAGCCCACGTCCTGAGGTCGGTGCAGTGACCCTCCGTCGTCGGCTCGTCCTGAGCATCGTCGCGCTCGTCGTCGCCGTCAGTGCGGTCATCGGTGCCGGGAGCATCATCGCGCTCGCGTCCATCCAGACGGGCACGATCGACAGCCAGCTCTCGAAGGCGACCGACCGTGCGAGCACGAAGTTCGGCGAGGGACAGCAGAACCCGAACGGGCAGCGCCCGAACGACGACGCCCTGCAACCCCTCGGCCAGGCGGCCGGCACCCTCACCGCGTACTACTTCTCCGGTGGCGGCGCGGGCGGGATCGTCCTGACCGACAACAGCTCGCGGCTGCAGCTCACGACGACGCAGCTCGACCGCCTGGGCAACGTCAAGGTCGGCGTCGACCCGGCCACGATGGACCTCGGCGGATCGCTCGGCCGCTACCGCGTGGCCGCCGTGCAGGTCGACAACCCGGTGCTCGGCAACGCCGTCCTCGTGGTCGGACTCCCGATGTCGCCCGTGTACGAGAGCGTCCGGTCGCTGCTGCTCGTCGTGATCATCGTCGTCGCGGCAGCGCTCGTCGCCGCGTCCGTCGTCGCCGCGGTCGTCGTCCGCCGGTCCCTGCGGCCGCTCGAACGGGTCGCCGAGACCGCCTCGACCGTCGCCCGCATGCCACTCGAGCGCAGCGACGCCCTGCAGGACGTCCGCGTGCCCGACACCGACCCCCGCACCGAAGTCGGCCGCGTCGGCAGCGCCTTCAACCGGATGCTCGGCCACATCGCCGGCGCCATGCAGGCCCGCGAGCGCTCGGAGCAGAAGGTCCGCCAGTTCGTCGCCGACGCGTCGCACGAACTCCGGACGCCCCTGGCATCGGTGCGCGGGTACGCCGAGCTCACCCGTCGGATGGGTGCGGACCTGCCGAAGGACGTCGTGTACGCGATGAGCCGGATCGAGTCCGAGTCGAAGCGCATGACGAGCATGGTCGAGGACCTGCTGCTGCTCGCCCGACTCGACGAGGGCCGCGAGATCCAGTTCGACGACGTGGACCTCACCGGGCTCGTGCTCGACGCGGTGAACGACGCGCACGCGGCATCGCCGGACCACCCGATCGAGGTGGACGTCCCGTCGACCCCGGTGACGGTGGTGGGCGACGCCGCGCGCCTGCACCAGGTGATCGTCAACCTCGTCACCAACGCCCGGACCCACACCCCGGACGGCACCCGCATCACCGTGGGGCTCGCGCCGTCGGCCTCGGGTACCGGCGTGGACCTGACCGTGCGGGACACCGGGCAGGGCATCGACCCGGAGTTCCTGCCGAAGCTGTTCGAGCGGTTCGCCCGCGCCGACAGCTCCCGCTCGCGCACCGCGGGGTCGACGGGGCTCGGGCTCGCCATCGTGGACGCGGTCGTGCAGGCGCACGGCGGGTCCGTGGACGTGACGAGCGAGCCGGGGGACACCGTGTTCACGGTGCACCTGCCGTCGGAGCGGCCGGCGACCGAGGCGGCGTCGGCCGCGGCGTCGTCCGTGGCCGCGCCTGGCGGTGCGTCGGCAGTGGCCGTTGCGCCTGCTGCGTCGTCCGCGTCCGCGTCCGGGGACGCGACCGACGACTGGTCGGCGACCCCGGTCCCGTCCGCCACCGACTGACGGACGGGAGGCGCGGTGCGGGCCAGCACCGCGCCTCCCGTCCGATGGTTGGTCGCGACCGGCGTGCCGTGCTACAGTTCTCGAAGCCAAAGACCGCCGGTTGTCGTGCTGCTCGCAGCGCGAACGAAGGTCCTCACTCATGAGGCAGCCCGCGCAGGTGTTCCGAACCTCTCCTTCCGTTCGTGGGGGAGCAGCTCCGAGCCTCTGCGCCGGAGCTTTTTTCATGTGGTGGAGTCCTGGGGCTGCCGGCAAGAACCCCAAGGAGAACCATGGCGAACAAGGAAGCTGCGGTCGCCGAGCTCACGGAGTCCTTCCGTAGCTCGAACGCCGTTCTGCTCACCGAGTACCGCGGTCTCACGGTCGCGCAGCTCAAGGAGCTCCGCAACTCGATCCGTGAGCACGCCACGTACGCCGTGGTGAAGAACACGCTGACCAAGATCGCGGCGAACAACGCCGGCATCTCGTCGTTCGACGACGAGCTCGCCGGTCCGTCCGCTCTCGCCTTCGTCCACGGTGACACCGTCGCCGTCGCGAAGTCGCTGCGTGCATTCGCCAAGGCGAACCCCGAGCTCGTGGTGAAGGGTGGTTACTTCGACGGTAACCCGCTCTCCGCGACCGAGGTGGACAAGCTCGCCGACCTCGAGTCCCGTGAAGTCCTGCTCGGCAAGCTCGCCGGCGCCTTCAAGGCCTCGCTGTTCGGTGCTGCGTACCTGTTCCAGGCCCCCCTCTCGCAGGCCGTCCGCACCGTGGACGCCCTTCGCGAGAAGCAGGAGTCCGCGGCCTGATCAGGCTCGCGTTCCACAACCACACGATCTAGCTAGTAGTAGGAGAAAATCATGGCGAAGCTTTCGCAGGACGAGCTCATCGAGGCCTTCAAGGAGCTCACGCTCATCGAGCTCTCGGACTTCGTGAAGAAGTTCGAAGAGGTCTTCGAGGTCACCGCGGCCGCCCCGGTCGCCGCTGCCGCTCCGGCCGCCGCCGGCGCCCCGGCCGAGGCCGCTGAGGAGAAGTCGGAGTTCGACGTCGTCCTCAAGTCCGCTGGTGACAAGAAGATCCAGGTCATCAAGGAGGTCCGTGGCCTGACGTCGCTCGGCCTCGGTGAGGCCAAGGCGCTCGTCGAGACCGCCGACGCCAAGATCCTCGAGGGTGTCAACAAGGAGACGGCCGACAAGGCGAAGGAGGCCCTCGAGGCCGCCGGCGCCACGATCGAGCTCGCGTAGTCTCGACCGTTCGGTCACGAAGGCCGCTGCCCCTCGGGGCGGCGGCCTTCGTCGCGTGCGGGGGCTACGGCGGGCTGCGCCGAGACTTGGCCCGGCGGACAGTTTCGTAGCGACGTAGCCGCAAAAGTGGCCGCTGAGACGAGTCTCGCGTGGTCACAAGAGCACACCATGCGCGCGGAAGAGCGCGCGGAGGCGATCCGGCTCGAGCAAGTGCCACCACGTCACCCGGATGACCGTCCTCACCCCGGGCTGGCTGCGGATGCGATCCTCGCGGAGTTTCTCCTGCCACAACGCTTCCTGCGGTGAACGGTTGCCGAGCATCGCGGGATCGACGTACTTCTGCTTGCCGTCGAACTCGACGACGACTCCGAGATCCGGGAGCCAGAAGTCCACGCGGTCGATGCGCTCTCCTGTCCGGAACTCGTGCTGTGGTTCGATCGATCGGACTCCGTGCTCGATGAGCCGGATCGCGGTGAAGGACTCACCGACGGACTCGTGCCGGGCGTCGAGCGCCATCGAAACGAGCCTCGCCCGCCGCGAGCCGCGACTCGGGCCAGCGGGGAGCGCCCGTGTGAAGCGGTCGACATCGACCTGTCCGGCCCGGACCGCGGAGTCGACCGCCACCGCTGCGACGTGTGGTTCCAACGTCGTCGCCAGGAGCACGGCGGTGGAGACCGCATCGGCAACCGGAACGCCGTCGAAGCGTCCGGGAGCCCGGTCGGGAGGCCGTCCCGCTGCGCTGTGTCGCACGACGCCCGCTCGGTGTTCGACACCCCGGAGCGTCTCGTCGATGACGTGGACGCGATCGGTGATCCCGCCGATCAAGGGCCAGCCGTGGATCAGTGCGGCGGTCTGGTGCGAGAAGACGGACGATCCCGGGAGTTCCGGCGCGATCGCCCAGGCACGGATGAGGTGGCGGTCCGCAATCTCGGCCACCATCCAGACGTCTGTTGCGACGTAGACCGAAGCGCGGAGGCGCACGAGTTTGCCGGCCGCGTGGAGTCGTCTGAGCCGACGGCTCTCGGAAGGATCGGTTCCGCGAGCACGGAGGAGCGGTGGTCGAGTTCGGCGGTATCGCATGCCGAGATGCTGGCGCTCGGTGGGGGATGTGCGGCTCATGTCCGAGCTCGCTGTGGACAGGCCGGCACTCGTGGCGCGTTGTGCGGGAGTGCCGAGACTCGGCCGGGCGGACACTTTCGCGGCTCGCAGACCGCGAAAATGTCCGGGAAGCCGAGTCTCGGGCGGGCGGGCGGGCCCGCGGGCCCGCGGGCCCGCGGCGCAGCGGACGCGTCAGCGCAGCGTGCTGTGGCGGCGGCCGTAGGCCAGGTAGAGCGCGGCGCCGGCGACCATCCAGATGCCGAAGGCGATCCAGGTGCCGATGCCGAGGAACACCGCGAGCAGCACGCAGCAGAGCGCGCCGACGATCGGCACGACGGGGAACAGCGGCACGCGGTACGACCGCTCGAGCGACGGCTGGGTCCGACGGAGCACGATGACCGACACGTTCACGAGGGCGAACGCCACGAGCGTGCCGATGCTCGTCGCGTCCGCGAGCTCCCCGAGCGGCACCAGTGCGGCGACGATGGTCACGACGACGCCGATGATGAGGGTGTTCCAGACGGGGGTGCCGGTGCGGTGCGAGACCCGGCCGAACACCTTCGGCACGAGTCCGTCGCGGGCCATCGTGAGCAGGATGCGGGTCTGCCCGTAGAGCACGGTGAGCACGACGCTCGCGATCGCGATGACGGCGCCGATCGAGAACACCAGGGCGACCCACGGCTGTCCGGTGACGTCGACGACGATGCGCACGAGCGAGGCCTCGGTCGACGAGAACGACGTCCACGAGCGGGCGCCGATGGCCGCGATCGCGACGAGGATGTACAGCGCCGTGATGAGCGCGATCGACCCGATGATCGCGCGGGGGAGGTCCCGCCGCGGGTTCTTCGCCTCTTCCCCGGCGGTCGACGCGGCGTCGAACCCGATGTACGAGAAGAACAGCCGGGACGCGGCCGCGGTGACCCCGGCGGCACCCATCGGCGCGAGCGGCTCGAAGTTCTGCGCCTGGAACGCCGAGAACGCCACGATGACGAAGAACACGAGCAGGGCGATCTTCACGATGACCATGACCGTGTTCACCCAGGCGCTCTCGCGCGCACCCGGGAGCAGGATCGCCGTGGCGAGCAGCACCAGGACGGCGGCCGGCAGGTTGACCATGCCGCCCTCGCCCGGAGGCGCCGACAGTGCGGTCGGCAGGTGCAGCCCGAACACCCGCAGGGTCTCGTCGACGTACTCGCTCGCGCCGACCGCGACGGCGGCCACGGAGACGGCGTACTCGAGCACGAGGCACCAGCCGCACACCCAGGCGATTCCCTCGCCCATGGTGGCGTAGGTGTACGAGTAGCTCGACCCGGACGTCGGCACGGCACCCGCCATCTCGGCGTACGACAGCGCCGAGAGGAGGGCGGCGACACCGGCGACGACGAAGGAGATCCAGACCGCGGGACCGGCGAGCGGCACAGCGGTCCCGAGGACGACGAGGATGCCGGTGCCGAGCGTGGCGCCGACACTGATCATCGTGAGGTGCCAGACCCCGAGCGACCGCCGGAGCGGCTCGCCGTCCACCCCCGCCGAGGCCTCGGCCTGCAGCTGCTCGATCGGCTTCCGTCGGGCGAGCTGTGCGCGGAGGGACGTGGGGCGGGTGGGCGCGGACGTCAATGGGACCTCGAGTGGTGCGGGGAAGGGGACGGGAAATGGTCGCATGCCCCCTGAACGGGGTCAAATGAGCCACGGCGGCCCGATGTCCCACCCCGGGGCTAGGTTTGCAGCATGGATCGGGGTGACGCGTCGTGAGCATGCATGGCGGGATGCGCGGCGGCGGCGGCGGCGGCGGTGGTGGCGGTCGCGGTGGCGGCCGGATCTCCAGCGGCGACTTCGAAGCGCAGAAGGCCGCCAACGCCGAGGCGCCCAAGATCCCGAACCTCCTCAAGCGCATCGCCGGGCTGTTCGTGCCGCACCGGAACGCGATCATCCTGACCGTCGTGCTGGTGCTGATCGGCGCCGCGATCTCCGTCGTCCCGCCGCTCCTCACCCAGCGGGCGTTCGACGAGGGGCTCTTCCCGAAGGGCGGCGGCGGGCCGGACCTGCCCGTGCTGTACGTCCTCGTCGGTGCCATGGTGGTGCTCTGGATCGCGAGCGCGGGGATCGGCGTCTGGCAGACGTACCTCACCGCGACGGTCGGCAACAAGGTCATGGGCGCGATGCGCATGCGGTTGTTCGGACACCTCCAGCGCATGGAGCTCGCGTTCTTCACCCGCACGAAGACCGGTGTCATCCAGTCCCGCCTGCAGAACGACGTCGGCGGCGTCGCGAGCGTGCTCAACAACACGATCTCGTCGATCCTCGGCAACACGGTGACGGTGATCGCCGCGGTCGTCGCGATGCTGCTCCTCAGCTGGCAGATGACCCTCGTCGCGGTCGTCCTGCTGCCCCTCCTCGTGATCGCGCAGCGACGGGTCGGCCAGGTCCGCGCCAAGATCGCCGCGCAGACACAGGAGTCGCTGTCGGACATGACCGCGATCACGCAGGAGGCCCTGAGCGTCTCCGGCATCCTGCTCGCGAAGAGCTTCAACCAGCAGCGTGCGGAGACGCAGCGGTACGGCAACGAGAACCGCAACCAGATCCGCCTGCAGGTCCGTCAGCAGATGTCCGGTCAGTGGTTCTTCGCGATCGTGTCGATCTTCCTGTCGATCATCCCGGCGATCATCTACGTCGTCGCCGCGTACCTCATCATCGGCGACGTGCCGATCACGGCCGGCACGATCGTGGCCTTCACCACCGTGCAGTCCCGGCTGCTGTTCCCGACCGTCGGGCTGCTCCGGGTCGTCCTCGACCTGCAGACCTCCGGCGCGCTGTTCGCCCGCATCTTCGAGTACCTCGACCTCAAGCCCGCCATCACGGACCCGCCCACGGCGAAGCCCGTCGACGAGTCCCGGGTGGGGCACGTCGCCTTCGACGACGTGACGTTCACCTACCCGGACGGCGAGGCGGACAAGCCGACCCTCCGCGGGGTGTCGTTCGAGCTCCAGCCCGGTCAGTTCGCCGCGTTCGTGGGGCCGTCGGGTGCGGGGAAGACGACCGTGTCGTACCTCGTGCCGCGGCTGTACGAGGCGACGGCGGGCTCGGTCCGGTTCGCCGGGCAGGACGTCCGTGAGCTGGCGCACGAGGACCTCATGCGCCACGTCGGCATCGTCAGCCAGGAGACCTACCTCTTCCACGCCACCATCGGCGACAACCTGCGCTACGCCAAGCCGGACGCGACCGACGACGAGATCGAGCAGGCCGCGCGCGCGGCGAACATCCACGAGACGATCGCCTCGTTCCCGGACGGCTACGAGACGGTCGTCGGGGAGCGCGGCTACCGGCTGTCCGGCGGCGAGAAGCAGCGGATCGCGATCGCGCGGGTGCTGCTCAAGGACCCACCGGTGCTCGTGCTCGACGAGGCGACGAGCGCCCTCGACTCGATCTCCGAGCGTGTCGTGCAGACGGCCCTCGACAACGCCGCGGCGGGCCGGACGACGATCTCGATCGCGCACCGGCTCTCGACGATCCGCGACGCCGACGTCATCTTCGTGCTCGACCACGGCCGGATCGTCGAGCAGGGTACGCACGAGGAGCTCCTCGAACGGGACGGCACCTACGCGATGCTGCACCACCAGCAGAACGCCCCCGCCGACGCCGTCGGCAGCTGACGCACGAAGCGAGCGCGCACCAGGCGAGCGCGCACCAGCCGAGCGCGCACCAGGCGCACCGCAGGCGGGACGGGAGGGGGGGGGGGGGCCCCCCCCGCCCCCCCCGCCCGTCGCCGGGTCGCGACCACGGCAGTTTCCGGCCGACCCAGCGGACACGAACGATGCTCGTGTGGTAGCTGTGAAGGAACCACACGCAAGCGCACCGTGCCCCTGAGCGGAGTCCGAAGTGACAGCTGTCCCACCGACGTCCGACCCCATCCCGCCGAAGGGCCCGATCGCCCCCGATGCACCACGCGTCGTCGAAGACGCGCCCCGCAAGAAGGGGAAGTTCCGCGCGTTCCTCACGAGCGGCTCCCTCGACATCCAGTCCAAGCTCCTCGTCATGCTCCTCGCGGTGAGCATCGTGGCGGCGCTGGTCGTGGGTGTCGTCGGCTACCTGAACGGCCGGAGCTCGCTCGAGGCCGCGGCGTTCAACCAGGTGACCTCGTTGCGCGAGGCGAGGATCACCGAACTGCAGCGCTCGTTCGGCCAGTTCACCCAGACGGTCGTCGCGCAGACCCGCAACGAGAGCGTCATCGGCGCGACGAAGGCGTTCGAGTCGGGGTGGGACGACCTGCAGTCGCGGCCGGTGTCCGACGACGACCACACGAAGGTCGAGGACTGGTACCGGGACTCCTTCGTCCCGCAGCTCGACGACCGCAACGGCGGCACCGCCAACCCGGACCAGTTCGCGCCGACCGAGGACCCGCAGGCCTACCTGCAGGCGCGGTACACGGCGCCGTTCACCGACTACGACAAGGCCATCGACCAGGACGACGCCGGTGACGGCAGTGCGTGGTCGGCGGCGCACGCCGAGTACCAGCCGTACTTCAAGCAGGCGGTCGAGGCCGCCGGGTACGAGGACCTCCTGCTCATGAACACCGACGGGGACGTCGTGTACTCGGCGTACTCCGGCGCGGACCTCGGCACGAACCTCGAGAGCGGGCCCTACCGCGACTCGAACCTCGCGACCGGGTACCAGCAGGCCCTGCAGCTGACGAGCTCGGACGACTTCGTGGTGACGGACTTCGCGCGGTACGTGCCGAGCCTCAACGTCCCGACGCTCTGGGTGATGTCGCCGGTGGGGGAGGACGGCAAGATCATCGGGGTGATGGCCGTCCAGGTGCCGGTCGACCTCATCACGCAGGTCATGACGGGCAACGAGCAGTGGAAGGACGACGGCCTCGGGGACACCGGGGAGTCGTACCTCGTCGGTGCCGACCACCTCATGCGGTCGTACCCGCGCCAGCTCATCGAGCACCCGAAGCAGTACCGGCGCGACGTCGTCGCTGCCGGGACGGCGCCGTCGACCGCGGCCCGCCAGGTCGCGGTGAAGGGATCCGTGCTCCTGCAGGAGGTGAACACCACCCCGGTGACACGGGCGCTGCAGGGGAAGTCCGGGACGGTGATCTCGACGGACTACCGCGGGAAGGAAGTGCTCGCGGCGTACGCGCCGCTCGAGGTCGACGGGCTCCGCTGGGTCGTCGTCGCGCAGATGGACACGGCCGAGGCGTTCGCCCCGGTGAACGACTTCGCCCGGAACATCGGCCTCGCGCTCGTCGGCATCATCGTCCTCGTCAGCCTGCTGTCCCTGCTGCTGGCCCAGGTGTTCGTCCGGCCGATCCGCCGGTTGCAGACGGCGGTGAACCGGGTCTCGTCCGGCGACCTCGGCGTCGAGGTGCAGACGAAGGCCGGCGACGAGATCGGCGACCTCGGACTCGCGTTCAACGACATGAGCCGCAGCCTGCAGGTGAAGCAGGATCTGCTCGACGAGCAGCGGCGGCAGAACGACACCCTGCTGCTGACGCTCATGCCGGAGGAGGTCGCCCGTCGCTACAAGCAGGGCGACGAGACGATCGCGGCCGACCACCAGGACGTCGCCGTCGTCTACGCGGACATCATCGGGTTCGACGAGTTCGCCGCCGGCCTCACCGCCGAGGAGTCCCTGTCCCTCGTCAACGACGTCTGGCGCTCCCTCGACGAGGCGGCCACCCGCCACGGCGTCGAGCGGGTGCGCACGACCCGGAGCGGGTACCTCGCCAGCTGCGGTCTGAGCGTGCCGCGCGTGGACAACGTCCGCCGCGTCGTCGACTGGGCGGAGGAGGCGCAGGGCGTGCTCGAGCGCTTCAACGCGCAGCACGGGTCGAAGATCGGCCTGCGCGCCGGCATCGACACCGGCCAGGTCACGAGCGGGCTCGTCGGGCGCTCGAGCATCGTCTACGACATGTGGGGCGACGCCGTCAGCCTGGCGTACCGGGTGCAGGGGATCGCCCCGGCGCCGGGCGTGTACGCGACGCAGCGCGTGGTCGACAAGCTCGGCGACCGCGGGGGCGTGCAGGACGCCGGCGAGGTGCAGACGCAGGCCGGACCGCAGCGGGTCTGGAAGCTCGAGCGCACCGGAGCGGCGTCGTGACCGCGTTCTGGGAGCAGCCGTGGTTCTGGCCGGCGATCAGCGTCATCGTCGGCCTGCCGCTGCTGCTGCTCGTCCTGACCGAGCTGCAGTCGAACCTCGAGCGACGCGGCAACTCGCTGCACAAGGTGGTCGGACTGCTGCGGAACGCCGTGGTGCCGATCATCGCGATCCTCGTCCTGTCCGTCCAGGTCACCGACGCGGTCGACCCGGGCAAGCCCGTGGTGAACCAGATCATCGGCACCGTGCTCGGGTTCCTCGTGATCGTGTTCGTCCTGAACGGGCTGAACATCGTCCTGTTCACGAACGCCCGCAAGGGCACCTGGCGCGAGAAGATCCCGTCGATCTTCGTGGACATCGCCCGCATCGTGCTCATCGCGCTCGGGCTGGCGCTGGTGTTCAAGATCGTCTGGGGTGCGGACGTCGGCGGGATCTTCACCGCGCTCGGTGTCGGCTCGCTCGTCATCGGCCTCGCGCTGCAGTCCGCCGTCGGTCCGGTGATCGCCGGGCTGTTCCTGCTGTTCGAGCAGCCGTTCCGGCTGGGGGACTGGCTCGACGCCGGTGGCGTGCGCGGCCGGGTGGTCGAGGTGAACTGGCGGTCGGTGCACATCGACACGGGCGCCGGGATCCTCATCATGCCGAACTCCTCGTTGGCGGGGGCGTCGTTCACGAACCTCAGCCGGACAGGAGGCACGTTCCCGGTCGCCACGGACGTCACGTTCACGACGGACGACCCTCCGGCAGCGGTGGTCGCCCTGCTGCAGCGGGTCGCGTCCGGCCTGCCCCAGCGGTACCCCGGCACGCAGCCGGTGGCGGTGCCGACCGGCGGATCGTCGTACACCGTGTCCTTCGAGGTCCGCGGACCGTCGCAGGAGGGCGACGCGCTCGCCCAGTTCCGGATGTGGCTCTGGTACGCCGCCCGGCGCGCAGGGCTCGGCCTCGACGGCGACACGACCGACGACTTCGTCACCGACGAGCGTCGGGACGCCGCCCTGGCGTCGATCGCGCCCACGCTGTACCTGACGGGCGACGACGGGGCCGCGCTGGCACCGCTCGTCCGGCTCGAGCGGTACGCCGCCGGCGAGACGATCGTCACGGCCGGCACGGTGCCGGACGCGGTCCGGTTCGTCCTGTCCGGCAGCGTCGACCTGCGCGTCCCGTTCGAGGACGCCGAGTTGCCGGCGACCCGCGTCGAGACCGGCGACTACCTCGGGCAGACGGCGTTGACCCGGGAGGCGCTGCTCACCACCGCCGTCGCGCTCACCGAGGTCGCGGTGCTGGTCGTGCCCGCCACCGCGCTCGACCAGATCGTGCGCGGCACGCCGGCGCTCGCCCGGGACATGGGGGAGGTCATCGACCGCCGCCGGCAGGAGGTCTCCGCGGCGGTGTCCGCCCACGTCGCATCCCAGCGGAAGACGGTGTCCGCCGCCTAGACTCGACCGCGTGCGTTACGCGAACTCCGTGGTCGACCTCGTCGGCGACACCCCGCTCGTCAAGCTCAACCGGGTGACCGAGGGGGTGCGCGCGACCGTCCTCGTGAAGGTCGAGTACCTCAACCCCGGTGGGTCGTCGAAGGACCGGATCGCCACCAGGATCATCGACGCGGCCGAGGCCTCCGGCGACCTGGGCCCCGGCGGCACCATCGTCGAGCCGACCTCCGGCAACACCGGCGTCGGCCTCGCGCTCGTCGCCCAGCAGCGCGGCTACCGGTGCGTGTTCGTCCTGCCGGACAAGGTCGGCGAGGACAAGCGGAACGTGCTCACCGCGTACGGCGCCGAGATCGTCGTCACGCCGACGGCCGTCCCGCCCGAGCACCCGGAGTCGTACTACTCGGTGTCCGACCGGCTGGTGCGCGAGATCCCCGGCGCCTACAAGCCGAACCAGTACGCCAACCCGAACGGCCCGCGCAGCCACTACGAGACCACCGGTCCGGAGATCTGGCGCGACACCGAGCAGCGCATCACGCACTTCGTCGCGGGCGTGGGCACCGGCGGCACGATCTCCGGCACCGGACGCTTCCTGAAGGAGGCCTCGGACGGCCGTGTCCGCATCGTCGGTGCCGACCCCGAGGGCTCCGTCTACTCGGGCGGCACCGGTCGCCCCTACCTGGTCGAGGGCGTCGGCGAGGACTTCTGGCCGACCGCGTACGACCCCGGGGTCCCCGACGAGATCATCGCCGTGTCGGACGCCGACTCGTTCGCGATGACCCGTCGGCTCGCCCGCGAAGAGGGCCTGCTCGTCGGTGGCTCGAGCGGCATGGCGGTCGTCGCCGCGCTCCGCGCCGCCCGCGACCTCACCGAGGACGACGTGGTCGTGGTGCTCCTGCCGGACGGCGGCCGCGGCTACCTCGGCAAGATCTTCAACGACCGGTGGATGCGCTCCTACGGCTTCGCCGAGACCGACGACGAGCGCACGGTGGGGTCGCTCATCGCGGGCAAGGACGGCCGGCTGCCCGACCTCGTCCACGCCCACCCGGCGGACACCGTGCGCGAGGTCGTCGACATCATGACGAAGTACGGCGTCTCGCAGATGCCCGTGCTCAGCGCCGAACCGCCCGTCGTCATCGGCGAGGTCGTCGGCGCGGTGGCGGAGAAGGACCTGCTCGAGCAGGTCTTCACCGGCGCCGCGAAGATGACGGACGCGCTGTCCGGGTTCGTGGGTGACCCGCTCCCGCTCATCGGCGTCGGCGAGTCGGTCTCGTCGGCGCGACGTGCGCTCGAGTCGGCGGACGCCCTGCTCGTCGTCGAGGACGGCAAGCCCGTCACCGTGCTGACCCGCCACGACCTGCTCGCCTACCTGTCCGAGTGACCCGCGTCCCGCGTGACGCCCCCGACCCAACGAGGAACGAAGCCCGCATGACCGAGTTCAGCACCCGCGCCGTCCACGCCGGCCAGGAGCCCGACGGCCCCACCGGCGCCGTCATCCCCCCGATCCACCTCACGTCGACGTACGTGCAGGACGGTGTCGGCGGCATGCGGAACGGCTACGAGTACTCCCGCGCCGGCAACCCGACGCGCGACTCGCTGCAGACCCTCCTGGCGGACCTCGACGGCGGCGTCGCGGCGTACTCGTTCGCGTCCGGGCTCGCCGCCGAGGACGCCCTGCTGCGCGCCACGCTCGTCCCCGGTGCCCGCGTGGTGATGGGCAACGACGTGTACGGCGGGACCCACCGCCTGGTCAGCCGGTTGCACGTGCCGTGGGGCGTCGAGCTCGTGGTCGTCGACATGAGCGACACCGACCGCGTCCGTGCCGCGCTCGAGGGTGCTCCGGCGCAGACCGTCCTCTGGGTCGAGACCCCGACGAACCCGCTCATGAAGATCGCGGACATCGCCGCGCTCGCCGAGATCGGCCACGCGGCCGGTGCCGTGGTCGTCGTCGACAACACCTTCGCGTCGCCGTACCTGCAGCAGCCGCTGTCGCTCGGCGCCGACGTCGTCGTGTACTCGACGACGAAGTACCTCGGCGGCCACTCCGACGTCGTCGGCGGCGCCGTGGTGCTCGCCGACGAGGAGCTCGCCGCGAAGGTGCAGTTCCTGCAGTTCGGCGCCGGGGCGATCTCGTCGCCGTTCGACGCGTTCCTCACCACGCGCGGCATCAAGACCCTCGCGGTCCGGATGGAGCGGCACTCGCAGAACGCCCAGGCGGTGGCCGAGGCACTGGTCGGTGCTCCGGGTGTCGAGCGCGTGTACTACCCGGGGCTCGCCGAGCACCCCGGCCACGACGTCGCGGCACGCCAGATGCGCGGCTTCGGGGGCATGCTCTCGGTCGCGCTGCGCGGTGGGCCCGAGGCGGCGCGTCGCTTCGCGGAGTCGACCGAGGTGTTCGCGCTCGCCGAGTCGCTCGGCGGGGTCGAGTCGCTCATCGGGTACCCGTCCGAGATGACGCACGCGTCGGTGAAGGGCACGGAGCTGGCGGTGCCGGAGAACGTCGTGCGCCTGTCGGTCGGCATCGAGGACGCCGGCGACCTCGTGGCGGACCTGCAGCAGGCGCTCGCGCGCTGACCCGCTCGACGGCGGTGGCGGGCCCGACCTCGGCGGCCCGCCCGGCGTCGGTGGGCGGCCCTACGATGATCGGGTGAGCACCGCGGCGACGAGGACCAGTCTGTTCAGCGGACCGTACGCCCTCGCCACCGTCGGCATGGTCGCGATCGTCGCGGTCGCGGCGTTCCAGAACCTGGCGATGACGACCGTCATGCCGGAGATCAGCCGCGACCTCGACGGCGAGACCCTCTACGCGCTGGCCTTCGCTGCACCCCTGGCGGCCGGCGTGCCGGGCATGGTCCTCGCGGGCAACTGGACCGACCGCGCGGGTGGACGCATCGTGGCGTGGGTGTCGGCCGGCCTCTTCGCCGTCGGCACCGCCGTCGTCATGCTGGCCCCGACGATGGAGGTCTTCCTCGTCGGCCGGCTCGTCGAGGGCTTCGGTGCCGGCGCGATCGACGTCGTGCTCTACGTCCTCGTCGCCCGGATCTTCCCCGCCGACCTGCACGGCCCGGTGTTCGCCGGGTTCGCGGCCGCGTGGGTGGTGCCGGCGCTCGTCGGTCCGGCGCTCGCGGGCATCGTCACCGACGTCTGGAACTGGCACTGGGTGTTCGCCGGTGCACTCGTCATCGCGGTCGGCGCGTTCTCCCTGCTCGTCCCGACCCTCGGCCGGCTGCACCCACCCGCACCCGAGCTCCGTCCGGCGTGGCAGCGGTCCCGGATCGGCTGGTCGGTCGCCGCCGCGGTGGCGATCCTGCTGCTCAACGTCGCCCCGGACCTCGGCGCGTGGGCGCGGGTCGCCGCCGTGCTCATCGGCCTCGTCGGGACGTGGTTCGCACTCCGCCCGCTGTTGCCCGCCGGCACCTTCCGCGCCGCCCCCGGGCTGCCGTCGGTGATCCTGTTGCGGGGGCTCGTCGCCGCCTCGTTCTTCGGCAGCGAGGCGTACGTGCCGTTCCTGCTGCAGGCGAAGGACGGCCTGTCCGCCTCGTCGGCGGGACTCGCGCTGACGGTCGCGGCGCTCAGCTGGGCCGGGTCGAGCTGGCTGCACGGACGGCTGGGCGAGGAACGGCTCACCGCGACCCGGACCTTCGCGATCGGTCTCGCGCTCGTGCTCGTCAGCCTGCTCACGGCGCTGACGGTCGCCATGTTCGGCCTGCCGTGGTGGCTGCTCGTCGTCGGGTGGTTCGTCGGCGGCGCGGGCATGGGGGCGATCTACCCGCGGACCTCGATGCTCACACTGCGCTTCTCCGGCGAGGGCGACGACGGGTTCGCGAGCTCGGCCCTGACCATCGCCGACGCCTCGGGCAGCGTGATCGGGCTCGCCGTCACCGGGCTGCTGTTCATCGGGACGGGCGGTGCCGACGCCGCGGTGTCGTTCCCGCTCGTGTTCGGCGGCATGACCCTGATCGCGGTGCTCGCCGTCGCCGCGGTCCGTCGGCTCGGCCCCGTCCCGGCACCGTCCGTCGTCGCGGTGGGCGGGTAGCGTGGCGGTCGTGCTCCTCCGCGTCGTCACCGCCACCGTCGTCATCGGTGCGGCCCTCGCCCTGGCCGGCTGCCAGGGCACGACGTCGGCCGCGCCCACGCCGGTGCAGAGCACGGACCTGACCAGCTCCGACGGCGGGTTCGACCGGCACGCGGTCATCGGCGTGGTCCTCGAACCCGGGCAGGACACGCTCGGCGCAGACCTGCGGTCTGGACTGACCGACGCCGGCTTCGCCCCGGACGTCCGCGTCGCACCGGCCGACGGGTCCGCCGCCGCACAGCGCACCGCGGTGGACCAGCTCGTCCGCACGGGCGCGAAGGCGTTGCTCGTGCGGGCGGTCGACGCCTCGGCGCTGACCGGGGTCATCCAGACGGCGCACGACGCCGGTGTCGTCGTGGTGTCGCTGGGGGACCCGCTGCCGACGAGCGGCACGGGTGGCGACGGGGTCTCCGCGGACTACCGGGTGCCGGCCGGCGACGACCAGGCCGACCTCGTCAGCGGGGCCGTCGACGTGGTCGAGTCGCTCCAGCGCGGCGAGAAGCCCACGACCGACTGACGTCCGTCGGGCAGGGCGGTCAGCGCCACCACGACGGGAACGACAGCACGATCGTGTCGACCAGTGCCTTCCGCGACCGTCGCGGTCCGGCGAGCCAGGCCTCGATCGCGCCGACGAAGCCCTGCGCCACGAAGCCCGCGGCGACGTCGTCGAGGAGTTCCGGCCGGTGCTCGCGCTCGAGCGTCCGGATGTGCTGCTCGCTCGACACCGTGAAGTGCTCCACGAGGAGTCGGTGCAGCGACGCGTCGTTCGGGTCCGGCAGCGCCTTGCCGTAGATCTCGCGGTGCGCGACGACGTGCTCGACGACGGCGTTGATGCCGCGTCGGGTGATCGTCGCGAACTCGTCGACGCCGGCACCCCGGGCGAACGCCGCGCGTCGGACCTCGGCGTCGTCCTCGCGGATGCGGTCGAGCTCCGGTGTGAGGACGTCGGCGAGCAACGACCCGGGGGAGACCGCGTGCGAGTAGAACGTGGCGCGGTTGATGCCGGCCGCCCGGGTGACGTCGGCGACCGTGATCTCGGACACCGGCCGGTCGGCGGCCAGTCGCAGGATGGCCTCGCGCAGGGCAGCGGTCGTGTGCAGGATGCGGGCATCCACCATGACGCCACCCCCTTCTGATCCGGTTCCGTCCCGCCGGTGTTCCGGCGGAACGGGCGGGACGACGTCCGCCGGCGGTCGACCGGCGGCGAGCAGTCCGACGGTACCGCATGTGCCGCGTCCGAGCGGGGCGGGAGCCGTGGCAACACGCGGGAGAACGCCCCGGACTGCTGCGGTGGTGCTCGGGGGACCCGTAGGATGGTTCCGCGGACGAATCGATTCGATCGACGCCGCGATCACCTCCCCACCCCTCACCGTCGAAGGACTCCTGCTCGTGACCGCGCCCGCCACCACCGGTTCGCTCCGTGTCGTCCTGCACCCGGGAGACGCGCTCTCCCGCCGGCAGCGACTCGTCTACGTCTTCGTCCTGGGCGCCCTCACCGCGCTCGGACCGTTCACGATCGACCTCTACCTGCCGGCGTTCCCGTCGCTCAAGGACGAGTTCGGCATCACCGACGGGGCGGTGCAGCTCACCCTCACCGCGACGACGCTCGGCTTCGCGGCCGGACAGCTGCTGGTCGGCCCGTGGAGCGACAAGGTCGGTCGCCGGCTGCCGCTCATCATCGCGACGAGCCTGCACGTCGCAGCATCGCTCGGAGCCGCACTGGCGCCGAACGTCGAGGTGCTGGCGCTCTTCCGCGTCCTGCAGGGCATGGGTGCAGCGGCCGGTGGCGTCGTGGCGATGGCGACGGTGCGCGACCTGTTCGGCGGCAAGCCGCTCGTGCGGATGCTGTCCCGCCTCGCGATGGTGAACGGCCTGGCGCCCATCCTCGCCCCGCTCATCGGCTCGCAGATGCTCCGGTTCGTGAGCTGGCACGGGATCTTCGTCTTCCTCGCCTGCTACGGCGCCGCTGTCGTGCTCGCCGCGGTCCTGCTCATCGTCGAGACGCTCCCGCCGGCACGTCGGCACGAGGCCGGGCACTCCACCATCGGGCAGCGGTACCGGGCGCTCTTCTCCGACCGTGTCTTCGTGGGGGTCGCGCTCATCGGGGCGATGGTCTTCAGCGGGCTCTTCTCGTACCTCAGCGCGTCACCGTTCCTGTTCCAGGGCCTGTACGGGCTCGACGCGCAGCAGTACGGTCTGCTGTTCGCGGTGAACTCGGTCGGCGTCGTCGTCGGCGTGCAGGTCTCCGCGCGGTTGGCGCAGCGCGTCGGACCGCAGTGGATCCTCGCGTGCTCGACCGCGACCCTGTTCCTCGCCGCCGTCGCGATCATGGTGCTCGACCAGCTCGGCGCCGGACTGGTCGGGGTGCTCGTGCCGCTCTGGTTCTTCATCGCCGCGTGCGGCTTCTCGTTCCCGCTCGTCCAGGTGATCGGACTCGCCGCCCACGGCAAGGAGGCCGGCACCGCCGCCTCGCTCCTCGGCGCGCTGAACTTCGGCGTGGCGGGGATCATCTCGCCCGTGGTCGGGTGGATCGGCATCACCACGGCGACCCCGATGGCAGTGGTGATGGCGTGCACGTCGGCCGTCGCGATCGTGCTGCTCTGGGCGGTCGTCCGACCGAGGACGGTCCCAGCGCTCACGCACTGACCGTCGCACGGTGCCACGGCACGCGCCGGACAGGAGCGTCCGGCCGTTCGTATGCTGTGGACATGAGCGACGTGGTGGCGCAGGCACGGGCAGCGGCCGAGGCAGCGAAGCAGGCGGCCGACGAGGCCCGGCGCCTCGCGGACGAGGCGGTACAGCGGGCGGAGGAACTCGCCGCCGCGGTGACGCAGGGCCAGGAGGCGCGGCTCGAGCCCGACGCGGAGCCGGCGGTCGTCGACTCCCCGGCCCCGGCGGTGGACGCGACCGTCCCGGCGGGCGAGCCGACGTCGACGACCGGCACCGTGCCTCCCGAGCCGACCACCACCGAGGGGCCGCTCGGCGCGGACGCCGTCGCGGCGATCCGCGCCGGCTACGAGGTCGAGGGCAGCGCGCTGCAGCTCGGTGCCCTCGTGAACGGTGCCGCGGTGCCCGACGTGCAGGTCCGGATCCCGCTCGGCATGCTCAACCGACACGGTCTCGTCGCGGGCGCGACCGGCACGGGCAAGACGCGCACGCTGCAGGTCCTCGCCGAGCAGATCGCCGCGAACGGGGTGCCCGTCTTCGCCGCCGACATCAAGGGCGACCTGTCCGGGCTGGCGGTCGCGGGCACGCCGAACGACAAGCTCCTCGCGCGCACCGCCGGGATCGGCCAGGAGTGGCGCGCGGTGGCGAGCGAGGCGGAGCTCTACTCGCTCGGCGGGCAGGGGACCGGCGTGCCGATCCGTGCGACCGTGTCCGGGTTCGGACCGCTCCTGCTGTCGAAGGTGCTCGGGCTGAACGACACGCAGGAGTCCTCGCTCGGGCTCGTGTTCCACTACGCGGAGCGGGCGGGGCTGCCGCTCGTCGACCTGTCCGACCTGCGGAGCGTGCTGACCTTCCTCGTGAGCGACCAGGGCAAGGCGGAGCTCGCCGAGCTCGGCGGGCTGTCGAAGCAGACCGCCGGGGTGATCCTCCGCGAGCTGATCACCTTCGCCGACAAGGGCGCCGACCAGTTCTTCGGCGAGACGGAGATCGACACGACCGTGTTCCTCCGCACCGCCGCCGACGGCCGGGGGATCGTCAGCCTGCTCGAGGTGCCCGGCGTGCAGGACCAGCCCGAGGTCTTCTCGACGTTCCTGATGTGGCTCCTCGCCGACCTCTTCAACGAGCTCCCCGAGGTGGGCGACCAGGACAAGCCGAAGCTCGTGTTCTTCTTCGACGAGGCGCACCTGCTCTTCAGCGGGGCGTCGGCGGACTTCCTCGAGCAGATCGTCCGCACGGTCCGGCTCATCCGTTCGAAGGGCGTCGGGATCTTCTTCGTCACGCAGACCCCGAAGGACGTCCCGAACGACGTGCTCGCCCAGCTCGGCTCGCGGATCCAGCACCAGCTGCGGGCGCACACCCCGGACGACGCGAAGGCGCTGCGGGCGACGGTGTCGACCTACCCGACGAGCGACTACGACCTCGGGGAGGTGCTGACCTCGCTCGCCACCGGTGAGGCGATCGTCACCGTGATGAACGAGAAGGGCGCGCCGACGCCGGTGGCCTGGACGCGCCTGCGAGCCCCCGAGGGCTCGATGGACCCGATGCCCGCGGCCGAGATGACGGCGCGGGTGCAGGCATCGCCGCTCCTGCCCACCTACGGCACGCGGCTCGATCCCGACTCGGCGTACGAGATGCTCGCCCGCCGGATGGAGGCTGCCGCTGCGGACGCGGCTGCCGCGGACGCCGAGAAGGCCGCTGCGACCGCTGCCGCCGAGGCGGAGAAGGAGGCGGCCCGCGCCGCTGCCGCCGCGGCGAAGGAGGCCGCGGCGAAGGAGAAGACCGAGGCGCGCGAACGGGCCGCGGCACAGAAGGAGTACGAGCGGGCGCAGCGGGAGTTCGAGCGAGCCGAACGGGCGGCCGATGCGCGGCGGTCGGGGCGCACGTCGTCCCGGACGACGACGTCACGGAAGGCGGACGACCCGCTGTCGGACCTGCTCGGGTCCGGGCTGGGCAGGACGATCGCCAAGGAGGTCGTGCAGGGGATCTTCTCGACCCTGCGCCGGCGTCGCTGAGGGGTCAGCCGAGGAGGCCGGTGGTCTCGACCACGAGCAGCCCGGCGACCGCGAGGACCGCCACCGCACCGACGGCGACGTACGCCCCGCGCTGCTCGTACCAGGACCGGCTCGCCGGGTAGCGCCGCACGAACTCGCGGATCGACATCGGCCGGGTCTCGTCGGTGACCTGCACGCCGAGGGCGTCCACGATGCTGTCGATGCCGGCGTCGCTCCAGGTGTCGGCGCGGAGGCGGAACAGGTGGGCGCCGGCGGCGTCGAGGGCGATGAGCTCGCGCGTCGTGCGCTCGACCGCGCTGCCGTACGTGGTGGCGAGGACCAGGCTGTGGACGCGGTCGCGGTCCACCCGACGGTTCTGCGTGAGGACGCCGCGCACCGTGATCGCCACCGGGTCGATGCCGATGAACGCGGTGCCGAGGCGCACGAAGACGACGGCGACGGCGGCCGCGAGCAGGATGACCGCACCCGTGACGACCGGCCAGAGGCGCATCGGGAGGGAGACCCAGACGAGGGCGACGGCGAGGGGGACGGCCGAGAACACGACGCTCAGGATCGTCGAGCGCACGAGCGAGCGACGCGGCCGGAGGACCACGTCGTACACGGTCGCGCTCGGCCGAGCTGCTGCCGGCGCCGTCAGGTCCCCCACGTGGACTCCTCGTCCCTCGGGTGCCCGGGCAGCGTTCGACGCTCGCCCGGGGAGCGCGCCCCTGCCGCTCCGTGCACCGTGTCCGACCCGTCCCGGGGCCGTCCTTCGGGTCAGTCTAGGCGACCGACGGGTATCGGGGACAGCCCGTTCCACCCCTCGGCATCGTTTCCCGGCCAGTCCATGGCGAACGGGGTTCGGCGGGGTCCGCCGGGTGGGGGACCGTCCTGTCCGGAGTGCGCTGGAGCGCCCCGGACGACGGAAGCCCCGGGAACCGATCGGTTCCCGGGGCTTCCGGACTGGTGGCGGAGAATGGGGGATTCGAACCCCCGAGGGCTTGCACCCAACACGCTTTCCAAGCGTGCGCCATAGGCCACTAGGCGAATTCTCCTGGCGCCGTCTTCCGACGACGACACCCAATGGTACAGGTTCTCCGGAGTGCTCACGACCGCGTGTCGGAAGTGCCGGGGCTCCCAGATGTCGTGCCGTGTGCGCCGACTACCCTGGACGCGTGTCGACCCGCATCTACATCACGTCAGCAGAAGGACACACGGGCAAGAGCACCGTCGCCCTCGGTGTCCTCGAGACCCTCGCACGCTCGGTCGGACGGGTCGGGGTGTTCCGACCGGTCGCCCGCTCCGTCGACGAGCCGGACTACGTGCTCGAGCTCCTGCTGCAGCACACCGCGGTCGGCATCTCCTACGACGACGCGGTCGGCGTCACCTACGACGACGTGCACGCCGACCCGGACGCGGCGCTCGCGACGATCGTCACCCGCTTCGCCCAGGTCGAGCGGCAGTGCGACGCGGTCGTGGTGCTCGGGTCGGACTACACCGACGTCGGCAGCCCGACGGAGCTGTCGTTCAACGCCAAGGTCGCGGTCAACCTGGGCGCTCCGGTGCTGCTCGTGCTCGGTGGCCGCGACGCCGCCGAACGCGGTGCCCGCACCCCCGAGGACATGGCCCAGGTCGCCGACGTCACGACGAGCGAGCTCCGCGCCGCGCACGCCCAGCTGTTCGGCATCGTCGTGAACCGTGCCGACCCCGATGCCCTGCCGTCGGTCGTGTCGAGCGTCCGGCAGGCGGTCAGCGACGACCACCCCGACCTGCCCGTGTGGGCCATCCCCGAGGACCGCGTCCTCGTCGCCCCGACCGTCCGCGCCCTGCTCGAGGCCACCGGGGCGACCCTGGTGCGCGGCGACGAAGCGCTGCTCGACCGCGAGGCCCTCGGCACCGTCGTCGCCGGCATGAGCATGGAGAACGTCCTGCCGCGCCTGATCGAGGGCGGGATCGTCGTCGTCCCGGGGGACCGCAGCGACGTCCTCATCGCGACGCTCCTCGCGAACCAGTCGGAGACCTTCCCGAGCCTCGCCGGGGTGATCCTCAACGGCGGGTTCGAGACGGCACCGCAGATCTCCCGCCTGCTCGAGGGGTTGTCGAGCTCGCTGCCGATCGCGCAGAACGACCTCGGCACCTACGACACCGCGCTCCGCATCACCCAGACCCGCGGACGCCTCGCGGCGGACTCGCCCCGCAAGGCCGACCTCGCGCTCGCGCTGTTCGAGCAGCACGTCGACGCCGACGCCCTGCGGGACCGCCTGCAGCTCACGCCCTCCGGGGTCGTGACGCCGCTCATGTTCGAGCACGGACTGCTCGACCGGGCCCGCGGGTACGGCAAGCGCATCGTCCTGCCCGAGGGCGAGGACGACCGCATCCTCCGTGCCGCGTCCACGCTCCTGCAGCGTCAGGTGTGCGAGCTCACGATCCTCGGCGACCCCGCCGCGATCCGGACCCGGGCGACCGAGCTCGGCCTCGACCTCGACGCCGCGCAGCTCGTGTCCCCGTTCGACCCCGAGCTCCGCGAGCGTTTCGCCGAGGAGTACACCCGCCTCCGGGCGCACAAGGGCATGTCGATCGAGCTCGCCCGCGACACCGTGACCGACGTGTCCTACTTCGGCACGATGATGGTGCAGCTCGGGCTCGCCGACGGCATGGTCTCCGGCGCGAAGCACACGACGGCGCACACGATCCGGCCGTCGTTCGAGATCATCAAGACCCGGCCGGACACCTCGATCGTGTCGAGCGTCTTCCTGATGGCCCTCGCCGACCGGGTCCTCGTCTACGGCGACTGCGCGGTCATCCCCGACCCGACGAGCGAGCAGCTCGCGGACATCGCGATCTCGTCCGCCGAGACCGCGACGCAGTTCGGCATCGACCCGCGCGTGGCGATGCTCAGCTACTCGACGGGCGACAGCGGCTCGGGAGCGGACGTCGACAAGGTCCGCGCCGGCACCGCCTTCGTGCGCGAGCGCCGCCCGGACCTGCTCGTCGAGGGGCCGATCCAGTACGACGCCGCCGCCGACCCGACGGTCGCGTCGACGAAGATGCCGGACTCGCCCGTCGCGGGTCGCGCCACGGTGTTCATCTTCCCCGACCTCAACACGGGCAACAACACGTACAAGGCCGTGCAGCGCTCGGCCGGTGCCGTGGCGATCGGCCCGGTCCTGCAGGGCCTGCGCAAGCCGATCAACGACCTCTCCCGCGGTGCGCTCGTCGGCGACATCGTCAACACCGTCGCGATCACCGCGATCCAGGCCGGCACCGCGACCGACGCGGGCTGACCCGCGCGACCCGCACCGCGCCTCCCGTCCGACCGAGAAAGTGACCCATCCCGTGACCGCAGCCCTCGTCGTGAACTCCGGATCGAGTTCGTTCAAGTACCAGCTCATCGAGCTCGAGGGGGAGCGCACGCTCGCCTCCGGGCTCGTCGAACGCATCGGCGAGTCGACGGGGGCATGGAAGCACACCAACGCGCTCACGGGGGAGTCCTCGTCGAACGACTCGACCCCGGTGGCCGACCACGCGGCCGGCTTCCAGGCCATGATCGACGCCTTCGCGAAGGTCGGGCCGTCCTTCGACGAGCACCCGCCCGCCGTGGTCGGCCACCGTGTCGTGCACGGCGGCACCACCTTCGACCGGGCCACCGTGGTGACGGACGAGGTCGAGCGGCAGATCGAGGCGCTGAACAGCCTCGCGCCGCTGCACAACCCGGCGAACCTCGAGGGCATCCGCGCCGCGAAGCAGGTCTTCTCGGACGTGCCGCAGGTCGCCGTGTTCGACACCGCGTTCCACCAGACGATGCCGCCGCACGCCTACACGTACGCGATCCCGGCCGACCTCGCCGCGAAGTACGCGATCCGCCGCTACGGCATGCACGGGACGAGCCACAAGTACGTGTCCGAGCAGGCGGCAGAGTTCCTCGGCCGTCCGCTCGCTGAGCTCAAGACGATCGTGCTGCACCTCGGCAACGGGGCGTCCGCCGCGGCGATCGACGGTGGACGCTCGATCGAGACCTCGATGGGCCTCACCCCGCTCGAGGGTCTCGTGATGGGCACCCGCTCCGGAGACCTCGACCCCGCGGTCCTCATCCACCTCCACCGCGAGGCCGGGCTCTCCTTCGACGAGCTCGACACCATGCTCAACAAGGAGTCCGGGCTGCTCGGCCTGACCGGCAACGGGGACATGCGCGACGTGCAGGACGCGGCGCTGCACGGCGACGAGGTCGCCGAGGCAGCGCTCGCCGTGTACCGGCACCGGATCCGTCGGTACGTCGGCGCCTACACGGCGCAGCTCGGCGGGCTGGACGCGGTGGTCTTCACCGCGGGCGTCGGCGAGAACAACGCGCTCCTGCGCCGGCGCGTGCTCGCGGGGCTCGAGCACCTGGGCATCGAGATCGATGCGGACCGCAACGAGTTGGCATCTCGGGAGGCGCGGCTCATCTCCACGGACACGTCGCGCGTCGCGGTGCTCGTGATCCCGACGAACGAGGAACTGGAGATCGCCCGGCAGTCGGCTGCGGTCGCGCTCTGACGCGCGGCGCGGCGCCGCGCGGGCGCGGCGCGGGCGGCGCGCTTGCGACGGGCACGGCGCCGCGATCGAACCACGAATCCGACGTCGAACCACCGTCGTCGCCCGGTTCGATGTCGGATCCGTGGTTCGACGCCGCTGCCGTCTGGGCGTCAGCCGAGCGACGCGACCGCCGCGGGGATCGGGGTGTCGCCGCTCGTGACCTCGAACTGCACGCCGACCGCGGTGTCGTCGAGGAGCGCGTGGAGCACCACCGCCGCGACGTCCGAGCGTGGGATCGTGCCGCGGGGGACCGTGGCGCCGACGTCGACCGTGCCCTGGGGCGGCGTGTCGAGCAGACCCCCGGGTCGGACGATCGTCCACCGGAGGCTCCGCGCCCGCAGGTTCGCGTCCGCCTCGGCCTTCGCACGGAGGTACACCTGGAAGACGTCGGCCTCGGACCGAGCGGGCACGACCGCACGCTCGGGATCGTACGAGTCCGCCGCCATCGCCGAGATCATCACGTAGCGGCGGATGCCGGCGCGCTCGGCCGCGTCCGCCAGGAGGATCGCCCCGTCCCGGTCGACCGAGAGCTTCCGCTCGGCGCCGCTCCCCGGACCGGCCCCGGCGGCGAACACCACCGCGTCGACCCCGCGCAGCCGGAGCCCGAGTTCGTCGTCGTCGAGCTGCTCGAGGTCCGCGACGATCGCCCGTCCGCCCTGCTGCTCCACGTCGGTGACGTGCGCGGGGTTGCGGACGATGGCGACCGCGTCGTGGCCGGCGTCGGTGATCTGGCGGGCGAGGAGGAGGGCGATCTGGCCGTGGCCTCCGGCGATGGCGATCTTCATGTGTCCGATCTTGCCCGTCGCGTCCGGTAGACTTCTCGGCGGCTCCTCACGTGACGCCATCCAGGCCAACTCCCCCAGGGCGGAAACGCAGCAAGGGTAACCGGGCTCTGGCGGGTGCGTGAGGAGTCTTTTCCGTTCCCGGGAGAGGGTAACCGGGGCTGTGTCTGTCCCGGTGCGGGTGCGTGAGGAGTCTTTTCGTGCGCCCGGTGTCTCTTTCGTAACGGGTTGCGGACAGCAACCTGATCGTGTGCAAAGATCGCCCTCAGGAACCCCCAACCAGGGCTCCTGACGCTCCACCGCCTCACCAGCGGGGGAGTTCCGGATCAGGTGGCGAGCGCGCTCGCCAGGAAAAGAGACACGCATGCGCAGGCACGTGTCGCTGCGGGGTACCCGTGTACCCACGACGGCGGGCGACTGGACACGACGGATCTTCGGTGCTGGCGGCCGAGCTCGACGACGAGCATCGGACGATCGGCGTCTCCTCCTGCGCGGCGGCGTCATCGCCACGGTGACGGCGCTCCTCGCCGCCACCGTGGCGATCCAACCCGCTGCGGCTGCACAGACCGACGTCTCCGAGGCCGAGGGGCTCCTGCTCAGCGGCTCGGGCATCGTGGACGTCGACGGCATCGCCCAGCTCGGCGGCGCCTACTCCGCACGCGGTGCGACGACCGGCGGCGGGACGACGAACCAGCCGCTCAACGTCGAGGCCCTGAACACCGTGGGGGTGGACCTCGGCAACGACATCGACCTGCTCGGGGCGAACGGCATCCTCACCCTCGGGGTGGCCGGCCAGTACGCGACGACCTCGGCGAACGGTGCGACGGCGTCCTCCGGCCTCCTGACGAACGACGGCGGCATCGGCGTCGGGACCGGGATCGGCACCGGGGCGTCGACGCTCGACCTCAACCCGCTCTTCAGCCGGGTCGGTGCCGACACGACGGTGCTCTCGAACGCGCAGCTGCGTGTCGGGGCGCTCGCCTCGACCCTGTCCGCGACGCGCGGCGCGACGGTCAGCACCACGAGCGACTACCGGATCGCCGGAGCCGACCTCACGCTGACGAGCCCCGCCGTCCAGGGGCTGACGACCTCGCTCCGCGACGAGCTCCGCACGGTGTCGGGTTCGGTGAACGGCGTCTTCGGCACCGGGGGAGCGCTGCAGGGCACCACCGCAGCGGTGTCCGGCCAGATCCAGACGCTCCTCCGCCAGGCGCTGCTCGGCACGGTGAACGTGAGCGGCACCACCATCACCGCGAACGTGGACCTCAACCTCGACGGCACCCTCACCCAGGTCCTCCAGCAGCCGCTGACGGACGGCGCCGTGACGATCGTCCCGGCGACCGGGACGATCACGGTGGACCTCGACAAGCTCACGGCCCTCAACGGCCAGCCCGCGAACACCCCGGTGCTGACGACGGTCGCGGTGGACTCGATCAACCAGAGCATCGCCACGATCCTCGGCACGCAGCTGCCCACCACGCTGCAGACGGCGGTGGTCAACACGATCAACTCCACGGCGGTGCGCGTGAACATCGCCACCAACGCCACCGTCCTCGGGCAGTCGGCGGCCGCGATCGGTCTGCAGGTCGACACGACCCTCGGCGCGCTGGCCGGCACCGCGACGGCGAACCCGACCGTCACCGCATCGGGGAGCCTCGTCGGCCTGCCGCTGCCCCTCGGCACCGTGCTCGCGCCGGTCGTCTCCGGCATCGTCGTCCCGACCCTGCAGACCGCGCTCCGGCCGATCATCGGCGGGACCGCCCTCACGCAGCTCGGCACCACCCTGACCACCACGACCACAGCCGTGGCGACGCTGCTGTCGCCGGTCGTCCTGCTCCTCCGCCAGGTCGTCGACCTCACCGTCAACGCGCAGGACACCACGACCGGGTTCCGCGACGGCCGCGGGTACGACCCCGGCTCGCGGAGCGTGCACGCCCTGCGGCTGTCGATCCTGCCGGGGGCGAACGTCGCCACCGTCGACCTCGCCACGTCGACCGTGCGGGCGTCGGCCTTCGTCGCGCCGACGATCACGGCACCGACCGCGAACCAGGTGTTCAGCGTGCCGACGGCGTCCTCCACCCGCAGCGTCACCGTCAGTGGCGCCGGCGAACCCGGAGCCACGATCGCCGTGACCCTCGGCGGCGGCCGGACGGGCACCGCGACCGTGGCGGCCAACGGGACGTGGACCACCTCGGTGGCGAACGTGCCCACCGGCTCGTACACCGCGACCGCGACCCAGACCGTCGGGGGAGCAGCGGCGGGCTCGGCCACGCAGCAGTTCTCGGTCGTCGCGCAGCAGGCCCTGACCATCTCGACGCCGACCGCGGGGCAGACCTTCACGACCACCGGCACCACCGCGCCGGTGACCCTGACCGGCACCGCGACCGCGAACGCCCGCATCGACGTCGACCTCGGCGGCGGCCTCACCGCGACCGGCACGGCGAACGCGAGCGGCGCGTGGAGCACCACGGTGCCGAACGTCCCGATCGGCGAACCGACCGCGAGCGTGACGCAGACCGTCGGGGACACCACCTCGGCGCCCGTGACCCGGGCCTTCCGGGTCGTCGCCGCAGCCGGCCTCACGGTCGACAGCCCGACGGCCGGCCAGGACTTCCCGCTCGCCGGGACCACCCGCGACGTGCCGTTCTCCGGTTCGGCGCAGCCCGGCGCCCGGGTCGACGTCGACCTCGGTGGCGGCCGCACGGCCACGACCACGGCGAACGCCGGCGGTACCTGGTCGACGACGGTGACGGGTGTCCCCGCGGGGTCGTACTCCGCCCAGGTGACGCAGACCGTCGGGTCCTCGACGAGTGCCCCCGTGACACGTTCCTTCACGGTCACGGCCGCCCCGGCGCTGACGATCGACGCGCCAGAGGACGGCAGCACGATCACCGTCGCGGACCCGACCTCGACCACGCCCGTCACGGTGTCCGGCACCGCCGCACCGAACGCGCAGGTCACGGTCGGCATCGGCGGGTCCTTCACCGCGACGGTGACCGCGACCGGCGACGGCGACTGGGAGGCGACCTTCCAGGGCGTCCCGGTCGGCGACCGCACCGCGACCGCTCGGCAGACCGTGGGCGGGACGACCTCCGGCCCCGTGACGAGCGACTTCACCGTCGCCGCCGGTGACCCGATCGCGATCACCGCCCCGGCACCCGGTGCCACCGTCACCGTGCTCGACGCGGACACGACGACCGACCTCGACGTGACCGGCACCGCCGAGCCCGGCGCCGACGTCGCGATCTCGCTCGGCGGCGGGCTGACCGCCACCGCGACCGCGAACGGCGACGGGGACTGGACCGCCACGGTCCAGGACGTCCCGGTCGGCCGGTACACGATCCAGGCGACGCAGACCGTGGGCGGGACCACCTCGCCGGCGGTCCGCCAGGTCGTGACGGTCGTCGCCGGAGCGGCGCTCGCCGTGACCTCGCCGACCCAGGACAGCACGACCGACGTCGCGACCGACGATTCGACGATCGACGTCGTCGTCTCGGGCACCGCGCAGCCGGGCGCCGGCATCAGCGTCGTCCTCGACGGGACGGGCGACCCGGTCACCACCACCGCCGACGACGACGGTGCGTGGTCGGTGACCCTGCCGGACGTCGGCACGGGCGACCACACCGCGAGCGTCACGCAGACGGTCGGCGGGCAGACGTCCGCAGCCGTCGACCGGGACTTCGCGATCGCCGTCGCCGACGACCTGGTGATCGAGTCGCCCACGGACGCGCAGGAGGTCCCCGCGGGAGCGGGCGGCCAGATCGGCGTCGTCGTGCGCGGTACCGCCGAGCCGGGTGCGAGCGTGCGGGTCACGGTCGACGACGGCGACCCGGTCGACGTGGTCGCCGACGGCTCCGGCAACTGGGCGACCGACCCGACGCAGCTCGGCATCGGCGACCACACCGTCACCGCCGTGCAGACCGTGAACGGCACGACCGGACCCACGGTGACGCGCGACTTCACCGTCGTGCCGGGGACCGCCGTCGCGATCGACTCGCCGGCCGTCGGTTCGCGCTTCGTCGTCGTCGACGGCGACGCGACCGCGACCGTCCCGATCTCCGGCACCTCGGAGCCGGACGCGGACATCACGGTCTCGCTCGGCCCGGACACGCAGTTCACCACCACGGCCGACGGCGACGGCGTGTGGAGCGTCGACGCCACCGGTCTCGCACCCACCGGCACGTACACGGTGAACGCGAGCCAGAGCGTCGAGGGCGTGGTCACCACCGCGATCCCGACCACGTTCCAGGTCGTCACGGCCGCGCAGCTCGCGATCACCACCCCCGGCACGGCGCCGATCACGGTCGCGGGCGACGACGTCCGACGTGACGTGACGGTCTCCGGCACCGGCCAGCCCGGCGCCGCGGTGACCGCGAGCACGACCGGCGAGGACGACCAGCGGACGACGGTCGCCCCGGACGGCACCTGGTCGGTGACCTTCCCGGACCTCGCGGTCGGCGAGCACCCGGTGTCGGTGACGCAGACGCTGCCCGGGACGGTCTCGTCCCCGGCGGTCTCCGACCCGGCGACGCGCACCGTCACGATCGAGGCCGCGGACGCGGTCACGGTGACGACCCCGGCCGCCGACGCCGTGCTGCTCGTCCCGGATGCCGACGCGACGCGTGACGTCACGGTCACCGGGACGGCCGAGCCGAACGCTCCGGTCACGGTGCGACTCGGCGACGACGAGGCGACCACCACCGCGGACGGCGACGGCGACTGGACGGTCACGTTCGGCGGGGTCGGTGTCGGTGACCCGACGCTCACCGCGACCCAGACGGTCGGCGGGACCAGCGCCTCCAGTCCCGCACAGACCGTCACCGTCCGTGCCGGGACCGCGCTCTCCCTGACCGCTCCGACGAACGGCGCCGTCCTGACGGTCGCCGACGCGGCCGGCACGGCCGACGTGCGGGCCGCGGGACGGGCACAGGGCGGGGCCACCGTCACGGTGACGCTGTCGAACGGCGACTCCGACGAGGTGACCGCCGCTGCCGACGGCGCCTGGGAGACGACGTTCGCGGACGTCCCGGTCGGCGACTACACGGTCCGCGCGACGCAGGTCGTCGGCGGGCAGACGTCGGCACCCGTCACCGCGGCGGTGTCGGTCCGCGCCGGTGCGCCGCTCACGGTGACGACCCCGGCCGGGGCCACCTCCGTGACGGTGGCCGACGACGACGCCACGACCGACGTGCGGTTCGCCGGCACCGGCCAGCCCGGGGCGACCGTCACGGTCGACCTCGGTGACGGCGGGACCGCGACGGCACGGGTCGACGACGACGGGGACTGGGCCACGACGGTCGAGGACGTGCCCACCGGCTCGTGGACGGCGGAGGTCACCCAGGCCGTGAACGGGACGACGAGCGCGGCGGTCGCACGACCGGTGTCCGTCGTCGCCGCGGCCGACCTGACCGTCCGCCAGCCCGGCGAGGACCCGATCACCGTCGCGGACGGCGACGCCACCACCACGGTGACGATCGCCGGTGACGCCCAGCCGGGCGCCACCGTCACGGTCACCGTCGACGACCGCGACCCCGTCGAGGTCACCGCCGGTGACGACGGCGCGTGGAGCGTCGACGTGCCGGACCTCGGCGTCGGCACGCACGACGTCAGCGTCACGCAGACGGTCGACGGGTCCACGTCCACCACCCCGGTCGAGTCGGCCTTCGAGATCGAGGCCGGAGCCCCGGTCGAGATCGCCGAACCGACGGCAGGCCAGGAGTACACCGTCGCCGGCGAGGGCGCGACCACCACGGTCGACGTCAGCGGGACCGCGGAGTCCGGTGCGACCGTCGTGGTCGACCTCGGCGGCGGACGCAGCGAGTCCACCACCGCGGACACCGACGGCGACTGGAGCGTCTCGGTGCCCGACGTGCCCGCCGGCACCCCGACGGTCAGCGTCACGCAGCGGATCGGTGACACCGTCTCCGCCCCGGTCACCGTCGGCATCCGGGTGCTCGTCGCGGACCCGATCACGATCGCCACCCCGGCGAACGGATCGACCGTGCGCGTCGCGCAGCAGGACTCGATCGCGACCGTGACCGCGAACGGCGCCGCCGAGCCGCTGGCGACCGTCCGGGTGGCGGTCGACGGGGGCGACCCCCGGACCGTGACGGCGACCGCCGCCGGCACCTGGTCCGTCGACCTCGAGGGCCTCGGCACCGGCGAGCACACCGTCCGTGCCACCCAGACGGTCGCGGGATCGACCTCGGCGCCGGTCTCGACGACGTTCACGGTCGCCGCGGGTGCGGCGCTGACGGTCGACACGCCGGCGGACGGCGACACCGTGACCGTGCCGGCCGGCACCACCACCGCGAGCGTCCCGGTCAGCGGCCAGGGGCAGCCCGGCGGCACCGTGCGGATCGTGACCGACGACGGCGACCCCGTCCAGGTCCCGGTCGGCCCGGACGGCCGCTGGTCGACCGAGCTCACCGGTCTCGACGCCGGCGACCACACGATCGTCGTCACGCAGGTCGTGAACGGCACGACGTCGTCGCCGATCGAGCGCGACCTGACGGTGGAGGTCGCCGCGGTGGACGCGATCATCGTCACCTCCCCGGAGAACGGCACCGCCTACCGCGTGCTCGGCGGCTCCACGGACGTCCGGGTCACCGGTGTCTCCGCCCCGAACGCGGCCGTCTCGGTCCGCGTCGACGGCGGGGCCCCGGTCACGACGACGGCGGACGGCGACGGCGAGTGGGCCGTCACCGTGCCGGACGTCGGCACCGGCCCGCACACGATCACCGCCGCGCAGACGGTCGGCGGGACGACGACGAACGCCCCGCAGGTCGGGTTCTCCGTCGCCGCGGCCGCACCGGTCCGGGTCACCAGCCCGACCGACGGCCAGGTCGTCCCGACCACCGGTGCCACGACGTCGATCCCGGTCAGCGGCACCGCCGAGCCGGGCGCCACGGTCTCCGTCGACATCGACGGCCGGACCGCGACGACGACCGCGGGTGGTGACGGTTCGTGGACCGTCACCGTCACCCGGGTCCCGCCGGGCACCCACACCGTGTCGGTCACCGAGACCGTCGGCGGCGTGACCTCCGACCCGGTGACGAGCACCGTGCGGGTCGTGGTCGCCCAGCCGACCGACGTGACCATCACGAGCCCGGTCCCCGGCCAGCTCATCCCCGCGACGGGCACCGGCGACACCGGCAGCTTCACCGTGACCGGGCACGCCACACCGGGAGCGCTCGTCACGGTGCGCCTGTCGAACGGGCAGGTCCGCACCACGACCGCGGACGCCGACGGTGACTGGAGCGTCACGTTCGACCGCGTCCCCGAGGGGGAGTGGACCATCGAGGCGTCGCAGTCCGTCAACGGCACGACGACGGTCTCGCAGCCGGTCCCGATCGTGGTCGACGCGGTGGAGCCGCTCGCGGTCACCTCGCCCACGCCGGGCGCGCACCAGACGGCCTCGGCCGCCGGGACCGTCGACTGGCGGGTCACCGGGACCGCCGAGCCGGGAGCGACCGTCACGGTCGTCGCCGACGACGGCACGCCCGTCACGACGACGGCGGCCGAGGACGGCACCTGGTCGGTCGTCCTGCGACTGGCGGTCGGGCAGCACACGATCCGCGTGACGCAGACGGTGGCGGGTGCGACGTCGGCCGTGCAGTCGGTCGCGGTCGTGGTCGACGCCGCGGTGCCGGGTGGCCCCGGCACGCCGGGGACGCCCGGAACGCCTGGGACGCCTGGGACACCCGGAACGCCCGGTGCGCCCGGGACGCCGGGCGCGCCCGGGACCGGCGGCAACGGGTCCGGGAGCGGGAGCGGGACCGGTTCCGGGTCCGGCGGGCTCGCGTTCACCGGTGCCGACGTGGCCCCGCTCGCCGGGGCAGCGGGTGGCCTGGTGGTGCTCGGCTTCCTCCTGCTGGGCCTGTCGCGGCTCGCCCGCGGCCTCCGCCGCCGCGGACGCGTCTGAGTCCGTCGCACGCACGAACCGCGCCTCCCGTCCCGTCGTCTGCACGGACGGGAGGCGCGGTTCGTCACGCGCCCGCCGCCCACTTCCCACAGGCGGTCCGGTCCGACCATCGGGTGTCGGTCGTCCCGGCTACCCTTGGGGCGTGGTCACCGCCCTGTATCGCCGTTACCGGCCCGAGAACTTCGCCGAGCTGATCGGACAGTCGCAGGTCACCGATCCCCTCCGGACGGCCCTGCGCACGAACCGGGTCAACCACGCCTACCTGTTCAGCGGGCCGCGCGGCTGCGGCAAGACGACGTCCGCGCGCATCCTCGCGCGCTGCCTGAACTGCGCCGAAGGCCCCACCGACACCCCGTGCGGCGTCTGCCCGAGCTGCGTCGAACTGGCACGCGGCGGCGGGGGATCGCTCGACGTGATCGAGATCGACGCCGCCAGCCACAACGGTGTCGACGACGCCCGTGACCTGCGCGACCGCGCCGTGTTCGCCCCGGCTCGCGACCGCTACAAGATCTTCATCCTCGACGAGGCGCACATGGTGACGCCGCAGGGCTTCAACGCGCTGCTCAAGCTGGTCGAGGAACCGCCGGAGCACGTCAAGTTCATCTTCGCGACGACCGAGCCCGAGAAGGTCATCGGCACGATCCGCTCGCGCACCCACCACTACCCGTTCCGCCTCGTCCCGCCGGCCGCGATGCTCGAGTACGTCGAGCAGCTCTGCCAGCAGGAATCGGTCTCGGTCGCGCCCGGCGTGCTGCCCCTGGTCGTCCGCGCCGGCGGTGGTTCCGTCCGTGACACCCTGTCGCTGCTCGACCAGCTCATGGCCGGCAGCGAGGACGGGGCGATCGCGTACGAGCGGGCCGTCGCGCTCCTCGGCTACACCGACGCCGCACTGCTCGACGACGTGGTCGACGCGCTCGCCGTGGCCGACCCGGCATCGGCGTTCGCCGCCATCGACCGGGTCGTGCAGACCGGGCAGGACCCTCGTCGCTTCGTCGAGGACCTCCTCGAGCGCCTCCGTGACCTCATCGTCGTGGCCGCGACCAACGAGAGCGCCGCGGCCGTCCTCCGGGGCGTCTCGCCGGAAGAGCTCGACACGATGACCCGGCAGGCCGGTGTCTTCGGTGCGACCGGGCTCTCGCGTGCGGCGGACATCGCGAACCGGGCGCTGACGGACATGACCGGGGCGACCTCGCCGCGGCTGCACCTCGAACTCATGACGGCGCGGATGCTCGTGCCCGAGGCCGACGACACCCAGCGCGGTGCCCTCGCCCGGGTCGAGCGACTCGAGCGACGCATCGGTGTCGGGGACGCCGGCGGGCACCAGGCCGGGCCGGAGTCGCTCCCGGCCGCGGGGTCGACCACCGCCCCCGCGCCGAGCACGCAGCCGGCGGCACCCGCTCCTCGGGCGGCCCAGGCCCCCGCGGCTCCGGCCCAGGCCCAGGCCCAGACGCCGACGCCGGCTCCTGCTCCGGCCGCCGCCGAACCGGCCGCCACCCCGGCCCCGACGTCGACCGACCCCGGTGCCACCGCTCGGGATGCCGCTGCCTCGTGGGCCGCCGCGGTGCCGAGCGCACCCGAGGCGCCGTCGAGCGGACCCAGGTCCACGCCGGCACCCGGAGCCACGCCGACGCCCGCCGCGGGAGCTGCGAACGCGTCCTCGACCGGCCAGGGCACGACTGCGGGCGACGAGCCGGCCGTGCGTCCCATCGGCGCCGTCGGGTTCCAGCAGCTCCGCGACTCCTGGCCGCAGATCGTCGAGCACGTCCAGCGGCAGAAGCGTTCGGCGTGGTCCGTGGTCGTCACGGCGCAGGTCACGGCGCTGCGCGACGACGTCCTCACCCTCACGTTCCCGAGCCAGCAGGACGTCGCCTCGTTCAAGGAGATGTCCGACCCGAACGCCAGCGTCAGCGAGCTCCTGCGGGCCGCGATCGTCGACGTGCTCGGGCTCCGTGTGAAGTTCGTCGCCCGTGGTCCCGGTGGGCCGGGGCAGCAGCGACCGCCGCAGCAGCCCGGGGCCCAGCCGCCGCAGGGGGCCGCGCAGCCGGCGCCGAGTGCCGCGCCTGCCCCTGACGCTGCGGGTGCTGCCGGTGCTGCGGGTGCTGCACGGCCCGGTGCCGACCGGTCCGCCGAGACGGCTCCGGCCGCTCCCGCACGTCCGGAGCCGACGACGGCCGAGCCGCACGGGTCCGCCGGGCGGCCGGCGGCTGAGGACTCCGCCGACCGGTCCGCTGCCCAGGAGTCCGGCGGGGGCGCATCCGCCACCGGAGCACCCTCGGCGCCTGAGTCCGCCGCGCACGAGACGGCACCGTCGGAGCACGCGGCACCAGCACCGTCGCCGGCATCGGCATCGGCATCGGCATCGGCACCGGCTCCGGCACGGCCGGACGCGGCGCCCGCGCAGGGAGACCAGCGCCCGACGCAGTCCCGCCCTGCACCCACCCCCGCCGCGGAGCCCACCCCCGCCCCGGAGCCCACCGGCGCCCCGGTCACCGAGTGGGCCGTCGCCACGATCCCCGCCGCGGATCCCACCGCCGGGGCCGAGCGCTCGTGGTCGGCCCCGTTCGGCACCACCGACACCGGCGAGCCCGTCGCTCCCGTCCCGACCACGTCCGACCCGACGGTGGACGCGGCCCTCGCGGCACAGCTGCGCCCCGCGTCCTCGCTGGGCGCCCCCGCACCGCAGGCGACCCCGTCGACGCAGGCCGCGCCTCCCGGCATTCCGGACACCGACGCCGACCGCGGCCCGGGCGCCGAGCCGTCCACCGGTCCGACCACCGCACCGTCCGGCGGTCCGGCCGCCGCACCGGGCGGCAGCCCGGACGTCCCCGTCGACGACTACCCGCTCGACGACGACCCGTACGGCGACGGCGACCCCTACTCGGACTCGCAGCAGTCCGCCGCACCGCAGCAGCCCGCCGCCCCCGCGCCGAGCCAGCAGCGCCCGGCACCGGCCCAGCGACCCGCCGCACCCGCACCGCAGGTCCGCCGGACCCCCGTCGCGGGCCGCTACGGCGAGGCCGTCGTCCGTGAGATCCTGAACGCCCAGTTCATCGAGGAGACCTCCCTCCACGAGGAAGGCGCCTGATGTACGACGGCATCGTGCAGGACCTCATCGACGAGTTCGGTCGCCTCCCCGGCATCGGACCGAAGTCGGCGCAGCGCATCGCGTTCCACATCCTCCAGACCGAGTCGTTCGACCCCACCCGGTTGTCCGAGCTCCTGGCGGACGTCAAGGAGCGGGTCCGCTTCTGCGAGATCTGCGGCAACGTCACCGAGAACGTGCAGTGCAGCATCTGCCGTGACCCGCGTCGGTCGCCGGCGGTCATCTGCGTCGTCGAAGAGGCGAAGGACGTCGCCGCGATCGAACGGACGCGCGAGTTCCGCGGGCTGTACCACGTGCTCGGCGGCGCGATCAGCCCGATCGACGGCATCGGCCCGGACGACCTGCGCATCCAGCAGCTCATGACGCGACTGGCGGACGGCACGGTGGACGAGGTCATCATCGCCACCGACCCCAACCTCGAGGGCGAGGCCACGGCGACGTACCTCAGCCGACTGCTCGTCCCGATGGGCATCCGCACGACCCGCCTGGCGTCCGGGCTGCCCGTCGGCGGTGACCTCGAGTACGCCGACGAGGTCACGCTCGGCCGCGCGTTCGAGGGCCGTCGGGTCGTCGGCGGCTGACCTGCCGGAGCCGAGCAGCGCGCAGGATCCTTGCGTCTGTACCGGCTCTGACGCAACATCCTCGAAACACCGACTACCATCATGAGACCGCGTGACAGTCGCGGAACCGTCGTCCCCGGGAGTACCAACCAGTGGCCTTGATCGTGCAGAAGTTCGGTGGATCGTCCGTCGCGGACGCCGAGAGCATCAAGCGCGTGGCGAAGCGGATCGTCCAGACGAAGAAGGCCGGCAACGACGTCGTCGTGGCCGTCTCGGCGATGGGCGACACCACCGACGAGCTCGTCGACCTCGCGCACTCCGTGACACCGATCCCCGCCGGACGTGAACTCGACATGCTCCTCACCGCGGGGGAGCGCATCTCCATGGCGCTCCTGGCGATGGCGATCAAGAGCCTCGGGGTCGAGGCGTCGTCGTACACGGGCAGCCAGGCCGGCATGCTCACCGACGCCCAGCACGGCAAGGCCCGCATCGTCGACGTCACCCCGAAGCGCGTGCGCGAGGCACTCGACGCCGGGCACGTCGCGATCGTCGCCGGCTTCCAGGGCTTCAACCGCACGACCGGCGAGATCACCACGCTCGGCCGCGGCGGTTCGGACACGACGGCCGTCGCCCTCGCCGCGGCGCTCGACGCCGACATCTGCGAGATCTACACCGACGTGGACGGCATCTTCACCGCCGACCCGCGCGTGGTTCCGAAGGCCAAGAAGGTCGACCGCATCACCAGCGAGGAGATGCTCGAACTCGCAGCATCCGGTGCGAAGGTCCTCTACATCCGTGCCGTCGAGTACGCCCGTCGGCACGGCGTCACCCTGCACGTCCGCTCCTCCTTCAGCAACGCCGAGGGAACCATCGTCTACAACCCTGCAGAGGGGGAAACCGTGGAAGAACCGATCATCACCGGCATCGCCGGAGACCTCTCCGAGGGCAAGATCACCGTCGTCGGCGTGCCCGACACCCCGGGCAAGGCGGCGGAGATCTTCACGATCGTCGCCCGCGCCGGTGCGAACATCGACATGATCGTGCAGAACGTGTCCGAGGCCGTCACCGGGCGGACCGACATCTCGTTCACGCTGCCGAAGGACCAGGGCCAGGGCGTCCTGACCGCGCTCGAGGTCGCGAAGGCCGACATCGGCTACGAGGGCATCCAGTACGACGACCAGATCGGCAAGCTCGCCCTGGTCGGCGCCGGCATGCGCACGAACGCGGGCGTCTCGGCGGCGCTCTTCCGCGCCCTGCACGAGGCGTCGATCAACATCGAGATGATCTCCACGTCGGAGATCCGCATCTCGGTCGTCACCCGTGCCGACACCCTCAACGAGGCCATGCGCGTGGTGCACAACGCGTTCGGCCTCGACGCCGACTCCGAGGCCGTCGTCTACGCCGGCACCGGCCGCTGACCCGTCAGGAGCACCGCATGAGCACCCTCACCGTCGCCGTCGTCGGCGCCACCGGCCAGGTCGGCGCCGTGATGCGCCGCCTGCTCGAGGAGCGCGCGTTCCCGGCCGACCACGTCCGGTTCTTCGCGAGCGCCCGGTCCGCCGGCACCACGCTGCCGTTCCGCGGCGAGCAGATCGTCGTCGAGGACTCCGAGACCGCCGATCCGTCGGGCATCGACATCGCGCTGTTCTCGGCCGGCGCCACCGCCTCGCGGGCACTCGCGCCGAAGTTCGCCGCCGCGGGCGCCCTCGTCGTCGACAACTCCAGCGCCTGGCGCATGGACCCGGACGTCCCGCTCGTCGTGAGCGAGGTGAACCCGCACGCCATCGACGATGCGCCGAAGGGCATCATCGCGAACCCGAACTGCACGACGATGGCGATCATGCCGGTCCTCAAGGTGCTCGACACCGAGGCCGGCCTCCGTCGCCTCGTCGCCACCACCTACCAGGCGGTCTCGGGTTCCGGGCTCGCCGGCGTCGAGGAACTGCTCGGCCAGGCGCGGGCAGCGCTCGAGCAGGACACCGCGGCCCTCACGCACGACGGCTCCGCCGTGACGTTCCCCGACCCGGTCAAGTACGTCCGCCCGATCGCGTTCGACGTCATCCCGCTCGCGGGCAGCATCGTCGACGACGGGCTGGGCGAGACCGACGAGGAGAAGAAGCTCCGCAACGAGAGCCGCAAGATCCTCGAGCTCCCCGACCTGCTCGTCGCCGGGACGTGCGTCCGCGTGCCCGTCTTCACGGGCCATTCCATCTCGGTCAACGCCGAGTTCGAGCGCCCGCTGTCGCCCGAGCGTGCGACCGAGATCCTCGCCGATGCGCCCGGGGTCGAGCTCGCCGACGTCCCGACGCCGCTGCAGGCCGCCGGGCAGGACCCGTCCTTCGTCGGCCGCATCCGTGCGGACCAGTCCGCACCCGAGGGGCACGGACTCGCGCTCTTCGTCAGCAACGACAACCTCCGCAAGGGCGCCGCGCTGAACGCGGTGCAGATCGCCGAGGCGATCGTCGCGCGCCGGACGGTCGCTGCGTAACCCTGTGCGATCCAGGAGGGGGGGGGGGCGGGGGGGGGGGCCCCCCCCGGGGCCCCCGCGGGGGGGGGGGCCCCCGCCCCCCCCCCGCCTCCTGGCGTTCCCGGCCCGGCTTGTCAGCCGACGCCGCTAGCATTGTCGGGTGGCAGTGAAGCAGGTGGACCCCATCGACGTCGTCTTGGTCGGGGGAGGGATCATGAGCGCCACCCTCGGCGCCATCATCCACCGGCTCGAACCCACCTGGAAGATCCGCGTCTACGAGCGCCTCGGCACCGTCGCGCAGGAGAGCTCGAACCCGTGGAACAACGCCGGGACGGGTCACTCCGCGCTCTGCGAGCTGAACTACACGCCGGAACTGTCGGACGGCCGTGTCGACATCAGCAAGGCCGTGACCGTCAACGAGCAGTTCCAGGTCTCGCGCCAGTTCTGGGCCCACCTCGTCGAGACCGGTGACCTGCCGGAACCGTCGAACTTCATCAACCCCACGCCGCACATCTCGTTCGTGTGGGGTGCCGACAACGTCGAGTACATGCGCAAGCGGTACGAGGCGATGCAGAACCACCCGCTCTTCGCCGGGCTCGAGTTCTCCGACGACCCGCAGCAGATCCGGAAGTGGGCGCCCGCGCTCATCCCGGGTCGGAAGAAGGACCAGTCGATCGCGGCGACCTACTCCGCCGCCGGGTCCGACGTGGACTTCGGGTCGCTCACCCGGCAGCTCTTCGACCAGCTCGAGATCGACGGTGTCGAGTTCGAGCCGTCGCACCAGGTCACGAAGCTCACGCGTTCGACCGTCAGCGAGGGCTGGGTGCTCGACGTCCGCAACGAGATCGGTCGGTCTACCCAGCGCATCGCGGCGAAGTTCGTCTTCGTCGGCGCCGGGGGCGGGGCCCTCCACCTGCTGCAGAAGTCCGGCATCCCGGAGATCCGCGGGTACGGCGGGTTCCCGGTCTCCGGCGAGTTCCTCCGCACCGACGACCCCGAGGTCGTGCAGAAGCACTCGGCGAAGGTCTACGGCAAGGCCAGTGTCGGTGCACCGCCGATGTCCGTCCCGCACCTCGACACCCGGATCGTCGACGGCAACGCCTCGCTCATGTTCGGGCCGTACGCGGGCTTCAGCCCGAAGTTCCTCAAGCAGGGCTCGCTCTTCGACCTCGTGAAGTCGATCCGGCCGCACAACCTCCGGCCGATGCTGAGCGTCGCGTTCTCCAACTTCGACCTCGTGCGCTACCTGATCGGGCAGCTCCTCGCCTCGAAGCAGACGAAGTTCGACGCCCTGCGCGACTTCATGCCGAGCGCCGAGCCGGGCAACTGGCACCGCATCACCGCCGGACAGCGCGTGCAGGTCATCAAGCCCGACAAGGACAAGGGTGGCGTCCTGCAGTTCGGCACCGAGGTCATCACCTCGGCCGACGGCTCGATCGCCGGCCTGCTCGGTGCGAGCCCGGGGGCGTCCACCGCGGTGCCGATCATGCTCGGCCTGCTCCGGAAGTGCTTCCCGGACCGCTGGGACCGCTGGGAATCCGCGGTCCGCGTGATGGTGCCCACCTACGGGCAGGACCTCGGGTCTGACGCGGAGCTCGCCGACGCGACGCTCGAGCGCACGGCGAAGATGCTCGGACTCCACCACTGAGCCGAACCCGCTTGCGTGTCGTTCGAACGTGTGTTCGAATGACTGCATGCGGTGGAGTGGGCAGGCGATCGATGCCTCGCGGAGCGATGCGCTCCCCGGGCTCGAGTCGAACAGCGGGTTCGTCCGGAGCGTGACGACGCCGGAGTTCGCGGGTGTCACCTTCCACGAGGTCCTGGCCAAGAGCGCGCTGAACCGCGTCCCGAGCGCGGACGGCAGCGGGACGTACGGGTGGACGATCAACCCGTACCGGGGCTGCAGCCACGCGTGCGTGTACTGCTTCGCCCGCCCGACGCACACCTACCTCGAGTTCGACGGGGGAGCGGACTTCGACCAGCAGATCGTCGTGAAGACCAACGTGGCCGACGTCCTGCACCGCGAGCTCACGAAGCCGAGCTGGGACCGACACCCGGTCGCGCTCGGCACGAACACCGACCCGTACCAGCGGGCCGAGGGCAAGTACCGGCTGATGCCCGGTGTGATCCGTGCCCTGGCCGACTCGGGCACGCCGTTCAGCATCCTGACGAAGGGCACCCTGCTGCGCCGCGACATCCCGTTGCTGGTCGAGGCCGCGCGGTCGGTGCCGGTCGACCTGGCGATGTCGATCGCGGTCTACGACGACGAACTCCAGCAGCAGGTCGAGCCAGGCACCCCGACGACGGCGGCGCGCCTGGCGACGGTCCGGGCCATCCGTGACGCGGGCCTGACGTGCTCCGTGTTCCTCATGCCCGTCCTGCCGTACATCACCGACACCCGGGCCCACCTCGACGGCGCCGTCGGGCGAGCCGCGGCGGCCGGGGCGTCGAGCGTCATGTACTCCGCACTCCACCTGCGTCCCGGCGTGAAGCCCTGGTGGTTCGCGTGGCTCCAGCGCACCCGGCCGGACCTCGTCGAGCGGTACCGGTCGATGTACCTCGACAACACCTTCGCGCCGAAGGACTACCGGCGCTGGTTGTCGGAGCGGGTCCGTCCGATCCTGCGCGCGCACGGCATGGGGCTCGGCCACGTCGATCCGGCGACCGGCTCGATGGGGTTCTCGAACCGGCTGAGCGAGCCGGGGGCAGCGCCCGCGACGCCGGCGGGAGCGATCTCCGGACCGTCGCCGTTCGAGGAGCAGTCCCGTCCGACGTCCTCGCCGCTCAAGCGCGCCGACCCGGGGTTCGACCAGCGCCTGGTCCCACGCGCTGCACCGGTCGTGCCGACGCTCTTCTGACGGGCTTCGGGCACGAGGGCGTCGGTCCGCGTTCGGGGGACACCGGGAACACCCGCGTGCCGGTATCATCGAGCGGGTCGCCGATCACTCCGACAATCGGGGTACACGGTCGCACCAACCGTGGTTGGATCGTGGGCGGCGTTCCCCCACGTCCGGAAGGACCCCCACCCGTGCTCGGCATCCCCACGCACCTCGCTCCGCGAGTGAACGCGTGGTCGACCGTGCGGGCCTTCCACGCCGCGGCGATCGGTTCGCTCGCCGCCGCCGCGATCGCCCTGGTGCTCTACCGCCTGGCCGAACCGGACGTGCGGGTGATCGGTGCCGTGCTGGCGCTGGTCCCGATGCTCGGCATGATCGCCGTCCACGTGCAGTTCGGCACGTGGCGGTCGGCCGTCGCGTTCCTCGTCGTCGGCGGGGTGTGCGCGTGGTGGTTCGCCGTGGTCGTGCAACGCGAGGTCCCCGCCGGGTGGGTCGCCTCGTACCTGCTCTCCCTGTCGATCATCCCGCTCGTGCTGGTGGGCGGTGCCGGCGCGGTCGCGGGGCGGGTGGCACTGTGGTCGATCGCCGGGTTCCTGGTCGGTCGGGTCGCGACGTCGATCGCGATCGCGCAGGCGGGCGGTCCCACGCACCCCCTCGTGCTCGCGTGGGTGACGCTCGCGTTCGTCATCGCCCTCGTGCTCATCACGAGCCGCAACACCGCCCGCTCCGAGCGTGTGCAGCCCGAGCTGCTCCGTTCCGCGCGCGAGGAGCACGTCTCCGCGTACCGCGCCGGGGTCGAGGCCGAGGCGGCGGCCATCCTGCACGACACGGTCCTCAACCACCTCGGTGCGATCGCCCTCGCGCCCGACGGCCCGATGGACCCGCAGCTCGCCCGCACGGTCGAGGCGGACGTCGCGATGCTCACGGGCAAGGAGTGGCTCGCACCGGGGGCCCGCCCGGCCCGCGCCGAACCCGGTGCCGCGGTGCGCGCGTTCGAGCAGATGGTCGACGACCACCGGGCGCTCGGACTCACGGTGACCGTCACCGGTGATCCCGCGGCCCTCGTCCGGTTGGACCAGGCGGCGATGACGGCGATCCTCCGTGCCGTCGGCCAGTGCCTGGCGAACGTCCGGAAGCACGCGGGCACCGACGCGGCCGAGGTGAGCGTGTTCGACGACGGGGTGGCGTGCACGGTCATGGTGGTCGACGACGGCCGCGGTTTCGACGAGTCCACGACGAGCCCCGACCGGATGGGCCTGCGCGGGTCCGTGCGGGAGCGGATCGGCCGGGTCGGCGGCGACGTCCAGGTGTGGTCGTCGCCGGGCTCGGGGACGAGCGTCATGATGTCCGTGCCGTACGGCGCGGTCACCGGGACGACCCCGGTGCCGAACGCCGGGTCCGAGGTCGGCCGGTGACGCGCCCCGGCCCCGCCCGCGACGCCGGCCGCACCGCGCAGCAGTACGACCCGCTCGGCGCGATGGGGTCCCGTCCGCTGGCCATCGTGCTCGGCGCCTGCGGCGTGCTGTGGGCGCTGTTCGTGTCCGTCTTCGACCGGGACGTCGTCGGCAGCCCCACCCTGAGCGCCCTCACCGTGCTGCTCGTCGCGGCGTCCGGGGCGGTCGTGTTCGTCGCGTCGAGTCCGTTCCGCGCACCGTTCCCGCGCTGGGCCTTCGTGGTGCACGTGCTGCTCCTCGCCGCGGCGACGATCACGAGCGTCGCCGCCCAGTGGGGCCCGGACCGCAGCGCACTGAACGACTTCATGTCCCTGCTCGCCGCGACCGGCATCGTGATGACGGCGCCGTACCGCCCCTGGACGGACCTGGCCCTGGGCGGCCTGCTGCTCGCGGTCGTCACCGGGGTCTCGTGGGGCATCGTGGCGTGGGCGTTCCCGCACCACGTCCCGATCGGCGTCGCGGCGTTCCTGGCGGCAGCGCCGACGCTCGTGCTCACCGCGGCCTCGGCGGTGTTCGCGTGGACGTTCGCCGGGCTCGCCGAGCGCGTGCAGATCCGTGCCGGGTCGTACTCGGTCGAGCGTGCGGAGCGCGACGGCATCGACGCCAGCGTGCAGCAGGACCGTTCGACGATCCTCGCCCGCGACGTCGCACCCTTCTTCGCCGAGCTCCGCACGCGCGAGGTCATCACCGACGCCGACCGCGCCCGGGCCCGGTCGATCGCCGACGGCATCCGGCGCTCGATGGTGGCCGACGCCGACCGGACCTGGTTCGAGCAGGCCGTCCGCACCGACGGGGGCACCGACGCCGTCGTCGACGACCCCGACGGGCTCATCGCCACCCTCGACGCCGACCAGCGCACCGTCGTCCGGACGTTCCTGCGGGCCGCACTGCGTGCCTCCACGGTCAACCCCGCCGGGTTCCGCGCCACGATCCGACGGACGGGGACGGACGACGGGGCGACCGGCGACTCGGACGGAGGCGCAAGCGGCGACGAGCGGACCACCGGCACCGCGCAGCCGCCCGCGACCGGCCGCGGCGTGGCCGTCGCGATCGACCTCGCCGTCGCCGATTCCGACGTCGGCATCCACCGCACCTTCGACCCCTACTTCGCGGTCCTCCGCGTGACGTTCCCCGATCTGGACGTCGCGGTCCGACCCTCCGCCCTCGCACTAAGGTTCTCGTATGACCAGCACTGACCCGAGCCGGATCACGGATGGTGCGCCCGCCGTCCCGAACCCGGGGACACGACGCGTGCGGCTGGCGATCCTCGACGACCACGAGGTGCTGTTGGACAGCCTGTCGAGCTGGATCGCGGTGAACGCGTTCGACTTCGACCTCGCGCTGACGGCCCACACGTGGCTCGAGATGGTGCACAGCGAGAACTTCCCGACCGACCTGGTGTTCCTCGACTTCCAGCTCAAGGAACCCGTCTCGATCGAGGCCCGCGTGCGCACCTGCCGTGCCGCCGGGGCCAAGGTCATCGTCCTGTCGAGCGTCGACAGCCGCGAGTCCCGCGACCGTGCGCTCGCCGCCGGCGCCGCCGCCTTCCTGTCGAAGTCGCTCCCCATGCGCGAGGTCATGGACGTCGCGCGCGAGATCATGGGCGTCGCGCGGGACACCCCGCCGCAGCGCGACTGGCGGCCGTTGCCGACCGGGGCGAACGCGCACCAGCGGCCGAAGCTCAGCCACGGCGAAGAGGAAGCGCTGCGCCTGTACGTGTCGGGCTACTCGACGAACGAGGTCGCCGCGCAGATGAACGTGCAGTACGAGACCGCGAAGACCTACCTGCGCCGCGTGCGCGAGAAGTACAGCAAGGTCGGCCGGCCCGCGTCCAAGAAGTCCGACCTCATCCGTCGTGCGGCCGAGGACGGGTTCCTCGCGTAGTGGCGAAGCTCTACTTCCGCTACGGCGCCATGAACAGCGGCAAGAGCACCGGGCTCCTGCAGGCGGCCTACAACTACGAGGAACGCGGTCACCGGGTGCTCCTCGCGAAGCCGTCGGTCGACACCAAGGGCGACCGTGAGATCGTCTCGCGCCTCGGGGTGACCCGCACCGTCGACATCGTGTTCACGCCCGACGCCGACGTCCGCGCGGCCGTCACCGAGGCCGGTGCCACCGACCCCGAGTCGGACCGGCTCGACGGCATGGTCCGGCCGGTCAGCTGCGTGCTCGTCGACGAGGCGCAGTTCCTCACGCCCCGCCAGGTCGACGACCTGCTGCGCATCGCCGTCCTCGACGAGGTGCCGGTCATCACGTACGGCATCCGGACGGACTTCCGCACCGAGGCGTTCCCCGGCAGCGCCCGCCTGCTCGAGGTCGCGCACTCGCTCGAGGAACTCAAGACGATCTGCCGCTGCGGCCGCAAGGCGGTCTTCAACGCCCGGAAGGTCGACGGACGGTTCGTCTTCGACGGGTCGCAGGTCGCGATCGACGGCGTGGACGTCACCTACGAGTCGCTGTGCGCCAACTGCTACCTCACGGAGTCCGGCGGACGCCTCGACGGCGACTGACGAGTCCGCCGGCCCGCCTCGTGCAGACGCGACGGTCTGCCGGACTGGAGGCGCGGGTCGGCGCCGACCCGCGCCTCCAGGCCCGCACACGGTGCGGAATGCACGTCGGCCGGGTGGCGTTGGCGACTGCATGAGCGACGCATCCGTGCACCTGTCCGTCCTCGACCTGGCGACCCGCGAGTACGGCCAGTCCAACACCGAAGCCCTGCAGGGCTCCATCGACATGGCGGTGCACGCCGAGAAGCTCGGCTACGAGCGCTTCTGGGTCGCCGAGCACCACGGCATGCCGGGGATCACGTCCTCCGCGCCGGCGGTGCTGCTCAGCGCCGTGGGGGCCGCGACGTCCACCATCCGGATCGGCTCCGGCGGCGTCATGCTCCCGAACCACGCGCCGCTCGTCATCGCGGAGCAGTTCGGCACGCTCCGCGCGCTCTACGGCGACCGGGTCGACCTCGGCCTCGGGCGTGCCCCGGGCACCGACGGCGCGACCGCGATGGCGCTGCGCCGCACCGACCGGCTCGACGTCGACGACTTCCCCGACCGGCTGGCCGACCTGATCGGCTTCTTCACCGGGATGGACCCCTCGAACCCCCTCGCCAGGATCCAAGCGGTGCCGGGCTACGGAGACGTGCCGGAGTTCTGGCTGCTCGGGTCCTCCGGGTACAGCGCGCAGGTCGCCGGTGCCCTCGGCGTCTCGTTCGCTTTCGCGCACCACTTCGCGTCGGACAACACCGAGGCCGCGCTCGCGCTCTACCGTGACTCCTTCCGGCCGTCGCGCTTCCGGCAGACCCCGAACGCGCTGATCGGCGTGCAGGTCGTCACCGACGAGGACCCCGCCGTGATCGACGAGCAGAGTGCCCCGGGCATGATCTCGTTCATCCGGATGCGGCAGGGCGCGAAGCCCGAGCCGGTGTCCATGGAGGAGGCCCGCGCGTACGAGTTCAGCGACCTCGAGCGGCGGTTCATCCAGGCACGGACCGAGCGTCAGGCGTACGGCACCGCGGACGAGGTCGCGGCGAAGATCAACGCCCTCGTGGCCTCGACCGGGGCGAACGGCGTGATCGTCGCTCCTGGCGCAGCCCAGGCGCGGTACCGGCACCAGGCGCTCGACGTGGTGGCGGGGCTGCACGCGGAGGGCCGGCTCGTGGCTGCGGGGGAGAGCGCGTCGGTCTGACGCGCCCGCGGGGGCGCCCGCCCGCGGCCACTTCGTGAGCAGGAATGGTCGGGTCGCCGCACGCCACCCGACCATTTCTGCTCACGAACGCGCGAGCGCCCCCGGCCGACACCCCACGCAAGGCAGAAGGCCCTGGTTCCGGAGAACCAGGGCCTTCTTCGTACTGTCTCAACACAGTGTCGGGGTGACAGGATTTGAACCTGCGACCTCCTCGTCCCGAACGAGGCGCGCTACCAAGCTGCGCCACACCCCGCGGTGTGGTCACTCCGTACCGGAGCAACCCCAGAAGTCTATCCGATGATCGGGGGTGGTCGTGACCATCCGGCGAACTCCCGGGCGCGTCGTGTTCAGTCCGTGCGGGCGGTCAGGGTGACCACGACGGCCTCGGGTCGGCAGGCGAACCGGACCGGCGCGTAGATCGACGTGCCGAGGCCCGCAGAGACCTCGAGCCACGACCAGTGCCCACGGTGCTGCCACTTGTGCAGCCCGCTGACGTACCGACGCGGCAGGTCGCAGTTCGTGACGAGCGCGCCGACACCGGGGACCTGGACCTGGCCGCCGTGGGTGTGCCCGGCGAAGATGACGTCGGCGCCCTGGGTGACGAAGGCGTCGAGCACCCGGCAGTACGGCGCGTGGGTGATGCCGAGGGCGACGGGGGAGGGGCCGTCCTCGTCCTCCGACCAGGGCACGTCGCCGCGCATCTCGTCGACGTTGGTCGGCAGCAGGTCGAGCCGGTCCCAGTCGCGGTGGGCGTCGGACGTCCCGAACAGCTCGAACCGCGATCCGCGGAGTTCGATGGCGTGTGCCTGGTCGTTCACGTCCAGCCAGCCGAGGGACTCGAAGAACGCCGTCTGCCGGTCGATGTCGAGCTCGACCGGGCGGGTGCCGTGCTTGTGGGTGCTCGGGCCGCCGAAGTACTTGAGCGGGTTGCGCGGCGTCGGCCCGTAGAAGTCGTTCGATCCGTACGCGAACGCCCCGGGGACGCCGCGGAACGGCTCGAGCGCGTACTCCACCGCAGCGTTGGCCGTGGGGTGCCCGAGGTTGTCGCCGGTGTTGACGATGAAGTCGGGCTCGACGAGGCTCAGGTCACGCAGCCACTGCTGCTTGTCGGCCTGCCACGGCGCCATGTGGATGTCGGACAGGTGCAGCACGGTGACGTCGCGCGACCCCGGCGGGAGCACCGGGATGGTCTCCCACCGGATGCCGAACCGACGTCGCTCGACGAGCGTGCCCCAGGCCGCCGACGCGGCACCGACGGCCGCGCCCGCTGCGATGACCCCCAGCGCAGCGCGACCGCGACTCACTTGCAGTCCTTGGGCGCCTTGCCGTTCTTGTCGCCGTAGAGGGTCAGCGTCACCGCGGAGTCCTTGCTCGCCGCGGCGTGCACGCCCGGATCGACCGAGGCCACACGGCACGTCTTGCCGGCGCCGCCCTTGACGTACGAGTCGGAGATGCTCACGTTCGAGAACCCGAGCTCGTTGAGCTTCGACCGTGCCGTGTCCAGCGTTGCTCCGGCGATCGCGGGCATGACGATCTGCGAGCCGTCGGAGGTGTAGACGGTGACGCTCGAACCGCTCGAGAGCAGCGAGTTGGCCGACGGCGAGGTCGAGGAGACGGTGCCGGCCTTCGCGGAGCCCGGCTGCGCGCCGCCGTCCACGTAGGTGAACCCGGCGCCGGCGATCGCGGCCTTCGCCTCGGCAGCGGTCTTGCCCGTCACGTCCGGGACGGCCTTCGCGTTGCCGCGCAGGGCCGAGGACGACGGGTCCGTGAAGGCACCGGCAGGGTACAGCGCGTTCATCGGGGTCTGCGCCTGCCGCCAGACGTCCGCACGGGCGCTCGCGTAGGTGCCTCGCACACCGTTGTTGTAGTGACGGAGGTTGTTCTTGCCACCGTCGGTGTTGCCCTGCCAGTAGGCCGTGGCGACGCGGGTGCTCGACCCGACGAGCCAGATCTGGTCGGCGTCGTCGGTGGTGCCCGTCTTGCCGAACAGCTGGGTGCCGTCGTAGGTCTGGGCGCCGACCGCGGTACCGCCGGAGATCGTGCCCTTCATCGCGTAGACCGCGGTCTGCGCGACGGAGGGGTCGAGGACCTGCTTGCAGGCCTTCGGCTGGCCGCCGAGGCTCTTGCCCTCGGCGTTGGTGACGTTGTCGATCGCGATGGGCTCGCAGAAGGTGCCGTTGTTGGCGACGCCGGCGTACGCGGCGGCCATCGTCAGCGGCGCGATGTTGTTCGTGCCGAGGATGGACGACGGGTACGAGTTGAGCTCGGTCTTGTCGTCACCGGAGTGCACGCCGAGGTCCTGCGCGGTCTGCTTGATGTCGCAGAGGTCGAGCTTGGCGGCCATCGAGGCGAACGCTGCGTTCACCGACAGCGCGGTCGCACGGGCGACGGTGTAGTTGCCGTTCTCACCCGCGGAGTCGTTCTTCGGCGCCCAGTTCGTGTAGCTCGGTTCGCCACAGTGCTGCCAGACGGCGGTGTTGTGCGGCGTCCCGTTCACGGTCTCGTTGAGGCCGTGGCCGGCCTTGAGCCACTGCAGCAGCGTGAAGAGCTTGTAGGTCGACCCGACCTGGAAGCCGATGCCGCCGCCGTACTTCTTGTCGACGCTGTAGTTGATCGACGTCGACGTCGGCGGGGACTGCAGCGACTGGTCGTAGTCCTTGTTCTGCGCCATCGTCAGGATGCGACCCGTGCCGACCTCGACCGAGTCGAGCGCTGCGCCGAGCTTGAAGTTCGTCTCGGCCTTGTTGTCGTAGGTGTTGAGCACCTGCTTCTGCTGCGCGTTGGCGTCGATGTCGAGCGTCGTCTGGATCTTGTAGCCGCCGTTGCGCCAGGCGGCGTCGCGCTCCTTCTGCGTGGCACCGAGCTGCGACATCTCCTTGACGACCTGCACGGCGTAGTCGCAGAAGAACTGCGAGCCGTCGCCGACCGAGGCCTTGCAGCCCTGGGACGGCTGCGTCAGGTGGACGTAGTCCTTCGGGTTCGACTTGACGGCTTCGTCGTACTCGGCCTTCGTCAGGTGCTTCTGCGCGTACATCGACTTGAGGATGACGTTGCGGCGAGCGACGTTGGCGTCGTAGTACTTCGGGTTCGACAGGTTGCGCGTGTTCGGCGACTGCACGATCGCGAGGATCGAGGCGGCCTCGGCCGGGGTCAGGTCGGTCGCGCTCTTGTTGTAGTAGTGCTGTGCGGCGGCCTGCACGCCGTAGGTCTGGTCGCCGAAGTACGCGATGTTGAGGTACCCGGTGAGGATCTCCTTGTGGGTGTACTTCTTCGCGAGCCCGATGGCGAGCTTCATCTCCTCGAGCTTGCGGGGGATGGTCTGCTCGACCGCGTCGTTGTACGCCTTGAGACGCTCTTCCGGAGTGGTGAGCTCGAGCGCCTGGTTCATCTTGATGTTGCGGACGAGCTGCATGGTCAGCGTCGACCCACCGCCCGACTCGCCGAGGCCGCCCGCGAGGGAGCCCACGCCCGCACGGACGAGCGAGGTCATGTCGACGCCGCCGTGGTCGTAGAAGCGCTTGTCCTCGCCGTCGATCGCCGCGTTCTTCAGCTGGTCGCTGATCTGGTCGAACTTCAGCTCCTGACGGTTCTGGTCGTAGACCGTCGCGAAGTGCACGCTCTTGCCGCCCTGGTACGCGTACAGCTCGTTGCGCTGCGGGAGGTCACCGATCTCGATGTACTCCGGCAGGGACTCGAACACGCCGATCGTCGACGTCGTCGTGACACCGGCGACCGCGATGGCCGGGGTGACACCGATCGTGACGAGCAGACCGGCGAGCACGCTGAAACCGACGAAACCGACGAAGGCGCCGACTGCAGAGACGGGCTTGGTCCGCGAGGCAGACGTCTTCTGGGCAGACATAGGATGCAGCCTAAACGACACCGCCGACTGAAAGGCTGGCAAGGATCTCCATGACTCGCTGGGAATACCTCACGACCCCGTTGATCATCCACAACACCACCGCCATCCTCAACAACTTCGGTGACGAGGGGTGGGAACTCGTCCAGGTCGTCACCGGCCCCGAGGGCGGACTCGTCGCCTACCTGAAGCGCCCGAAGGCCGACGCATGACCGTCGCCGACCGGCTCGCCGAGCTCGGGCTGACCCTGCCGGCGGTCGCGGCCCCCGTCGCGGCCTACGTGCCCGCCGTCGTCACCGGCCGGTACGTCTACACGGCCGGTCAGCTGCCGTTCGTGGACGGTGCGCTGCCGGTCACCGGCAAGGTGGGCGGCACGGTCGACGCCGAGACCGCCACGGCCCAGGCGCGGGTGGCGGCACTCAACGCCCTCGCCGCCGTCGAGTCGGTCGCCGGTTCGCTCGACCGGGTCGCCCGGGTCGTCAAGGTCACGGTGTTCGTCGCGTCCGACGCGTCCTTCACCGGGCAGCCCGGCGTCGCGAACGGCGCGTCGACGCTCGTCGGCGACGTGTTCGGCGACGCCGGCGTCCACGCGCGGAGTGCGGTGGGCGTCGCCGTGCTCCCGCTGGACGCGCCGGTCGAGGTCGAGCTGGTGGTGGAACTCACCGACTGACGGACCGTCAGCAGCGCACGTCACGCGAGCCGCGCCTCCAGTCCGATCGGACAGGAGGCGCGGCTCGCGTCGTCCCTGCTACATGAGTTCCGAGATGGTCGCCATGATCGTCGGGTCCGCCAACGTGGTCGTGTCGCCGATGCGACGGCCCTCGGCCGCGTCGCGGAGCAGGCGACGCATGATCTTGCCGGAGCGTGTCTTCGGCAGCTCGGGCACGATCACCACCTGCCGGGGCTTCGCGATGGCGCCGATCCGCTTGCCCACCCAGTTCCGGAGCTCCGCGGCGGCCGACTCGCGGTCGACGTCGGCCGCCGCTTCCGACGTGAGGATGACGTAGGCGACGACCGCCTGCCCGGTCGTCTCGTCGGCGGCACCGACGACCGCGGCCTCGGCCACGCCCTCGTGCCCGACGAGGGCCGACTCGATCTCGGCCGTCGAGAGGCGGTGTCCCGACACGTTCATGACGTCGTCGACCCGACCCTGGATCCAGATGTCGCCCTGGCCGTCGAGCCGGGCGCCGTCGCCCGCGAAGTACCGACCGGGGAAGCGTGACCAGTAGGTCTCGACGAAGCGGTCCGGGTCACCCCAGATGCCGCGCGCCATCGACGGCCACGGCTCGGTGATGGTGAGGTAGCCGCTCTCGCCGGGGTCGGCGCGGTGGCCGTCGTCGTCGACGATCTCGGCGACGATGCCGGGCAGCGGTGTCTGGGCGGCACCGGGCTTGAGCTTCGTGACGCCGGGGAGCGCGGAGATCATGATGGCGCCGGTCTCGGTCTGCCACCACGTGTCGACGATGGGCGTGCGGTCGTGGCCGATGACCTGGCGGTACCAGTTCCACGCCTCGGGGTTGATCGGTTCGCCGACGCTGCCGAGCAGGCGGAGGGTCTCGAGGCTGCGGGCCTCCGGGACCGCGCGGCCGGCCTTCATCGCGGCGCGGACCGCGGTCGGCGCGGTGTAGAGGACCGTGACGCCGTACGCGTCGACGATGTCCCACCAGCGGCCGGGCTTCGGCTCGTCCGGGGTGCCCTCGTAGAGCACCTGCGTGACGCCGTTCGCGAGGGGGCCGTAGACGACGTAGGAGTGCCCGGTGATCCAGCCGATGTCGGCGGTGCACCAGTAGACGTCCTTCTCCGGGTGCATGTCGAACACGTTCTTGTGCGTGTAGGCCGCCTGGGTCAGGTACCCGCCGGAGGTGTGCACGATGCCCTTCGGCTTCCCGGTCGTGCCCGAGGTGTAGAGGATGAAGAGGGGCGTCTCCGCGGGGAAGGCCTGCGCCTCGTGGGTGGGGTCCGCCTTCGCCAGTTCGTCGTGCCACCAGAGGTCGCGCTCGTTCCAGGCGATGTCGTTGCCGCCGCGCTTGACGACGAGGACGTGCTCGACGCTGTCGGTGCCCTCGCCCTCGAGTGCCTCGTCGACCGCGGGCTTGAGCGCTGAGACCGCGCCACGGCGCCAGCCGCCGTCGGCCGTGACGACGAGCTTCGCGCCGGCGTCCTCGATGCGGGCGCGGAGGCTCTCCGCGCTGAAGCCACCGAACACGACCGAGTGCACGGCGCCGATGCGGGCGACGGCGAGCATCGTGACGACGGCCTCGGGGATGAGGGGGAGGTAGACGACGACGCGGTCGCCCTGCCCGACGCCGAGGTCGGTGAGCATGTTCGCGGCGCGCTGCACGTCGGCGGTCAGCTCGGCGTAGGTGATGCGTCGGGTGTCCCCGGGAGCGCCCTCGAAGTGGATCGCCACCCGGTCGCCGTTGCCCGCGCGGACGTGCCGGTCGAGGCAGTTCTCGGCGACGTTGAGCGTGCCGTCGGCGAACCACTTCGCGAACGGGGCTCCGGACCAGTCGAGGGTCTGGGTGAACGGCGTCCGCCAGTCGAGGAGCGCGCGGGACTGGTCCGCCCAGAACGCCTCGCGGTCGGCGGAGGCGGCCTCGTGCAGGTCCTCGTGTGCGACGGCGTCGGCGACGAACTCCGGCGACGGGGGGAACGTGGCGTCTCGGCCGGCGTCCGGGGTGTCCGGGCTGCCGGGGGCTCCGTCGTTGCGGGGGTCGGTCTGGGTCGGAGCGGACATCGATGTCCTTTCGCGTCGTTGCGGCAGGGGTGCAGTCGGAGACTACCCCTCGGCATGGGCGCGGGTCGGCGGGGGCGTGTGCGGCCGTGGCGGTCCTGTTCGCTCTGGGCGTGCACCGCGGCACGCCCAGAAGTCGATCCGGGGGTTGCTTCCGGAGGCCGATCATGGGGTACAGTAGTTCCCGCTGGACTCGTTTCCGGCGGCAACGGTTCGGATTCCCCCCAATCCACCGATGTCAAGGCGGCACCTGTTCCCCCCAACCGGTGCCGCCTCTTCTCGTTTCCGGGCCGGTTCGTGCCACGGATGACCGCGCTCGTGGTCGGTGACACGCGTCGATCCGCGCGGGCATGCCGAAGCGTGGACAGACCTGTCCATGCTCCTGCATGGAACGGTACGTCGGGTTGTTCGACACGTGTTGCACAACCCAGCCCGGCCCCGCTCGGTGGGCCGTGGCGTGCGGGTGTGCCGGCGCTGGGACACCGAGTGGGGTACGGCATTGCGTGCCGGGGTACAAAACGGTCCGTTGCTCGCCGAGCGGGCAGCTCTCCACAGGAGGTGGAGTGGACCTCCGAGCGGCGACGGCCGTTCCCTACTCTCTGGTCGCATGCACCGACACCGTGCCGACGCCCCGTTCCTGCCCGGCGCCACGCGACCGATCCGGAGTCGGGACGTCGTCGCCGCCGAGTTCGAGGAGCTCGCCGCGCTCGTCGGCGACGCGGGCGTCACCGACGTGCTCGTGGTCGGCGGCCGCGGGACGTGGGTCGACCGGGGGCGCGGGCTCGAACGAGCCGGACCCGAGCTGCCCGAGCGGCGTGCGCGGGAACTCGCGACCGAACTCGTGGCACGGGGCGGGCGGCACGTCGACGAGACCACGCCCTGCGTCGACGTGCGCCACGGCGACGGCATCCGCGTGCACGTCGTGCTCGCACCCGTCTCCGTCGGTGGGACCGCGGTCTCGATCCGTCTGCCCGCGCCGACCCGGCCGACCCTGCAGGCGCTCGAGGCGCTCGGAGCGTTCGCGCGCGTCCCTCGGTCGGTCCTCGAGCGAGCGGTCGACGAGCGCCGCAACGTGCTCGTCACCGGCGCGACCGGGAGCGGCAAGACCACCATGCTCGCCGCGATGCTGGCGGCCGTCCCGCCCGACGAGCGGATCGTCACCGTCGAGGACGTCGCCGAACTCCGGATCGACCACCCGCACGTCGTCACGCTCGAGGCCCGGCAGGCGAACGCCGAGGGTGCCGGCGCGCTCGGCCTCGACCGGCTCGTTCGCGAGGCGCTCCGCATGCGACCCGACCGCATCGTCGTCGGGGAGTGCCGGGGTGCCGAGGTCCGCGAACTCCTCTCCGCCCTGAACACCGGGCACGACGGGGGAGCGGGGACGGTGCACGCCAACGGGATCGCCGACGTGGCGGCGCGGCTCGAGGCACTCGGTGCGCTCGCCGGGCTCGGGCCGGAGGCGCTCGCCCGGCAGGCGGTCAGTGCGCTCGACCTGGTGGTGCACGTCGAGCGGCACGCGGGTCGGCGGCGGTTGGGCGCGGTGGGTGCGTTCCGTGTCGGTCCGGACGGGAGGCTCGTGGTCCGTCCGGTGGACCGGTCGCGGTGAGACGGTCGGTGCGCCCACGGCGCGCGGCGCTCGACCCAGCGGCGGCGGCCCGGACGCTGGACCGGGTCGCGACGCTCGTCGCCGCCGGCGTCCCGCCCACCCGGGCGTGGTCACTGGTGGGCGGCTTCCCGCAGGACGCCGGTCCCGCGTGGCAGGACGTCGCCGCCGTGCTCCGCGTCGCCGAACACACCGGGGCGCCGTCGGCGGGTACCGTCCGCGCACTCGCCGGAGCGCTCCGGCGGTCGGCGGCATCGGACCGCGCCGTCCTCGTGGCACTCGCCGGTCCACGAGCGAGCGCCCGGGTGGTGCTCGCGCTGCCGCTGCTCGGCCTCGCGCTCGGGTCGACCTGGGGATCGGGCGCGGTCCAGGTGCTCGTGGCGTCGCCGATCGGCTGGACCTGCGTCGTCCTCTCCACCGTGCTCGTCGTGCTGGGGCGGGCGTGGACCGCGCGCCTCGTCCACGCGGCGACGCCCGACGGGCACCTGCCGGGCGTGCTGCTCGACGCGTGGGCGGTCGCGGTGTCGGGTGGTGGGTCGTGGGCGGACGCGGGAGCGGCCGTGCGGACCGCCTTCGCCGACCGACCGTGCCGTGCTGAGGACGGCGAACACCTCCGGGAGGTCCTCGCACTCGCGCAGCGTGCCGGGGTCCCGGCGGCGTCGCTCCTCCGCGCGGCCGCCGAGGACGTCCGCGACGACGTCGCTGCCGCGGGCCTCGCCGCCGCGGAACGACTCGCGGTCCGGCTCGTCCTGCCGCTCGGGGTGTGCGTCCTCCCCGCGTTCGTCCTCGTCGGGGTCGTCCCGGTGGTGGTCGGGGTCCTCTCCTCCACCGTCGTCGGCGTCGGCTGATCCTCCACAGATCCGGTGACCGGCCCCGTGTCGAGGGACGCCCGCGGCGAGGCTGGTCGCATCGCATCGCATCGCACCGCATCAGGAAGGACAGTCACATGACCGACACACCCAGCACGCACCGCCAGCCCCTCGGCGCCCGACTCCGGCGACGACTCGACGACGACCGGGGATCGGCGACGGCCGAGTACGCGGTGGTGATCCTCGCCGCCGTCGCGTTCGCCGGGGTCCTCGTCGCCGTGATGCGCTCCGGAGAAGTGCAGAGCATCCTCACGGAACTCGTCCGTGGTGCCCTGTCCCTCTGACCCGCGCCCGGCGGCGGACGGGGAGCGCGGCACCGTGAGCGTCGAGTTCGCGGTCGTGCTCCCCGTCGTGGCCCTCGTCCTGACCTCGCTCGTCGCCGCGGTGCTCGTCGTCGACGGCCTCGGTCGCCTCCAGCTCGCGGCGGCCACGGCGGCACGAGCGTTCGGTCGCGGGGACGACGACGCCGGGCGCGCCGCCCTCGAGCACCTCGCACCCGGGGCCGGCATGACGGTGCACCGCGTCGGTGGCGTCGTCTGCGTCCGGGCAGCACGAGGGGCCGCGGGGCCGTTCGACGCCGTCCCGCTCCGTGCCACCGGCTGCGCTGCGGAGGACGGACGGTGAACGAGCGCGGGTCCGCCACGGTCCTCCTCTCGGCGGTGGTCGGCATCGTCCTCGTCGTCCTGACGGCGGCGCTCGCCGGAGCCGGACTGCGCGTGGCCACGATCCGCGCCCAGGCCGCTGCCGACGCCTCGGCGCTCGCCGCCGCGGCGGCCCTCGTCGGGCTCGTCCCGGGCGAACCCTGCTCCGTCGCGACGCGCGTGGCAGCGCGGAACCAGGCAGCCCTCGACACCTGCGGGACGGCTGCCTCCGCCGCGCGGGTCCGGGTCGTGGTCGGCGGCGGACCGTTCGCCGTGGGCGCAGTCGCAGTCGCCGGTCCGGCGGACGACCAGCCCGAACACTATGTGTATGGTGTGCCTGTCGGCCCCCGGTCATCGGTGCCCCGGTCGACCCGGACGCGCTCGTCGTCCAGGGCCGACGCGCACCATCGATCAAGGAGACACGTGCCAGGCACGAAGAAGCTCGTCATCGTCGAGAGCCCCGCGAAGGCCAAGACGATCGCGCAATACCTCGGTGACGGATACGAGGTCCAGGCGTCCGTCGGACACATCCGGGACCTCGTCGAGCCCAAGAACCTGCCGGCGGAGCTCAAGAAGGGCTCGCTCGGCAAGTTCTCGGTGGACGTCGACAACGGCTTCGAGCCCTACTACGTCGTCTCGGACGCGAAGAAGAAGACCGTCTCCGAGCTGAAGCGTGCGCTCAAGGAAGCCGACGAGCTCTACCTCGCAACTGATGAGGACCGCGAAGGCGAGGCCATCGCGTGGCACCTGCTGCAGGTCCTCAAGCCCAAGGTGCCGGTCAAGCGCATGGTCTTCCACGAGATCACGAAGGAGGCGATCCAGCGCGCGCAGGAAGCCACCCGTGAGCTCGACACCGCCCTCGTCGATGCGCAGGAGACCCGCCGCATCCTCGACCGTCTCTACGGGTACGAGGTCTCGCCCGTGCTCTGGCGCAAGATCGGTCCGGGGCTCTCGGCCGGTCGCGTGCAGTCCGCTGCCACGCGTCTCGTCGTCGACCGTGAGCGCGAACGTCTCGCGTTCGTGTCCGCCAACTACTGGGACCTCAGTGCGCGCTTCGAGAAGGAGGGCGACGCCGCCTTCACCGCTCGACTCGCGCGGGTCCAGGGGACCCGGGTCGCCTCCGGTCGTGACTTCGACGACCGCGGTGCCTTGAAGGGCGAGGCCGTCCGCCTCGACGAAGCCGCCGCGGCCGCGCTCACCACCGTGCTCGAGCGTGCCGGTGACGCCACCGTCCGCAGCGTCGAGTCGAAGCCCTACACGCGCCGCCCGGCAGCACCGTTCACGACGTCGACCATGCAGCAGGAAGCGGCGCGCAAGCTCCGCCTCTCGCCGCGACAGACCGCCCGTGCGGCGCAGACGCTGTACGAGAACGGCTACATCACCTACATCCGTACGGACTCGGTCAACCTGTCGAAGCAGGCGCTCGACGCCGCTCGCAAGCAGGCAGCGGACCTCTACGGCGCCGCGACCGTGCCGGACAAGCCGCGCGTCTACGCGAGCAAGAGCAAGAACGCGCAGGAAGCGCACGAGGCGATCCGCCCCGCCGGCGACACCTTCCGCACCCCGTCGCAGCTCGAGGGGACGCTGACCGGTGTCGAGTGGCGCCTCTACGACCTCATCTGGAAGCGCACCATCGCGTCGCAGATGGCGGACGCCAAGGGCTCCACGGCGTCGATCGTGCTCGGCATCTCCTCCGGGGAGTCCGTCGAGGGCATCCCGGCCACGGCGAACGGCACCGACGCCGAGTTCACGGCGTCCGGCACGGTCATCACCTTCCGCGGGTTCCTCAACGCCTACGAAGAGGGCAAGGACGAGGACCGCCACGAGTCCTCGGACCGCTCGGGCAACGACGTGGCGCTGCCGGACGTCAAGGAAGGCGAGCACCTCGCCGTCGACGACGTCGTCGCGAAGGGCCACGACACCACCCCGCCGCCGCGCTACACCGAGGCGAGCCTCATCAAGACGCTCGAAGACCTCGACATCGGTCGCCCGTCGACCTTCCCGACGATCAGCCCGACGATCATCGACCGCGGCTACGTGTCGCTGCGCGGGACCCAGCTCGTGCCGAACTGGATCGCGTTCAGCGTGGTCCGGCTGCTGGAGGAGTACTTCGGTGACCTCGTGCAGTACCAGTTCACGGCCGACATGGAAGCCGACCTCGACCGGATCGCGAACGGCGACGCCGACCGGGTCGACTGGCTCAAGGAGTTCTACTTCGGTGGTGGTGACCAGCGCGGGCTCCGCACGGTCATCGACAACCTCGGCGAGATCGACGCCCGCGAGATCAACTCCGTCGAACTGGCGCCGGGGCTGACCCTCCGCATCGGTCGCTACGGCCCCTACATCGAGGTGCCGAGCGACGACCCCGAGAAGCCCCGTCGCGTCAACGTGCCCGAGGACCTCGCTCCCGACGAGCTCACCGCCGAGAAGGCACGCGAGCTCGTCGACGCCCCGGTGCTCGGTGACCGCGTCGTCGGCATCAACCCCGAGACCGGGAAAGAGGTCCTCGCGAAGGACGGCCGGTTCGGTCCGTACGTGACCGAGCGCACACCGGAGCCGGAACCCGCGGTCGACGCCGCGACGGGCGAGGTGCTCGACGCGCAGGCCACGCCGGCCGCCGCCGAGGCTAAGCCCGCAGCGAAGACCACCGCGAAGGGTGCCGCGAAGAAGGCACCGGCGAAGAAGACCACGAAGAAGCCCGCGGCGCCCAAGGAGCGCACGGCGTCCCTCTTCAAGTCGATGGACCCGCAGACGGTCGACCTCGAGACGGCGCTGAAGCTGCTCGACCTGCCGCGGGTCGTCGGCAAGGACCCCGAGTCCGGCGACGACATCACCGCGCAGAACGGCCGCTACGGTCCGTACCTCAAGAAGGGCACGGACACCCGGACCCTGCCGGGCGAGGACGCGATCTTCGACATCGACCTCCCCGGTGCGCTCGAGCTCTTCGCCCAGCCCAAGTACGGCGGCCGCAGCTCGGCGAGCGCAGCGCTCAAGGTGTTCGACGCCGACCCGGTGTCCGGCAAGCCGATCAAGATGAAGGACGGCCGGTTCGGTCCGTACGTCACGGACGGCGAGACCAACGCGACGATCCCGCGCGGCGAGGACGTCGAGGCCGTCGACCACGCCCGCGCCGTGCAGCTCATCGCGGACAAGCGCGCCAAGGGACCGGTGAAGAAGAAGGCACCGGCGCGGAAGCCGGCGGCCAAGAAGAAGTGACCGGCCGGTTCATCACGCTCGAGGGTGGCGACGGTGCGGGCAAGACGACGCAGGCGGAGCTGCTGACCGCCTGGCTCGAGGAGCACGGCCGGACCGTGGTGCGCACCCGTGAACCGGGCGGCACCGACCTCGGCACGCGGATCCGCGAGATCGTCCTGCACGAGCGCGGCCACGTCGCGCCTCGGGCCGAGGCCCTGCTCTACGCCGCCGATCGCGCGCACCACGTCGAGACCCTCGTCCGCCCCGCCATCGCTCGCGGCGACGTGGTCCTGCAGGACCGGTACATCGACTCCTCGGTGGCGTACCAGGGGGTCGCGCGCGGCCTCGGCGCCGAGCACATCCGTTCGGTGTCGGACTGGGCATCGGACGGGCTCACGCCGGACCGCACGATCCTGCTCGACCTCGACGTCACCGTCGGGCGTGCGCGGGTGGCCGCTGCGCGCGGGGACACCTTCGACCGACTCGAGTCCGAGGCCGAGACGTTCCACGAGACGGTCCGCCACGCGTTCCTCGACATGGCAGCCGCCGAGCCCGAGCGCTTCCTCGTCGTGGACGCGTCCGCCCCGGCCACGGACGTCCAGCGCGCGATTCGTGCCGCGGTCGGTCCACTGGTCGGGATCGTCGAGGGATGACGGTGGCGGCTGGCAGGATGATCCCGTGAGCGTGTGGGACGGCCTGACAGGGCAAGAGGAAGCGGTCGCGTCGCTCCGCAACGCGGCCGAATCGCCCGACGGCACCGGTGGCATGACGCACTCGTGGCTGATCACCGGGCCTCCCGGCTCCGGCCGGTCGAACGTCGCGTCCGCCTTCGCCGCCGCACTCGTCGGCAACGGTCCGGACGACGACCACACGCTCCAGCAGATCACCGCGAAGACCCACCCCGACGTCTCGGTCCTGACGACGCAGCGGGTCATCATCACCATCGACGAGATCCGGCAGCTCGTCACGTCGTCGCACTACTCGCCCTCCGTCGGCCGGTACCGCGTGGTGATCATCGAGGACGCGGACCGCATGACGGAACGCACGTCGAACCTGCTCCTCAAGGCGCTCGAGGAACCGCCGGAGCGCACCGTGTGGATCCTCTGCGCCCCGAGCGAGGCCGACCTGCTGCCGACGATCCGGTCGCGCGTGCGGTCGGTCCGCCTCCGCGTGCCGGGCATCGAGTCCGTCGCAGACCTGCTCGTCGCCCGGACCGGTGTGGACCGCGTCCTCGCGATGGACGCCGCACGCCAGGCGCAGAGCCACATCGGCATGGCACAGCGTCTGGCGACCAGCGAGGACGCCCGCGATCGTCGACGCCGCACGCTCAGCACGGTGCTCGGCGTCCGGACCGTCGGAGACGCCGTGATGGCCGCCGCCGACCTGCTCGCCGTCGCCGACGAGGACGCCAAGGCGATCACACAGCAGCGCGACGCCGAGGAACGTGACGCCGCGATGCGCTCGCTCGGCATCGAGCCCGGCGGCACGATCCCGCCGGCACTCCGTTCGCAGCTGCGCCTGCTCGAGGAAGACCAGAAGCGTCGGGCGACGCGGAGCCTCCGGGACGGATTGGACCGGATCCTCGTCGATGTCTCGTCGCTGTACCGTGACCTGTTGCTGCTCGGGCTCGGGGCGCCGGCGGAACCGGTGAACCTCGCGATGCGGGAACAGCTCGACCACGCGCTGCAGTCGGTGACCCCGGCCGCTGCGCTCGAGGTGCTCGACGCCATCGCGCTCGCTCGGCAGCGCATCGCCGCGAACGTGGCGGCCCTCCTCGCGCTCGAGGCGCTGCTCGTCACCATCGCCCGCGCGCGCCGCTGACCCGCGCCCTGGGCCGGACCACCTGCCCGAGGTGAGACGCGGGACGCGCTCGCACCGCGCCTCCAGGCCGTCCCGAACCGCACCCTGTGACGTTCCCCATCCGCCCGCGCCCCCGCGCATGGGACAATCACCGCATGTCCGACGCAGAACCCGGCCTGCGCGAGCGGAAGCGCCGCGCCACCCGACTCGCGATCCAGCAGGCCGCGCTCCGCATCGCGATCGAGGAGGGGCTCGCGGCGGTGACGGTCGACGAGATCTCGCGGCGTGCGGACGTGTCGCCGCGGACGTTCTTCAACTACTTCCCGAACAAGGAAGGCGCGATCCTCGGCGACGATCCCACGCTGCCGGACGACGACACCCTCGCGGACTTCGTGGCCGGTGGGCCGACGGGCGACCTGCTGGCCGACCTCGGGGCGTTGCTCGTGCACTCGACGCGCGAACTCATCGAGGAGCGTGGGCTGATCGAGGAGCGGCAGCAGGTGCTCCGCGCCGCGCCGGAGCTCTTCAGTCGGCGGATGGAGTCGATGAAGGAGTTCCAGGCGGCGATCGAGGGGGCCATCGTGGCGCGCTTCGCGGCGGCTGCGGACGGAGCTCCGGACGCCTCCGGCGAGCCCCCGGAGCGGCGTCGTCGGGCGCGGCTGGCGTCCCTCGTGGCGTTGGCTGCACTGCGGCACGCGTGGTGGGAGTGGTCGGACGCGGGGTCGGACACCCACCTCGTCGACGAGCTCGAACGGTCGTTCGCCGACCTCGACGCGCTCGTTTCGCGTTCGCTCGTCTGAACCTGTATAGTCGTGTCCCGTGCCGCTCCGGCAACGGAGCGTCCGCCGCCTTAGCTCAGTCGGCAGAGCGATTCACTCGTAATGAATAGGTCGTCGGTTCGATTCCGACAGGCGGCTCCGAGAAGCCCCGGTCAGACAGTGTCTGACCGGGGCTTTCTGCTTCCCGAACCGGGTGCCTGCGCGCCCGGCCCGACCCGGCCTCAGGGCAGGTAGTACGTCGGGTTCGGCAGCTTCACGCTCCGGTCCGCCGACCCACCGAGCAGGTCGCTGTACTGGTCGCCGAGGTTCGCCACCACGTCGTACCGCCCACCCGAGCGCGACTCGATGTGCGCACGGGTCTGCGACTTGTACTCGACGGTGGTGCACTTCGCCGTGGCGCAGGTGATGTAGGACGGCTGCTGCGAGGCACCGACGCCGGTCCACTTCGTGTAGTACGTCTGCGTGCCGCGCTGCGTCGCCGCGAACTGCGGGTAGCCGACCTTCTGCAGGTTCTCGATCGTGGCGGTCTTCTGGTCGTCGTTGCGCCCGGTGAGCCCGATGATCGTGCAGCCGGAGCGCTGGGCGATCGACACGAGCGAGGTCATCGACGGGGTGGCGGGGAAGCGCTCGTCCTGCACCCACTCGTCCTGGCGGGCGGGATCGAAGACGAAGTGCATGTCGGCGACCTCCATGTCGTAGGTCCACAGGGTGGTGTCGTCGGCGTCGAGCACGATGGCGGGGTTGCGGTGGAGCTTCCGGCCGACGGTGCACTGGGCGGCGACGACGGGAGCCTGCTTCCGGACGATGGACCGCATCTCGCGGATGTAGGGCGAGTCGGTGCGGTTGGCGAGGCCGGTGCCGGGGTCGCCGTAGTACGTCGCGATGGTCGACTTCACGGAGTCGATGTTCGGGATGCCCTCGCCGCTCTGGGTGGCGCCGGAGGATCCGTCGGCGGCCATGGTGAATTGCGTGCGGGGCGTCAGGCGCGGCTCGGACACGCCGGGCAGGTCTGCCGAGGGCAGGTAGTAGGTCGGGTTCGGCAGCTTAACGGAGCGGTCGGCGTACCCGCCCTGCAGGTCGCTCCACTGGTCACCGACGTTGAGCGCGATGTCGTAGCCGAGGTCCTGCTCGATGTGCTTCCGCGTGAGCGCCTTGTACTCGACGGTCGTGCACTTCGCCGTGGCGCAGGTGATGTACGACGGCTGCTGGGACGTACCGACTCCGGTCCACTTCGTGAAGAAGCGGTCCTGGGTGAACGCGGTGTAGCCGACCTTCGACAGGTTCTGGACGGTGGCGGCCTTCTGGTCGTCGTTCCGACCGGTGAGTCCGAAGACCGTGAACCCGAGCGACTGCGCCCGGTTCACGAAGCCGACCATCGACGGCGTCGCGGGGAAGCGCTCGTCCTGCACCCACTCGTCCTGGCGGGCCGGGTCGAACACGAAGTGCATGTCCGCGACCTCCATGTCGTAGGTCCACAGCGTCGTGTCGTCGGCGTCGAGGACGATCGCGGGCTTCTCGCCGCGACGGACCGCGGCGTCGTGGATGCGCTGCAGCTGGGCGCTCTGCCGGTCGACGATGGACCGCATCTCGCGGATGTAGGGGGAGTCGGTGCGGTTCGCGAGTCCGGTGCCGGGGTCGCCGTAGTACGTCGCGATGGTCTTCTTGACCGAGTCGATGTTCGGGATGCCCTCGCCGCCCTGGCTCGCGCCGGAGGAGCCGTCGGCCGCCATCGTGAACTGCGTCCGGGGCTGCAGCCCCGCGTCGGCCGAGTGTCCTGGCGGTGCCCAGCCGTGTCCGGGCGATCCCCAGCCGTGCGCGGTCGCCGGGGTGACACCGACGAGGGTCGAGGTGATGACGATGGCCGCGCTCGTGGCGACGACGGACCGGACGGATCGGCGCATGGAGGACCTGATCGCTTTCTGCTGGGGGAGCGGCCGTCGGACGCGACCGCGGGACCCCCGTTCAGGGGGTGCAGCAGCACGCTAGCTGGCAATCACCAGTGCAGTCCATACCAAAGTGCTGCGGGTGGACAGCGGTGTGCCGAGCATGGCCCCTGGTAGACAGGTCCCATGACGGTTCGCTGGGGAGTCATCGGTACGGGCGGCATCGCACGGTCCTTCGTGGGCGACTGCACGGCCGCGGGGGTCGAGTTCGTCGCGGTCGGCAGCCGGACGCTCGCGAGCGCCGAGACGTTCGCGGCCGAGTTCGGGATCCCGCGGGCGCACGGCTCCTACGAGGACCTCGTCGCCGACGACGGCGTCGACGCCGTGTACGTCGCGACACCGCACTCGCGGCACGCGGCGGACGCACTGCTCGCCATCGAGGCCGGCAAGCACGTCCTCGTCGAGAAGGCCTTCACGATCACGGCGGACGAGGCCCGCCTGGTGGTCGACGCCGCCCGGCGCGCCGACGTCGCCGTCATGGAGGCGATGTGGACGCGCTTCCTCCCGCAGATGTCGATGATCCGCGAGCTCGTGGCCGAGGGACGCATCGGGCGGGTCCGGCTCGTCGAGGCGACCCACCACCAGGCGCTGCCGTCCGACCCGGCACACCGGTTGAACGACCCGGCGCTCGGCGGTGGCGCGATGCTCGACCTCGGCATCTACCCGATCTCGTTCGTGGTCGACGTCCTCGGCGTCCCCACGTCGGTCGTCGCCGCGGGCACCCTGAGCGAGCAGGGCGTCGACACCCAGATGGGCCTGGTGCTGACGCACGAGGGCGGGACGCAGTCGATGCTCCACTTCGGGCTCGACCTCCGCAGTCCGAACACCGCCTCGGTCATCGGCGAGGACGGCCGCATCGACCTGGACTCGACGTGGTTCACGCCGACGACCTGGCGGCTCCGCGACCGCGACGGGAACGTCGTCGAGGAGTTCGACGGGCGCGAGGAACTCACCGGCTACGCGCACGAGGTCCGCGCGTTCGAGTCGATGGTCGAGTCCGGCACCCACGAGGGCGGTCCGATGGACCCCGAGGAGACCGTCGCGATCATGGCCCTCATGGACGAGGCTCGCCGACAGGTCGGCGTCCGGTACCCGGCCGACGGCTGACGGCTGACGGCTGACGGCCGACGGCTGACGCGACCGACCGACGGCTGACGCCCGGAAGGGCGCGGAACGTCCGGATCCGGAAAGTGGGCCTGGAGGCTCCTCCCGCAGTTCCGTAGGATCGTTCGCGATGTCCGACCAGCAGCCTTCACCGCGCGGCGTCGCGGACCGCCTCCGCGACGCGCGCACCGCCGTCCGCGCCTCGTTCGCCCGCCGCCCGGTGCCGTGGATCGCGGGTGGCCTCGCGGCCGTGCTCGTGCTCGGGTCCGGCGGTGCCGTGGCCGTGGCAGCGGCGACGATGCCCACCCCGACCACCACGGCGGCCGCGACGGCGTCCGCCACCGCGTCGAGCAGCCCCGCACCGACGACGGCCGCCCCCACCCCGACACCGACGCCGAGCGGCCGCGCGGTGCCGGACGACGCCGCGGGCCCCTCCGCCCTCCGGACGTGCACGATCACGAACGCCGCCTCGGCGAGCGGCCTCGGCGCGTTCGAGGGGTACGTCATGAACGCGAAGACCGGCGAGGTGCTGTTCTCGCGCAACGGTGACGAGGCCGCACAGACCGGCAGCGTGATGAAGACCCTGACGACGGCGACCGCGCTGGCCGTCCTCGGCGGCGACCACCGCATCCCGACCACCGTGACGAAGGAGTCCGGCGGTGCGATCGCCCTCGTCGGCCACGGTGACGCCACGCTCTCGGCAGGCGGAGCGACGGTGTACCCGGGTGCCCCGACGCTCGCGCAGCTCGCCCAGCAGGTGAAGGCGAAGCTCGGCAACACCCCGGTGACGACGATCGTCACGGACGACACGTACTGGAACGACGCCGACGCCTGGGACCCCACCTGGCCGGTGAGCGAGCGGACGATCGGCTACCAGCCGAACGTCACGGCGCTCATGGTCGACGGTGACCGCGCGAACCCGGGCGCCCAGACGTCGCCGCGCTCCACCGACCCGGTCGGTCGCGCCGGGGACCTGTTCCGCACGGCCCTCGCGAACGCCGGGGTCGCCGGTGCGGGGAACGCGCAGATCGTGCAACGTGCCACGACCAGCACGGACACGATCGCCACGGTCTCCTCGCAGCCGGTGTCGACGCTCATCGGGCAGATGATCCCGAACTCGGACAACACCCTCGCCGAGATGCTCGCGCGGATCTCGTCGAAGGAGTCCGGCTCGGACGGCTCCGCAGCCTCGCTGACCGCCGTGTACCAGGCGGCCCTGAAGTCGTACGGCGTCGACCCGGCCGGCATCGTCATCAAGGACGGCTCGGGGGAGAGCGCCGCGAACGCCGTGTCGCCGAACTTCGTCGCGCACCTCATGGTGCAGGTCGCCGCTGGTGCGAAGGGCCTCGGGACGCTCGCGAACGCCCTGCCGGTGTCCGGGCAGTCCGGCACGCTGGCCAGTCGGTTCACCGGGGCGAACGCCGTCGCCCGGGGCAAGGTGCACGCGAAGACCGGGTGGATCGACAGCGCGAACACCCTCGGCGGCTACATCGACGCGGCCGACGGAACCCGCCTGACGTTCGCCTTCTACGCGATCGGGTCCTCGCGGGCCGCGGCGCTGCCCGCACTCGACGCGGTGACGGCAGCGACGTACTCGTGCGGGAGCAGGCTCACCGGCTCCTGAGGCCGCGGGTGTTGGATGGACACATGTCCAGGGCACTCCTCGTCGTCGACGTCCAGAACGACTTCACCGAGGGCGGTGCCCTCGGTGTGACCGGCGGCGACGACCTCGCGCGACGCATCACGGCGTTCCTCGGTCGGCACGCCGACGAGTACGACCTCATCGTCGGCTCCCGCGACTGGCACCACGGCGACGACGACAACGGCGGCCACTTCGCCGGTCCCGAGGGACCGGACTACGAGAAGACCTGGCCGGTGCACTGCGTCGCCGGGACCCCGGGGGCCGAGTACCACCCGCGGCTCGACACCGCTCCGATCGACGTGCACGTCTTCAAGGGGCAGGGCACGCCGGACTACTCGGCGTTCCAGGCGCGCACCGAGGGCGGCGTCGGGCTGCCCGAGGTCCTCGCCGAGCACCGCGTCGTGACGATCGACGTGGTCGGCATCGCCACCGACCACTGCGTGCGCGCCTCGGCGCTCGACGCCCGTGCGGCCGGCTACGACGTCGCCGTGTACGACGACCTCGTGGTCGGGGTGGACGAAGCCCGCAGCGAGCGGGCGCTCGACGAGATCCGCGCCGCAGGTGGGCACGTCGACCACAGCGACATGGACGAGGGACTGGCGAACCCCGGCGGCGCGCTCCTCTGAGCGCGGCGCACCGTCGTCCGACCCCGACCCCGGCCGCGCACGCTCAGACGAGCAGCTGGTGCTTCGCCAGGTCGCGGTAGAGCGGCGTCGACTCGACGAGTTCCGAGTGGGTCCCGACGCCGACGACCCGGCCGTGCTCGAGCACGACGATCACGTCCGAGTCCACCACCGTGGACAGACGGTGCGCGATCACGAGCAGCGTGCGGTCCTCGGCCACGGCATCGATCGCGAGGCGCATCTTCTGCTCGTTGACGCCGTCGAGCGACGAGGTGGACTCGTCGAGCAGCAGGATCGGCGGAGCGGCGAGGAGTGCCCGGGCGATCGCGAGCCGCTGCCGTTCACCGCCGGAGAGCATGACGCCGTCCTCGCCGACCTGGGCGTCGAGGCCGCGGGGGTCGCGGTGCAGGACCTCGCCGAGGTTGACGGCCTCGAGCACGCGCACGCAGTCGTCCTCGGTGGCGTCCGGTGAACCGAGCAGCAGGTTCGCCCGGATCGTGCCGGCGAGCACCGGAGCGTCCTGTTCGACGTACCCGATCTGCGCGCGGAGCTCGGCGCGGTCGAGGCCGCGGAGGTCGACGCCGCCGAGCCGGATGACGCCGTCGGTCGGGTCGTAGAACCGTTCGATGAGGGCGAGTGTGGTCGACTTGCCCGCGCCGGACGGACCCACGAGTGCGACCCGCGATCCGCGGGGGACCCGGAAGGACACGTCGTGCAGCACCACGTCGTCGGAGGCGGTGTCGTCGTCGACGGCCGGCTCGGCGCCGTCCGCACCGGAGGCCTGGGCCGGACGCGCGTACCGGAACGACACGTGTTCGAAGGCGATCGCGTCGTCGCTCTCCACCGCGGCGGCGACGCGGACGGCCTGGTCGTCCTGCGCCTCGGTCGGGAGGTGCAGGATCTCCTCGATCCGGCCGAGCGCACCGAGCGCCTGGGCGACGGCGACGGCAGCGCCCATGGCCTGGCCGAGCGGCATGATCATCATGAAGAGCAGCAGGATGAACGTGATGAGCGTCGCGATCGTGATGGTGCCGGCTGCGACCTGCGCACCACCGACGCCGAGGACGGCGATGAACGCGACCTGCATGACGATGCTCGCGACCGGGACGACGAACGCCGACATCCGCGCGATGTCGAGGCCACGACGGTAGGCCTCGGTCGCGTGGCCGTCGACCTCGTGCACCTCGCGCTCGGTGGCACCGGCGGCACGGATCGTGCGGACGGCACCGATGCCGCGTTCGACCGCCGCGGTGAGGTCGCCGACCTTCTCCTGCGCGCGCTTCGACGCGACGCGGATGCGGCGGCTGAGCCCGCCGACGACGACGATCGCGACGAGCACGATGACGACGACGATGCCGAGGAGCAGCGGGTCGATGACGGCCATCGCGATGATGGCGCCGATGAACGTCAGGGCGCCGCCGATCGACTCGATGAGGCCCTGCGTCAGCACGGCGCGCAGCAGGGTCGTGTCGCTGCCGACGCGGGAGACGAGGTCGCCGGTGCGGCGCGTGTCGAACTCGGAGATCGGCAGGTTGAGGATGCGCGCGATGAGCTTCCGCCGGGTGGACAGGACGACGCCTTCACCCGCGCGCTGCAGCAGGAAGTGCTGCACACCGTTGAGGACGCCCGCGACGATGACGAGTCCGACGAGCAGCCAGACGAGGGTGCTCAGGGTGTTGCCGTGCTGGACGGCGGTGATGACCTGGTTGACGAGCAGCGGCTGCGCGAGGGACGCACCGGCACCGAGGACGCTCAGCACGATGATGACGACCATCGCGGGCTTGTTCTCGAACAGGTAGCTCAGCAGTCGGCCGAACGTGGCGCGGGGACCGTCGGTCTTCTTGGGTCTGGCGAAGGGGGAGCTCATCGTGTTCCTAGTTTCTGCCGTACTTCTTGTGCACTGCCTGGCGGCTGACGCCGAGCAGCGTCGCGATCTCCTGCCACGAGGCGCCGGCGTTCCGGGCACGTCGGGCCGCGAGTTCCTCGGTCCGGTCGAGCTCACGACGGAGTTCGCGCACGCTGGCGAGGGCGGAGAACGGGTCGTCTCCGGCTGCGCCGGCGGCGAGGCTCGTGATGGTCGGTCGGTCCACGCGTGTCAACCTACATTGACGCACCGACGGATGTCAACCCGGGTTGACGACGGACGGGAGGCGCGGTGCCAGCCGGCACCGCGCCTCCCGTCCGTGCAGGTGGTCGCGTCAGACGCGCGCGTCCACCGGTGCTGCGTCCGGTTCACCGGCGGTGTCCGCCGCGTCGAGCGCGGCGCTCTTCGTCTCACGGATGAAGAACAGGGCGACGAGCGTCACGACCGCGGCGATCGTGAGGTAGAGCCCGACCAGGAAGATGTTGCCGTCCGGCTGCCACAGCGCGAGCGCGATGGTCGGAGCGAGCGAAGCGCCGAGGATCGACGCGACGTTGTAGGCGATCGCCGAACCCGTGTACCGCACGTTCGTCGGGAAGAGCTCCGGCAGGAGAGCGCCCATCGGACCGAACGTCAGGCCCATCAGCGACAGTCCCACGATCAGGAACGTCACCACCGTGATCGGACCGGTCGACGCGGCGAACCAGAACTGGAACGTCAGGCCGAAGAGCGCGATGCCGATCGTGGTCGGGATGAGCGTGCGACGACGGCCGAACTTGTCGGCCAGGATGCCTGCGATCGGCGTGAAGATGCCGAAGAACACGACGCCGATCATGAGCAGCGTGAGGAACTCGCCACGGGTGTAGCCGAGGCCGATCTTCGGGACGAGGGGGCCGGCCTCGGCGCCCGTGGTGCCGTAGGACAGCGTGAACGTCGTCATGAAGTAGAAGAGGACGTAGGTCGCGACCATGCCGAAGGTGCCGACGATCACGGCGCGCCACGAGGTGCGGAACACCCGGCCGAGCGGGACCTTGGCGACCGAACCGGACTCCTGGACGCCACGGAACACCGTCGACTCGACGAGCTTGAACCGCACGTAGAGGCCCACGATCACCAGGACGGCCGACAGCAGGAACGGGAGTCGCCAGCCCCAGGCCTGGAAGTCCGGGTTCGGGGTGCCGTCGGCGCCGGCGGGCATCGCCGCGTTGATCGCGATGAACAGGCCGTTGGCGAGCAGGAAGCCGATCGGGGCACCGAGCTGCGGCATCGAGCCGAACACCCCGCGCTTGCCCTTCGGCGCGTTCTCGGTCGCGAGCAGTGCTGCGCCCGACCACTCGCCACCGAGCCCGACGCCCTGGGCGAAGCGCATCACCGCGAGGAGCACCGGCGCCCAGATGCCGATCGAGTCGAACGTCGGCAGGCAGCCGATGAGGAACGTCGCGGTGCCCATCACGAGCAGGGACGCCACGAGGGTCGCCTTGCGGCCGACGCGGTCGCCGAAGTGGCCGAAGATGATCGAGCCGACCGGGCGGGCGAAGAACGCGAGGGCGAACGTGACGAACGAGGACAGCTGCGATGCCGTCGGGTCCTCGTTCGGGAAGAAGAGCGTCGGGAAGACGAGGACCGCGGCGGTCGCGTAGACGTAGAAGTCGTAGAACTCGATGGAGGTGCCGACGAGGCTGGCGATCACGACGCGGGAGCGCGGGTTGCCTGCGGTCTTCGGGGATGCGGGTGCCGGTGCGGCGGACATGGGGTGAGGAGACTCCGTGGATGACGCTCGGGGGGAGCGCAGCGGTGTTCCGGACGGCGGACACCGATCGGTTCGCGCGGGGTGGCGCGGGCACTGATCGGGTGCGTTCGGTTCGTGGTGGTGTACCGCTTGTGACGGGGGCCACCATCGTACGACAGATGTCGTGAACCTGCGAATCCGCTGGATCGTGACCGGGCCGGGCCGGCGCTCGGTCAGGCCAGCGGGCTGCCCGCTTCGAGGTGCGCGGGGAGCTGGTGCCCCATCCGGTCGCGCTTCGTGTCGAGGTACGCCGCGTTCTGCGCGGAGACGCCGACGACCAGCGGCACCAGGCTCTCCACCGTGATGCCGTGCTCCTCGAGCTGGCGGCGCTTCTCGGGGTTGTTCGACAGGAGGCGGACGGTGGTGATGCCGAGGTCGGCGAGGATGCCCGCCGCGCCGCCGTACGCCCGCGAGTCGGCGGGGAGACCGAGCGCGAGGTTCGCGTCGAGCGTGTCGAGGCCGTCCTCCTGCAGGCGGTAGGCCTTGAGCTTGTTGATGAGACCGATGCCGCGGCCCTCTTGCCCGCGGAGGTAGATCACGACGCCGCCCTCGGCCGCGATCGTGTCGAGCGCGGCGTCGAGCTGCGGGCCGCACTCGCACTTGAGGGACCCGAACGCCTCGCCCGTCAGGCACTCCGAGTGCACCCGGACGAGGGCGCCGTCGCGCGGTGCTGCGCCGTCCGGGCCGGTGGCGATGATCGCGACGTGCTCGGCGCTCGTCACGAGGTCGCGGTACGCGCGCATCTCGAACGTGCCGTGCGTGGTCGGGACGTTCGTCGACACCTCGAACTGGACCGGGCTCCCGGGGGTGGGGGAGGTGAGTGCATCGGTCATGTGGTGCTCCGGTCGTTCTGGGGCCCCGCGATCCCGGGCTCGGCCGCCGCCGGCCGGGGTGCGCGGTGGGGTCGGGCTCGGACCAGCAGGTCGGGGCCGAGGCTGGTGGTCGATAGTACGTCCAACCGGCGACGCTCGCCGATGCTTCCCACACCGACGTCACCGAGGGCAACGCGGGGGCCGCCGAGCAGGACGGGCGCGAGGTAGACGAGGTACTCGTCCACCAGACCGGCCGCGATGAGCGCCGAGGCGACGGTGGGCCCGCCCTCGACGAACACCGAGTGCACGCCGTGGTCCCGCAGTGCGTGGAGCGAGGCGGCGAGGTCGTGGCCGGACAGCGTCAGCAGGGCGCGAGGGTGGCGGCGGACCGCGGCGTCGTCGGGGACCGGCCGGGCGCCGAACACCACCGGGACGGGCTGGTCGGCGAGGAGTTCCCCGGCGTCGCCCCGCGCGGTGAGGCTCGGGTCGTCGGCGAGGACCGTGCCCGTCCCGACGAGGATCGCGTCGTGCGCGGCGCGCTGTTCGTGGACGTGCTGGCGTGCGGCCGCACCGGTGATCCACTGGCTCGTGCCGTCGGCCGCCGCGGCCCGGCCGTCGAGGCTCGATGCCCACTTCACCGTCACCCACGGGCGTCCGAGGCGCACCGAGAGGAGCCAGCGCTCGAGGAAGTCCTCGACCTCGTCGGCGAGGACGCCCGAGACGACGTCGACTCCGCCGGACCGGAGTCGCTCGGCACCCCCGTGGGCTGCCGGCCCGGGGTCGTCGACGGCGTACACGACGCGGCCGATCCCCGCTTCGAGCAGGGCGACGGCGCACGGACCGGTGCGTCCGGTGTGGTTGCAGGGTTCGAGGGTGACGACGGCGGTCGCGCCGACCAGGTGTGCGGGGTCGACCTTCGACATCGCGTCGACCTCGGCGTGCGGGGTACCGGCGCCCTTGTGCCAGCCCTCGGCGAGGACCGCTCCGTCGGGGGAGAGGATCACGGCGCCGACGCGGACGTGGTCACCGACCGCGGGGCCGAGGGCCGCGAGCTCGAGGCCGCGGCGCATCGCACGGAGCTCGGCCGGCGAGACCGAGGGGTGCGCTGCGGGGGAGGCCGCGGAGTCCGACGGCCGAGGGGTGACGGTCACGGTCCGAGACTATCCGCGAACGGTCGGTGACGCGTCATCCGGGCGTGCCGTCGTCGTCTCGGCCGGCCACGGCAGGTCGGACGCGGGAGCGCCGTCGGCCCGCCGGAGCCCCTTCCACGCCGTCGTCGGAGCGCCGTCCCGCCCGGGGATGAGCGCGTCGCCGGTGCCGGTGTACGAGAACCCCGCGGCACGGGCGACCGAGGCCGAGGCGGTGTTGCCGACGTAGCACTCCCAGTACACGTCCGGCGCACCCTGCGCGAAGGCCCAGTCGAGCACGAGGCCGACGGCGTCGTGCATCAGCCCGGCCCCGCGTGCGGAGGGTGCGAGCCAGAAGCCGAGGTCCCGCCGCGCCGTGCGGTACCCGATGATCCCCTCGAGCCAGGTGGACCCCGTCCGACGGATCGCCCAGGTGTACTCGCGGTCGGAGGCCCAGCCCGGACCGACGAGCGCGTCGACGAAGGTCGTGGCGTCCCGGGCGGTGTACGGCGTGGGGATCGTCGTCCATCGCACGATGTCCGGGTCTTGGCAGGCCTCGGTGATCGCCGTCGCGTCCGCCCGGGTGGGCACGTCGAGGTGCACCCGGGCGGACGACAGCGTGACGGGGCGCACGGTCAGCGCCGGGTGCGGGGCACGAAGCCGATGCGCTCGTAGACCTTCGCGAGGGTCTCGGCGGCGATGGACTCGGCACGCTCGGCGCCGACGGCGAGGAGCCGGTCGAGCTCGGCCGGGTCGTCGAGCAGCTCGAGCGTGCGGGCGCGCACGGGCTCGAGCTCGGCCACGACGGCGTCGGCGACCTCGCCCTTCAGGTCCCCGTAGCCCTTGCCCTGGAACGACTCCTCGAGCGCGGCGACCGCGGTGCCGGTGAACGCCGAGAGGATCGACAGCAGGTTCGTCACGCCCGGCTTCGCCTGACGGTCGGCCCGGATCTCCCGCTCGGTGTCGGTGACCGCCGAGCGGATCTTCTTCGCGGTGCGCTTCGGGTCGTCGAGCAGGCGGATGAGGCCGTTGTCGGACGCGGCCGACTTGCTCATCTTGCTCGTCGGGTCCTGCAGGTCGTAGATCCGCGCCGTGTCGGTGAGGATCCGGGCCTCCGGTACGACGAACGTGTCGCCGAACCGCGAGTTGAAGCGCCCGGCGAGGTCGCGGGTGAGCTCGACGTGCTGCCGCTGGTCGTCACCGACCGGCACGACCTTCGTGTCGTACAGCAGGATGTCCGCCGCCATCAGGATCGGGTACGTGAAGAGCCCGACCGACGCGGCTTCGGTGCCCTGCCGGGCGGACTTGTCCTTGAACTGGGTCATCCGGCTCGCCTCGCCGAAGCCGGTGAGCGTGTTCAGCACCCACGCGAGCTCGGCGTGCGCCGGGACGTGCGACTGCACGAAGAGCGTCGCCTTGGTCGGGTCGATGCCCGAGGCGATGTACTGCGCGGCCGTCGCCCGGGTGTTCGCGCGGAGCTCGGCCGGGTCCTGCGGGGACGTGATCGCGTGCATGTCGACGACGCAGTAGATGGCGTCGTAGTCGTCGAGCAGCGTCCGCCACTGCATGAGCGCGCCGATGTAGTTGCCGAGGTGGAGGGAACCGGCCGAGGGCTGGATGCCCGAGAAGATGCGCGTCTTGGTCATGGTGCTGTCCTGTGCTGGAGAAGTGTGGGGGTGCGGGTCAGAGTTCGTAGTCGACGACCACGGGGGCGTGGTCGGACCATCGCTGGTCGTACGCGGCAGCGCGGTCGACCGTGTACTGCGTGACCTTCGCGGCGAGCTCCGGGGTCGCCATCTGGTAGTCGATCCGCCAGCCCGTGTCGTTGTCGAACGCCTGGCCGCGCCACGACCACCACGTGTACGGCCCCTCGACGTCGCCGGCCTGGGCGCGACCGACGTCGACCCAGCCGAGACCGGGCCCGGTGGTGCCGTCGGCGCCCTCGACCTCGGCCCCCTGCTCGCCGAAGAACCGCGAGAAGTAGGCACGCTCACGCGGCAGGAAGCCCGCGCGCTTGACGTTGCCCTTCCAGTTCTTGATGTCCCGCTGGTCGTGCCCGACGTTGAGGTCGCCGACGACGACCGCGAGCGGGTTGTGCTCGCGGAGCTTCGGCAGCCGCTCGGTCATCGCGTCGAGGAACTTCCACTTCTCGTCCTGCTTCGGGGTGTCCACCTCGCCCGAGTGCACGTACGTCGAGACGACCGTCACCGTGGTGCCGCCGATCTCGTAGTCGGCCTCGAGCCAACGCCCGGCGGAGTCGAAGTCGTCCGCACCGAGCGCGACGCGGTGCACGTGCGCGCTGTGGCGGGAGGCGATCGCGACGCCCGCCCGACCCTTCGCGGTGGCGGGGTCGTGCACGATGTCCCACTCGTCGCCGAGGAGCCCGGCGAGGTCGTCGCTCGACGCGCGGACCTCTTGCAGGGCGAGCACGTCGACGTCGCGCGTGGCGAGCCAGTCGCCCATGCCCTTCCGGAACGCGGCACGGATGCCGTTCACGTTGACGGATGCGAGGCGCAGGCAAGTCATGCAGAACACCCTATCGGCGGGTGCCGACACGACAGCGACGGTCGTAGGCTCGCGCCGTGACCGTCGTGATGACCGTGGGGGAGCTGCTCGCCGCGTTCCGTCCCGTGGCCGAGCAGATGCTGCGTCCGGACGAGTTCCGTGCGGCGGAGTTCTGGGTGTACAGCGACTGGTCCGAACGACTGCGGCGGGTGGTCGACACCGAGGTCGCCGACGAGGGGATGGCGCTCGCCTGGTCGGTCGCCGGCGACGACGGCGACTCCTGGCTGTGGCTCCGCGACGGGGAACCGGAGATGCTGCTGAAGATCGCCGACGACCTGCAGGACTTCATCGCTGAGAGTGCCTTCGCCTGGGGCGAGCTGCGCCCGATCCCGCCGCTGGGGCAGGAGCAGTAGGGGCGACCGGACGACGGACGGGAGGCGCGGTGCCAGCTGGCACCGCGCCTCCCGTCCGTCCTGTGGTCAGGCCGCGTCGTGGTCCGTCTTGAGGAACTCGACCAGGCTGTCCGCGGTGGTCTCGGCGTCGTCGCCGTTCACCGTGAGGGTGACCTCGTCGCCGTTCTCGATGCCGAGCCCGAGGAGCGCGAGGATGCTGCCGGCGTTCCCGGACTTGTCGCCCTTCGCGATCGTGACCTGGTGGCCGGACGCGGTCACGGTCTGGACGAAGAGGGAGGCCGGGCGTGCGTGCAGGCCGGACGCGCTGGCGACGGTGACGGTGCGGGTGGCTTCGGACATCGATGTACTCCTGTCGATGGGTGGTTGGCTCATGGTAGCGAGCGCGGGGTGGGCGGTTCCGGGGCGGGACGCAGGGTCAGTCGCGGCCGGGCCAGAAGACCTCGGTGCCGGCGGCCTCGACCTCGCGGACGAGGTCGGCGTTCACGCCGGGGTCGGTGATGATCGTGTCGATCGCGGCGAGCGGGGCGACGCGGCCGAACTCCTCGCGACCGAACTTGGTGTGGTCGGCGAGCAGGATGCTGCGGCGCGCGGACTTGATCATCGCGGACTTCACGGCGGCCTCGGCCATGTTGTGCGTCGTGAGGCCGCGCTCGGGCGTGATGCCGTTGATGCTGATGAACGCGACGTCGACGCTGACCATCCCGATGAGCTGGTGCGTCCACGTGCCGACGCCGGCGAGCGAGTCGCTGCGGATGTTGCCGCCGAGCAGGTGCAGGTCGATGCCCGGCCGGTTCGCGACCGCCATCGCCACGGGTAGGGAGTGCGTCACGACGGTGAGGCCACGGTCGGTCGGGAGCATCTCGGCGAGGCAGATCGTCGAGGTGCCGGCGTCGATCATGACCGACCCGTTCTCGGGCAGCTCGCCGAGCGCGGCCTCGGCGATGACCATCTTCTCGGCCTGGTTGATGCCGCCACGGTCGCCGACCCCCGGGTGCAGGGTGATGCGTTCGACGGGGATCGCGCCACCGTGCGCACGTCGGACCAGCCCGCGCCGCTCGAGCGAGGTGAGGTCGCGGCGGATCGTCTCCGGGGTCACCTCGAGCAGCTCGGCGAGGTCCTTGACGTCGACCCGGCCCTGCGCACGCGCCTGTTCGACGATGCGCTGGTGGCGCTCTGGTGCGTACATCGGGGCCTCGTCGTCTCGGAAGCGGTGGGGGAGTCGGAACGGAACGGACACGACCGGGCACGTCTTCGGCGACCGCGACCCGAACGGATCCGCCACCAGACGCAAACGGGCATCTGTTTCTGCATTTTTATCCCCGGATGTGTTTGTTTGTCAACGTGGATCGGGGTATGGTGCTGCTCAGCCGCACCGGCGGGGTCCCGTCTCCGCGCTGCGCGCACCGAACGAACCACCCCACCGCAAGCGCGCGTGAGATGAAGGAGTCTCGAATGTCCGAACTGCTCGGCACCGGCGTCGGCCGTGGCGTCGCCCACGGCCCCGTGCTCCGCATGGCCGACCCGCTCGGCGAACCGTCGAAGGACGCCCTGACCGGTTCGGCGGACGACGCGAAGCAGGCCGTGGCCGCCGCGATCGCAGCGGTGGCGGAGGACCTCAACAAGCGGGGGCAGCTCGCCGGCGGGGACGCCCAGGCCGTGCTCGAGGCGCAGGCGCTCATGGCGCAGGACCCGACCCTCCTCGACGACGTGCACGCCCGCATCGACGGCGGCACCAACGCCGAGCGCGCCGTGTTCGAGGCGTTCGGCCAGTTCCGCGACCTGCTCGTCTCGATGGGCGGGTACATGGGGGAGCGTGCCGCCGACCTCGACGACGTCGCCCAGCGCATCATCGCCAAGCTCCGCGGCGTCCACGCCCCGGGTGTGCCCGAGTCGGACACCCCCTTCGTGCTCGTCGCCCGTGACCTCGCGCCGGCCGACACCGCGCTCCTCGACCTCGACAAGGTCCTCGCCCTCGTCACGCGTGACGGCGGCCCGACCTCGCACACGGCGATCCTCGCCCGCGCCAAGGGCATCACCGCGATCGTCGGCGTGACCGGCGCGGACGACCTGTCCGACGGCACGGTCGTCGTCGTGGACGCCGCCGCCGGCACCGTCGTGACCGACCCGTCGGCCGAACTCGTCGCCGACGTCGAGCAGCGCATCGCCGACCGCCTCGCCGCGGCCGCAGCGCCCCTGACCGCCGGCGCGCTCGCCGACGGGCACACCGTCCCGCTGCTCGCGAACCTCGGCAGCCCGGCCGACGCCGCGGGCGCCGTTGCTCTCGGTGCGGAGGGCGTGGGGCTCTTCCGCACCGAGTTCCTCTTCCTCGACTCGCCGAAGGCGCCGACCGTCGACGAGCAGAAGGACTCCTACAAGCAGCTGCTCGAGGCCTTCCCGGGCAAGAAGGTCGTCGTCCGGGCGCTCGACGCGGGTGCCGACAAGCCCCTGCCGTTCCTCACCGACAAGGACGAGGAGAACCCGGCCCTCGGTCGACGCGGTCTCCGGGCGCTCCGGAACCACCCCGAGGTGCTCCGCGACCAGCTCACCGCGCTCGCCCAGGCCGACGCCGAGACCGAGGCCGACCTCTGGGTGATGGCCCCGATGGTCGCCGACGCCGAGGAGACCGAGTACTTCGTCGACCTCGCCCGCGAGCTCGGGATCCGCACCGCCGGTGTGATGGCCGAGGTCCCCTCGCTCGCGCTGATGGCCGAGCAGGTGTTCACCTCCGCCGACTTCGTGTCGATCGGCACGAACGACCTGACCCAGTACACGATGGCCGCCGACCGCATGCTCGGCACCGTTGCGTCCTACCAGGACCCGTGGCACCCCGCCGTGCTCCGCCTCGTCGCGCAGCTCGGCGCAGCGGGTGCGGACGCCGGCAAGCCCGTCGGCATCTGCGGCGAGGCAGCGGCCGACCCGCTGCTCGCGGTCGTGCTCGTCGGTCTCGGCGCCACGACCCTCTCCATGACCCCCGCGGCCCTGGCCGACGTGCGCGCCGAACTCGGCAAGCACACCCTCGACCAGGCCCGCGAGATGGCCCAGGCGGCACTCGCCGCGAGCACGGCGGCGGCCGCCAAGTCCGCCGCGGCCGCGACGCACGCCGCCTGATCCGAACCCCCAGCACCACCTCCCCTCCACACGCAGCAGCAGCACCTCACAGAAAGTCACCGCACATGACAACGTCGTCCGTTGCAGCGCCCGACGCTCCCGCGAAGTCGCGGGGCGGCGCACGCGTCGCCGTTCAGAAGTTCGGCACGTTCCTCTCCGGCATGGTCATGCCCAACATCGCGATCTTCATCGCGTGGGGCATCATCACCGCCTTCTTCATCGAGACCGGTTGGACGCCCGTGGGCATCCTCGGTGGCTTCGGTGAGACGGGCGGCGTCGCGAACGTCGGCCTCGTCGGCCCGATCCTGACCTACCTCATCCCGCTCGCGATCGCGATCCAGGGTGGCCGGATGGTCTACGAGACCCGTGGTGCGGTGGTCGGTTCGATCATGACCATGGGTGTCATCATCGGCGCCAACGGCACGACGATGATCCTCGGCGCGATGATCTGCGGGCCGCTCGGCGCGTACCTCATCAAGCAGATCGACAAGCTCTGGGACGGCAAGATCCGGCCGGGCTTCGAGATGCTCGTGAACAACTACGCGGCCGGCATCCTCGGCTTCGGGTTGGCCATGGCCGGGTTCTTCTGGCTCGCGCCGCTGTTCAAGCTCATCGCCGAGGGCCTCGGCGACGCGGTGAACTTCCTCGTCCAGCACTCGCTGCTCCCGCTCGCCAGCGTGATCATCGAGCCGGCCAAGGTGTTCTTCCTCAACAACGCCATCAACCACGGTGTGCTCGACCAGCTCGGCGCGCAGCAGGTCCAGGAGTCCGGCAAGAGCATCCTCTTCCTGCTCGAGGCGAACCCCGGCCCGGGTCTCGGCATCCTGCTCGCCTTCACCTTCTTCGGTGTCGGCATCGCCCGCTCGACCGCTCCCGGCGCGATCATCATCCAGTTCCTCGGCGGCATCCACGAGATCTACTTCCCGTACGTGCTGCAGAAGCCGGTCCTGTTCATCGCCGTCATCCTCGGTGGTGCCACGGGCGTCGCGACCAACGTCGCGTTCCACTCCGGTCTCGTCGCCCCGGCGTCGCCCGGATCGATCTTCGCGGTGCTCGGTGCAACGGCGAAGGACAGCTTCCTCGGCGTCATCCTCTCGGTCATCCTGTCCGCAGCGGTGTCGTTCGCGGTCGCGTCGTTCTTCCTCATCGCGACCCGTAAGCGTGACCTCGCGAACGGCGGCGGCGACATGAGCGCCGCGATGGCGAAGCTCCAGGCGAACAAGGGCCGCGACGTCAACGCCGCGACCTCGGGCCTGCTCGGCAACAACTCCCCGGCGAACGAGGAGGAGGCCGAGGCCTCGCTCGGTGGCGTCGGTTCGGCGACCACCGCGACCGCGACCCGCGTCCAGAACCTCGTGTTCGCCTGCGACGCCGGCATGGGCTCCAGCGCGATGGGCGCCAGCGTCCTCCGCAACAAGATCAAGAAGGCGGGCATCGAAGGGGTCACGGTCTCCAACAAGGCGATCGCGAACCTCTCCGGTGACGAGGACCTGATCATCACGCAGGAGGAGCTGACGGAGCGCGCGAAGCAGAAGAACCCGAACGCACAGCACGTGTCGGTCGGCAACTTCATGAACGCGCCGCAGTACGACCAGGTCGTCGAACAGCTCAAGAACCAGTAACGAAGTGCAGTATCGGAGGGGACGGGCCACGGCTCGTCCCCTCCACACGTCCACGACGCCACGTCACGAAGCAAGGAGAACCCCGATGCCCGTCCTGCAGGAGAGCCAGATCCGGATCCACACCGAGGACACCGCACCGACCAAGTCGGAGGCGATGAAGGAGGCTGCCGAGATCCTCGAGGCTGCAGGCGCGGTCACGGCGGACTACTACCCGGCGATGCTCGAGCGCGAGAAGAGCGTCTCGACCTACATGGGGAACTTCCTCGCCATCCCGCACGGCACGAACGACGCGAAGGACGCCATCAAGTCCTCGGCGCTGTCGTTCATCCGCTACGCGACCCCGATCGACTGGGACGGCAACCCCGTCCGCTTCGTCGTCGGCATCGCCGGCGTCAACAACGAGCACCTCGACATCCTGTCCAAGATCGCGATCGTGTTCAGCGACGAGGACGAGGTCCAGAAGCTGACCGACGCGCCGGACACCGCCGCGATCCTGTCGATCCTCGGCGAGGTCAACGAGTGAGCACCCCCACCGCCGTCCACTTCGGCGCGGGCAACATCGGCCGCGGCTTCGTCGGACTGCTCCTGCACGAGGCCGGCTACGAGGTCGTCTTCGCCGACGTCGCCGCGCCCCTCATCGACGCTCTCGCCGCTGCCGACTCGTACACCGTGCACGAGGTCGGTCAGAACGCGCGCGACCACGAGGTCACGAACTTCCGTGCCCTGAACAGCGCCCAGGACGAATCGGCCGTCGTCGCCGAGATCGCCACGGCGTCCATCGTCACCTGCGCCGTCGGACCGAACGTCCTGAAGTTCATCGCGCCGGTCATCGCGAAGGCGCTCCAGCAGCGCGACGCGGACGCCGCGCCGATCGCCGTGATGGCGTGCGAGAACGCCCTCAACGCCACCGACCGCCTGCGCGAGTTCATCGTCGAGGCGCTCCCCGCCGACGTCCGCGACCAGGCCCTCGCCAGGGCTGTCTTCGCGAACACCGCGGTCGACCGCATCGTCCCGGCGCAGCCCGAGGGCGCCGGCCTGGACGTCACCGTCGAGACCTACTTCGAGTGGGCCATCGACCGCACGCCGTTCGGCGGGAACGAGCCGGAGATCCCCGGCGCCCACTACGTCGACGGCCTCGCCGCGTCGATCGAGCGCAAGCTCTTCACGGTGAACACCGGGCACGCGACCGTCGCGTACCACGGCTTCCTCGCCGGGGCGGACAAGATCTCGGACGCCATCGCGATCCCCGCGGTCCGGTCCGAGCTCGAGTCCGTGCTCGCCGAGACGAGCGACCTGCTCGTCCGCCGCCACGAGCTCGACCCCGAGGTGCACCGTGCGTACGTGCAGGCCATCATCGGGCGCTTCGAGAACCCGCACCTGCCCGACACCGTGACCCGCGTCGGCCGACAGCCGCTGCGCAAGCTCTCCCGCGACGAGCGCTTCGTGTCGCCCGCCGCCGCCCTCGCCGAGGACGGCACGGAGCCGACGGCGCTGCTCGACGCCATGGGCGCCGCGCTGCGTTTCGACGTGCCGGACGACGAGCAGAGCGTCGAACTCCAGGCGCTGCTGCGCTCGGACCGGAGCGACGCCGAGGTCGTGACCGAGATCACCGGGCTCGACGAGCAGCACCCGCTGCACGCCGCGTTCGCGGACCGGGTGCGGTCCGCGCGCGCCTAGCGTCCTCGACGCATCCACCTGACGGACTGGAGGCGGGGGGGGGGGGGGGGCCCCCCCCCCCCCCCCGCCGGCCCCCACCCGCGGCCCCCCCGGGGGGCCCGCGCCCCCCCCCGGACCCCCCGCGCGGCCCCCCCGCGGGGCGCGGGCCCCCC
>NZ_JBBCYQ010000011.1:0-154326 GCF_037144815.1 Curtobacterium sp. USHLN213 | reverse complement strand
ACGGGCACCCCCCGCGGGCCCTCCCACCGGGCGGGGGGGGCGCCACGGCCCCCGTTCCGGGCGGGGGGGCGGGGGGCGGGCGGCCCCCGCGCCTCCCGTCCGTCTGCGGTCCGGTCCGTTCGCGGTCGCGTCCGTTCGCGGTGGCGTCCGTCTGCGGTCCGGTCCGTTCGCGGTCGTGTCCGCGAGAGGATGGCCGGGTGCGCACCGCGACCGACCTCCTCGACGCCCTCGTCCGTCACGTCGACGCCACCGGCTTCGCCGCCCACGGCCTCCACGTCCTCGTCGGGGACGACGCCGCCGAGCACCAATGGACGCCCGACATCCGCCGCGAGGTCCACTCCGTCGCCAAGGGGATCGCGGTCCTCGCCACCGGGATCGCCGCCGACGACGGACTCGTCGACGTGGACGTCCCGGTGTCGGCCCTCCTGCCCGCCGTCCGCTTCGGGGCGGGCACGGACGCGATCACGCTCCGGCACCTGCTCACCATGACGAGCGGTGTCGACATGCCGTGGTCCGAGACGGAGCTCACCGACTGGCCGGACCTCGCGGCCGAGTTCCTCGGGCGCCCCTCGCGCGGCCGGGTGTTCGAGTACGCGAACGCGAGCACGTACACGGCGATGCGGGTCCTCGAGACCCGGGTCGGCGACGTCGGCGCGTTCGCCGCCCGGCGGTTGTTCGACCCGCTCGGCATCGAGGACGTGCCGTGGGCACGCTGCCCGAACGGGTACGTCGCCGGTGGCGAGGGCCTGGCGCTGCGCACCGGCGAACTCGCCCGGATCGGCCGGCTGGTGCGCGACCGCGGGGACTCAGCTGGGCGACGCATCGTGAGCGCACGCTGGTGCGACGCGATGCACACCGACTGGGTCGAGCGCGACGGCACGGGCCCCGGCTACGAGCGGTACGCGATGGCGGGGTGGGGCGGCCCCGGCCGACTCTGGCGGCTGCACGGCGCGTACGGGCAGATGCTGCTCTTCGACGGCGACACGGTCGTCACCGTGACGGCGGACGACCACTTCGGAGCGGACGCCTTCGCGGCGGTCGTCGCGACGGAGCTGGAGTCGGAGGAACGGGCCGACCGGGCCTGAACGCCGCAGGCCGAGGGTCGAGGGCCGCGGGTCGCGGGCCGAGGGCCGGGCGTCAGTGGCGCCGTCGGCTCGAGATCAGACCGCCGAAGACCAGCACCACCGCCACGCAGAAGACGATCAGTCCCGCGGGGTCGAAGCCGTCGAAGTTCATGGTTCCTCCTGGAGTCCTGTCCCGACGGTACGACCGCGTTCCTCGACAAGCGCGGTGTCCGGCGCCCCCGGGCATTCCGGCCCGCACAGGTTCCTCCGGCGGAGGCGGGTTCGTCCGGGGAACGCACCCGAGCCCGCCGGAGTGCGCATGTGCGCCCGCTGCGAGCGCTCCGGCCGAACGGGTGCGATGATGATCCGCGGCCGTCGCCCGACGGCGAAGAAGCCGTCGGACGGACGGTGAAGAGACGGAAGTGACGAGCGTGACCGAGACCCGCTCTCAGACCCCGACGACCGAGACCTCCGACGAGGCCGGCACCCACGGCCCCGCGAAGGGCATCGCCGCCCTCGCCCTGGCCGCCCTCGGCGTCGTCTTCGGCGACATCGGTACGAGCCCGCTGTACGCGCTGCGCACCGTGTTCACGATCGACGGCGGCATCGTGCAGGCCAACCAGGAGGACGTCTACGGCGTGATCTCGATGATGTTCTGGAGCATCACGATCATCGTCTCGATCAAGTACGTCCTCGTGCTCATGCGCGCCGACAACAACGGCGAGGGCGGGGTGATGGCGCTCGCCGCACTGGCCCGACGCCTCTACGCGAAGCGCCGCGGGGGAGCGACGATCTTCCTGGTCATCGGGATCGTCGGCGTCTCGCTGTTCTACGGCGACTCCGTCATCACCCCGGCGGTGTCCGTGCTCTCGGCCGTCGAGGGGCTGCAGACCGCCGCCCCGAGCGTCGGTCACCTCATCGTGCCGATCGCGGCGGTCATCCTCGTGGTGCTGTTCGCGGTGCAGCGGGTCGGCACGGGCAAGGTCGGCAACCTGTTCGGCCCCGTGATGCTGCTCTGGTTCGTCGTCATCGCCGCCGCCGGGGTGCCGCACATCCTGGCGCACCCGGGCGTCCTGCAGGGGCTCTCGCCCACGTGGGCCATCGCGTTCCTCATCGCGCACCCGTACATCACGTTCGTGGCGATGGGGGCCGTCGTGCTGGTCATCACCGGCGCCGAGGCCCTCTACGCCGACATGGGCCACTTCGGGCGGACGCCGATCCTCCGCGCCTGGTTCTTCGTCGTCTTCCCGGCCCTCGTGCTGAACTACCTCGGCCAGGCGTCGCTGGTGCTCAACCAGCCCGGGGCGGCGAAGGACCCCTTCTTCCTGCTCTTCCCGAGCGCGTTGCAGATCCCGGTCGTGATCCTCGCGACGATGGCCACCGTCATCGCGAGCCAGGCGGTCATCTCCGGGGCGTTCTCGCTGAGCCGCCAGGCCGTGCAGCTCGGGCTGCTGCCGCCGCTCACCATCCGGCAGACCTCCCGACAGGAGGGCGGCCAGATCTACCTGCCGGCCGTCAACCTCCTGCTGTTCATCGGCGTGATGGCCGTCATGCTCGCGTTCCGTTCCTCGGCGAGCCTCGCCACCGCGTACGGGGTCTCCGTGACCGGTGCGCTCGTCGTCGACACGCTCCTGCTGCTGCTCGTGGTGAAGCCGCTGTGGCACTGGAAGACGTGGAAGCTCGTCGTCGCCGCGGTGGCGTTCGGCGGGCTCGAGCTGACGTTCCTCGCCGGCAACCTGTCGAAGATCCTGCACGGCGGATGGGTCCCGCTGCTGATCGCGCTCGCGGTGATCACGCTCATGACCACGTGGCGTCGCGGCCGGCAGCTCGTGCAGGAGGAGCGCAAGGAGCGCGAGGGGTCCCTCGCCGACTTCATCGAGAAGATCAACACGAAGGGCATCCCGCGCGTGCAGGGTGTCGCGATCTTCCCGCACCCCAACAAGGAGACGACGCCGCTGGCGCTCCGGGCGAACGTCGAGCACAACCACGTGGTGCACCGGACGGTCGTGATCGTGTCCGTCATCACCGCGAACGTGCCCCACGTGCCGCACGCCAAGGCCTTCTTCCGTGACGACCTCGGCTACGAGGACGACGGCATCGACCACATCACGATCAAGTTCGGCTTCTCGGACGACCAGGACCTGCCGAAGGCCCTGCACGCGGCCTGCCTGGCCGAGGTGCTCGACGTCGACCCCGAGGAGATGGCGAACGCGTCGTACTTCATCTCGCGCGGCGCACTCCGGCCGGTGGCGGGGAACCGGGGCATGGTCGGCTGGCGCAAGAAGCTCTTCGTCGGGCTGGCGCACAACGCCGCCGACCCGGCTGCCCGCTTCGGGCTGCCGGCGCACCGTACCGTGACGATGGGCAGCGACGTCGAGATCTGACAACCGTCGCCCGCGTCAGCAGCAGTCGCAGGCCTCGATCTCGCGCTCGCCGGTGAGCGCGGCGACGGGCTGCTTGCAGGCGTCGCCCCGCCATGCCTCGAGCCCTTCCCGGACCGCGAACACCACGACGACGAGCCCGGCCACCGGGTCCGCCCAGGTCCAGCCGAACAGGGTGTTCAGCAGCAGGCCGACCAGGACGGCGGCGGAGAGGTAGCTGCACACCAGGGTCTGCTTCGAGTCCGCGACGGCCGACGCCGAACCGAGCTCGCGGCCCGTGCGCCGTTCGAGCAGGCTGAGGAACGGCATCACGGCCAGGCTGACCGCGGCGAGCACGATGCCGACCGTGCTGTGCTCCGGCTCGCGCAGTCCGGTCAGCGTCAGCACCGCGTCGACCGAGACGTACAGGGCGAGCCCGAAGAACGAGACGGCGATCACGCGGAGCGCCGTCCGTTCGCGCCGCTCGGGGTCGGGCGCCGCGAACTGCCACGCGACCGCGGCCGCGGAGAGCACCTCGACGATCGAGTCCAGGCCGAAGCCGATCAGGGCGGTGGACGACGCGACCGAACCGGCGCTGATCGCGACGACGGCCTCGACGACGTTGTACGTGATGGTGGCGGCGACGATCCATCGGATCCGGCGGCGCAGCACCGCGCTCCGGACGGCCGTCGGACGGGGCCCGAGGGGCAGCGCGGCACTCATGCGCCCGGCCCGCAGCAGAGCGGCACGGCACAGGCGTCGTCGGTGCACGGCGCGCCGTCGTCGACCGCCAGCACGACGTCGACGAGCGACTCGAGTGCACGGGCGAGGTGCGCGTCCGCGATCTCGTAGCGGGTCCGACGGCCTTCCGGGACGGCCACGACGATCCCGCACCCGCGGAGGCACGCCAGGTGGTTCGACACGTTCGCCCGGGTGGTCCCGAGGTCGTCGGCGAGGACGGCGGGGTAGCGGGGGGACTCGAGCAGGCGGAGGAGGATCCGCGCGCGGGTCGGATCGGCGAGGGCGCGGCCGAGGCGGTTCATCACCTCGAGGCGCGGTGCGATGAGCAGCATGCACCAACAGTACAGCGTGGACTGTACCGATCGGGGGTAGACGGGTACGTCGGGTACAGCGAACCTGAACGCCGGGGGATCCAGGCCGGGAATCGACTAACCGACGAGCAGCGACGCCCGATACTCCATCGCACAAGCACCACGGCCATCGCAACACACGCACACCCCCACGCAGGAGGCAGTCAGCATGCGGTCCCCGTCCGTCCTCGTCGCCGCGCTCTCGATCGCACTCGTCGCCGCGACCAGCCTCGCTGCCGGCGCGCCCGCCGGAGCAGCGGCCCTCCCCGCCTCGTCGAAGGCGACCTCGACCGTGCCGGACGGCCGGACGATCCCGAAGACGAACGTCACGACGAACGGCCGGACCTGGAAGCAGACCTTCCGCGCCGGGTTCGACAGTGCCGCGCCGGTCGGCAAGTTCGCGGCGACGTACCCGCGGATCGGTCTCTACGACGGCTTCACGGACACGACCGGCAAGGGGAAGTACGCGCCGTCGAAGGTCTTGAGCGTGAAGGGCGGCGTGCTCGACTTCGCGCTGCACACCGAGAAGGGCCAGCCCCTCGTCGCGGCGATCATGCCCGACGGGTACGCCCCGCACAAGACGGGTCGGGTGTCGATCCGGTACAAGACGACGAAGACCCAGGGCTACAAGTTCTCGACGATCCTGTGGCCGTCGAGCGACGACTGGAACGAGGGCGAGATCGACTGGCCCGAGGCCGACCTCGGTGCCCGCCCCCGCCCGGCCTCGGCGGTCCCGGGCAGCTGGACGCCGCTCGGCATGCGGTTCGAACCGGGCAAGGAGACCTTCGCGCCCTCGGACAGCACCGGCTGGCACGTCGCGACGACCGAGTGGGACAAGGGCATCGTCCGGTTCTACTGGGACGGCAAGCTCGTCTCGTCGACCACCAAGGCGGTGCCGACGACGGCCTTCCGCGTGACCATGCAGGCGGAGACCACTACGAACGGCGGGGCGATCCCGGCGAGCGCGGTCGGGCACGTCAGCGTCGACTGGATCGCGATCTGGAACTGACCGGGCGCCGGCCCCGCTGACCGACGCGGGAGCCGGGGCGGCCGTGCCCGCTCAGTGGGTGCGGCCGCGCAGCCGTCCGATGCCCAGCACGACGGCGACGACCACCAGGCCGAGCAGGAGCCCGACCACCGCCGACACCGCGGTGTCCACGATCCACGTGACGACCGGCCCGGTCGCCTCGATGCCGTGCTCGATCGCGTGCAGCAGGTCGTACGGGCCGTGCCAGAACGTCTCCGCCAGGTTCGCGATCACGAGGTGTCCGCCCACCCAGAGCATGGCCACCGTGCCGACGATGCCGATCACACGGAACACGGTCGGCATGGCGCGGACGATCCGCGCGCCCGTCCGCCTCGTGCGACGGACGCTGTTCTTCATCATCTGCAGCCCGATGTCGTCGATCTTCACGAGCAGGGCCACGGCGCCGTAGACCGCCCCGGTCATGACGAGCCCGATGACGATGAGCGCGCCGAGCGTCGGCCAGAGTCCGAGGTCGGGGTCGAGTCCGGCGAGGGCGATGAGCATGATCTCGGTGCTGAGGATCAGGTCCGTGCGGATCGCCCCGAACACGAGCTTCGGCTCGGCGACGGTCTCCTCGGACTCGCTGACGTGGTGCGCGCCGAACCACTCGGTGACCTTCTCGGCCCCCTCGAAGCACAGGTAGGTGCCGCCGAGCAGCAGCAACCACGGCAGCACCCACGGCGCGAACGCGGTGAGCAGCAGCGCGAGCGGGATGATGATGACGAACTTGTTGAAGAGGCTGCCGAGCGCGATCCGCCCCACGACCGGCAGCTCGCGCGCGGGCGAGAGCCCCTGCACGTACTGCGGAGTCACCGCGGCGTCGTCGATCACGACGCCAGCGGTCTTGGCGCTGGCCTTGAGGGCCGCGGAGAGCACGTCGTCGACGATGGCGAGCAGACCGACTGACATGCGCTCAGACTAGGGCCTCGGCACCTCGAGCCGTACATGCGTGGTTCGCTAAGATTGTGAAATGCAGAATTTATCACGTCGGACGACTGACCGGCGGCGCTTCCTGGCAGCTGGTGCCTCAGCAGGGGCGCTCGGCCTCGCGGCGGCGTTCTCCTCACCTGACACGGCATCGGCAGTCGAGATCGACACAGCGTCACCCGAACACTGGATCAACGTACGCGAGCGGGGCGCGCTCGGCGACGGCCGAACGGACGACACAGCGGTGATCCAACAAGCGATCGACGACGCCGCAGATGCTCGGGAGCGGAAAGCGGTGATCATGCCGCCCGGGCGCTACCTGATCACTTCCCTTGACGTGCGCGAGCAAGTCCGGCTGATCGGCATCGGGTCCTCCGGCTACCAGTTCGCGAGCCTCGCTCGTTTCGATGGCGTCCAGTTCGAGCCGTTCGACGCTTCCCTCGCCGCCATGATCCGGCTCCGTGCTGGGGCATCGCTCGAGAGCCTCACCGTCCGAGGGCAGCGGTGGAACGAGGATCGTCCGTCGCGAACGCTCGGCATCGAGGTGGTCGGCGGCTTCGAGAGCCGGATCGGCCTCGTCCACGTTCTGAACTTCGCAGGCCCAGGGATCCGGATCCGGCAGCTGAACAACGCGCGATGGCACGACGTCTACGTCGATGCGTGCGGAACCGAGACCGAAGCGGCGATGACGATCGATTCGGCCGACGGAACGACGAACTTCAACGTGTTCGACCAGCTCACGATCCAGCACTCGAAGAACGCCGCCCTCGACATCGGTTGGGGAGGCGGTGACTCCAACTTCGCGACGAACCTGACCTTCCTGGGCTTGCACCTCGAATCGACAGCCGATCAGAAGAACCAGGACACTCTCAATGCCGGGCCGCTTCTCCGTATCGGGAACGGAACCCAGTTCACGTTCCTGTCGGCGTACGTGCTCGGGTTGGCGTCCCCGCTCATCGAGCACGACCACAGTCGATCCGGTCTGTCTCGGCCCGGGGCGGTCCAGTTCATCGGAGGCGAGATCACCCAGCGCGGGACTCCCGACGACTTCAAGACTCCTCAGAGCACCCTGGTGAAACTGACGCGTGGGACGGACTTCGTCGCCTCCGGGACGCGATTCGACGATCTCCGCGTCCCTGCTGTCACCATCGGCGAGGCGTACGGCGCCGCCATGCTCGACTGGACGAACCGATACCGCTCGATCGAATCGATCCCGAGCGCCGTGGTCGATCTCCGAGCTCATCGGGTTCGTGCGTACAACCCGCTGGACATGCCCATGCCAGCAGTTTTCGGAGAGCAGGTCGTACTGAAGAGTCAGATCCTGGCATCGGAGACCGGTGTCCGGGACCCGTCGGACGCTGGTTCGAGACGATGGACAGCGCTGACCAGGTACGGAGGAACGACCGTCACCTGGGCAGGGGCATCGGGCGGCGCGCAGGGCAACGACATCGCGGGGTACATCACGATCGTGCTCGGTACGGGCAAAGCCGCGTCCAGTCCGCTCGGCTCGGTCACCTTCAAGCGTGAGTTCGCGAACCCACCCGTCGTCGTGCTCGCTCCGACGAATCGCGAGACCGCCGACGCGCGTCTCTTCGTGAGCGTCGATGACGGCTCAGGCTTCACGGTCCGCGCGGCGGTCGACCTCGAGAAGAGTGCTTCCCTCACCCTCGCCTACCATGTCATCGGGATCGGGAACGGTGCCCCGCCCGCGTGATCCCGCGTACTAGGGCCTCGGCGCGTCCCGTCGGCGCAGGGTCTGCGAGGGGGACTCCCCGTACACCTCGGCGTAGTACCCGGAGAACCGCCCGAGGTGGTTGAACCCCCACGACAGCGCGACCTCGGCGACCGTCACGCGCTCGGGGTCGCCCGCGAGCAGTTCGGCGCGGACCCCGTGCAGCCGGGCCTCGCGCAGGAACTGCATCGGCCGGACGCCGACGTTCCGCTGGAAGGCGGCCTGCAGCCCCCGCGCGCTCACCCCGGCCGCAGCGCTCACCTGGGCGACCGTGAGCGGCCGGCGGGCGTTCGCGACCATCCACTCCTTGGCGAACCGGATCGTCGACGACCCGACCGCCACCGTGGGCGCCGACGACGGCGTCGCGTCGAACGCCGCCGCCACGGCGTCCGCGATCGACTGGTTCCAGCGTGCGCGGACCGTCTCCGGCGCCGTCGGGTCCAGGAGGCGCGGTGCGGCCTCGCCGATCCGGCTGCGGAGCAGCCGCAGCGCGTCCACCCCCAGCGTGCGGCGGAACGCGAGCTGCCGCGGCTCGTCGTCGCCGCGGCGCGCAGCGGCGATCGACTCGAGGAACGCGCCACCGAACCGGACCGAGTGCTGTCCCGAGGGGAGCCCCTCGAACGTGAAGTCGCGACCGACCGGGTACATCACCGGGATGCCGGGCAGCAGCTGCACCGGGTCGCGGGTCCCGGTGTCGATCGTCATGCCGGGGCCGGTCGCCCACGCCAGGACGTAGTCGTGACCGGGGACGATCGTGCCCCACCGTCGTGCCGCCACGTCCGAGGTGCCCACCACCACGTCCTGGTCGCCGACGGCCCGGAAGCGGAAGGCGAACCCGTCGCGGGCAGCATCGCCGATGTGGATGTCACGGCTGTCGTACACCCGCTCGTACAGCGCCACGGCGTCGTCGAGGGAGGACCCCCGGCGATCGACGTGGATCGGCGCGACATCGTGGACCATGTCCGACCAGTGTCGCGCATGTCGTCCGCGATCGGTCACATCGCGACGCAGTTCGCGCACCCGACCACGGACGCGACTGCGTTCGGCGGCTGTTCCGTACGGGCTGCCAGACGCCGCCGAGGACGGTGAGGACAGCGGCGGATCCGTCGCTCGGACGGAGGACCACATGTACTTCCACGCACAGACCTGGATCAACGAGATCGCCGACGGCGAACCGGACCCCGCGGCCGCCAACGCCCTGCAGGAAGGACTCGGCGGGCAGTTCGGCGAGATGCGCACGATGATGCAGTACCTGTTCCAGGCGATGAACTTCCGGGGTCCGGCCGCGAAGCCGTTCCGCGACCTCATCCAGGGCGTCGGGACCGAGGAGATCAGCCACGTCGAGCTCATCGGCACCACGATCTCACGGCTGCTCGACGGTGCTCCCGAGTACTCCGGCACGCCCACCGACCCGCTCGACACCCCCGGGGCGAAGGGGGCGACCCCGCTGAACATCGCGCTCGACACGGGCAACATCCACCACTACCTCGTCGGTGCCCAGGGAGCCCTGCCGGTCGATGCCGCCGGGAACCCGTGGAGCGGCAGCTACGTGTACAACTCCGGCAACCTGCCGCTCGACCTGCTGTACAACCTCATGCTCGAGTCGACCGGCCGCCTGCAGAAGTGCCGGATCTACGAGATGACCGACAACCCCACCGCTCGCAGCACCATCGCGTACCTGATCGTGCGTGACCAGGCGCACGAGAACGCCTACGCGAAGGCGCTCGAGGCCCTCGGCGTCGACTGGGGGAAGCTGCTGCCGATCCCGAAGACCAACGCCGAGGCCTTCCCCGAGGTCAAGGCGCTCGTCGACCTGGGGTTGCAGAACAAGCAGTACAGCTTCGACCTCGACGGTGCGTCCGAGGCCGCGAAGATCTTCCGCGGCGCTTCCCCGTCGAACGACGGCACCGATCTCGACGCGTCCGAGCAGGCACCCGCCGGGGTGCCGTCGTTCATCGCGCCGGAGCGGCTCGAGGAGTTCGCGCCGGGGCTCGACGCCGATCTGCTCGCACTCATCCAGCAGACCGCGGAGCTCGAGCTCGACCAGGCCGAGACGCCGGTTTACGGCCCCGTCGCCTGACCGGTCTCAGTCGAGGCAGAACTCGTTGCCCTCGACGTCCTGCATGACGATGCACGACTCGTTGACCTCGTCGGCGAGCATGCGCCGGAACTGCGTGGCGCCGAGGGCGACGAGCCGGTCGCTCTCGGCGTCGAGGGCGGCGAGCCGTTCGGCGCCGACGAGCCCGCTGCCGACCCGGACGTCGAGGTGCACGCGGTTCTTCACGACCTTGCCCTCCGGCACGCGCTGGAAGAACAGCCGCGGGCCGACGCCGGTCGGGTCCACGCACGCGAACGCCGAGCCGCGGTGCTCCGGGGGCAGCGCCCGCTCGAAGGCGTCCCACGAGTCGAACCCCTCCGGTGGCGGCGGCACCACGTAGCCGAGGACCTCGCACCAGAAGCGCGCCACCCGCTCGGGGTCCGCGCAGTCGAACGTCACCTGCACCTGCCGCACCGTCGCCATGGGCAGACGATACAGCGGAGGCCCCGTCGTTCGACGGGGCCTCCGCTGCTCGTTCCGGTGTCAGTCGTTGAGGTGCGCGATCGCGTAGTCGGCCTCGGCCGGCAGGAACTTCTCGCCGTACTCACTGACCAGCTGGTCGCGGATCGCGGCGGGGGACATCGACATGTCCTCCTGGTAGCTCTTCGCCTTCTCGAGCGCGTTCGCGTTCCAGTCCGCCTGCACGTGGTCGATCGCGTACTGCGCTGCCTCGGCGGAGAACTGTTCGCCGTACTCCGAGGTGAGCTGGTCGTAGATGCCCGCCTTGCTCATGTGCATCATCTCGGAGTAGCTCTCGGCCTTGACGAGGGCGGAGGTGTACTCCACGGGCGTCGCGGGCGCAGCCTCGGTGCTCTCGGAGGGGGCCTCGGACGGCTCGGACTCGGAGCTCTCCGAGGGGGAGGCGCTCTCGGACTCCTCGGCCGCGACCGGCGCCGGGGTGGCCGACTCCGCGACGACGGACGATTGCGTCGCCGAGTCGGATGCCGTGCCGACCAACGCACCGAGTCCGGCCGCGAAGGTGATCGACGTGATGGTGGCCACGGCGCCGAGGACGAGGCCCGTGATGGCGAGACCCTTCGACTGACGCTTCCGGAGAGCGATCGCGCCGAGAACGATGGCGACCACGCCGACGATCGCGCCGAACACGGGGACCCATCCGAACACGAACGCCACGATCCCGACGACCAACGCGGCGATCGCGAGTCCGGCAGTGCGCTGTTGCGGGGTGGGGGCGCCGGGGTACGGAGCGAAGGTCTGGCCCGCCGGGGCTTGCGGCTGGTACGGGGGAGGAGTCGGTGACGTGCCGCCCCCCTGCGGCTCGGGTGTTGTCATACCGATCAGTATCGCAAAGGTGAGAGATGGTTCATGTTCGTTGAGCCAGATCACCCGGCCCCAGTTCGGGGCGCGCCGCGCCTCCCGGGTCAGAGGGTGGAACCCTCGAGCCGCACCCGGTCGCCGCGGTACCGGTCGAAGACGGTCTGGACCGGCACGCCGTCGAGGTCGTGGTACGTGACCTCGCGCACGATGAGCGGCGCGCCGACCTCGGTACCGAGCATCTTCGCCGTGTGGGCGTCGGCCGCCTCGCTGCCGATGGTGACGAGCACCTCGCCGCGCGACGCGTCGAAGAAGTCGCGGAGCACCGTCGTCATGTTGATCGGCCCGGACAGGCTCTCGGGGGAGTGCGTGTAGCGCACCGAGAAGTAGGCGGCGCGGAGTCCGATCACGTCGTCGTCGGTGACGAGCAGGTTCTCGATCATCCGGACGTGGTCCTCGTCGATGCGGAGCCGTTCGCGCACGAGCGGGAAGCTCGGCACGATGCGGTCCTCGAAGCGCTCGACGTAGACGTGCTCGCTGTCGGCGTCGATGTCGGTGAGGGGCACGACGACCCCGCGGTGCGTGACCTTCGTCCCGACGCGCGGCCGGCGCTCGAGGAACCCGGTGTCCCGGAGCTGCGCGAGTGCGGCGCGGACGGACCCGCGGCTCGTGTCGAACAACGTGACGAGGTCCTCTTCGGCGAGGGGAGCGTCGGGTGCGATGTGCCCCTCGCGGATCGAGGCGGTGATGAGGTCGCGGACCCGTCTCGCCGAGATCTGTCGGCCGCGTGAGGACCCGCCCTTCGCGCGCGGGTGGTCGGACAGCGTGTCGCTCATCGTGACTCCGATCGTCGCAGGATCTCACCGCCACGATGCGGCTCGGGTGCAGTGAGTATACGACGCTCGTCGCGCAGGGCAACGGATTCCTCCGAACCGCGCGAACGGCGTGAACGGTCGGACGAAGTCCCTCTCACCTGGGCTTTCCTTTCGCCGCTGGTCGCTTAATGATCCGGTTACACCCGGAGCGGTCGTCGGAAACGAACGATCGCGAGCATTGCTGACCACCACCCGATGCGACGGAAGGCCGGCACATGACCGTGAGAGAGCCCGACATCGTCGACGATGCGACCCGTGCGGAGGCCGAGCGTCTCGCCGCCCTCGACACCTCGTTGACGACGAGGCGACGAAGCGTCCGGGAGCGTCTCTGGTTCCTGCGCCCGGCCGGACTGACCGTCGCCAACGTCCTGGTGTTCGTCCTCGTCTCGTTCTTCCTCGTGCAGCTCATCCCCGGTGACCCGGTCGTGTCGGCCACCGGCGGACGTTTGTCCGGCGCCGAGCTCGAGCAGGCGCGGGAGTCCTACGGGCTGACCGGCTCGTGGATCCAGCAGCTCGGCACCTACCTGACGCAGCTCGCCCACCTCGACTTCGGCACGTCGATCGCCACCGGCCGACCGGTCGCGCAGGACCTCGCGACCCGGGTCCCGGCGACGCTCGAGCTCGTGTTCTGGGGGCTGCTCCTCGCCTCGGCGGTGTCGCTCGTGACCGCGCACTTCATCGTCACGCACCGCCGCAACCGCTTCGCGAAGCTGCTCACCGCCTACGCCCGGTCGGCGGGCGCGCTGCCCGAGTACGTCATCGGCATCGCGTTCCTCTTCGTCTTCTACGCCGAGCTGCACTGGGCCCCGGCGCCGAGCGGCCGCCTCGACCCGCTGCTCATCGCGCCGCCCACCGTCACGAACTTCCCTATGGTGGACGCGCTCATCGCCGGGGATCCGGCAGCGTTCGCGTCGTACGCGCAGCACCTCGTGCTGCCCGTCGTCGTGATGGTCGTCGCGCACTCCCCGCTGCTCATCAAGATGCTCATCGTCAACCTGGACCAGGCGATCGACGACCCCGCCACCCGGTTCCGTGTGGCGTCCGGAGCGTCCCGCCGGACGGTCCTCGCGAGCATCTACCGCCGGGCGCTCCCCTCGGCGGTCGCCACGCTCGGCATGCTCTTCGGCCTGTTCCTCGGCGGCGCGGTGGTCCTCGAGTCGCTCTTCGGTCTCGGCGGACTCGGGCAGTACGCCGTGGACGCGGTGAACGCCTCCGACGTCTTCGCGCTGCGGTCGTTCCTCCTCGTCACCGCGGCGATGTGCCTCGTCATCTACCTCATCACGGACATCGTCACGATGCTCCTCGACTCGAGGCGGCGCGCCGGCGTCGCCGGGAAGGACGCCTGATGGCGCTCGACACCCCCACCGCGCTGCCCGAGCCGACGACCACCGGAGCGGGGAGCCCCCGCTCGACGCAGGACGGTCGCGTCGGTCGACCGGCCGGGCGCACCGGCTTCGTCCTGCGGCTCGTCCCCTTCGCCGTGCTCGTCGTGCTCGCGGTCGTCGGGCCGTACCTGGTGAACCACCCGGCCACGTCGGTGGTCGGCGGGCAGTCGGAGGCCCCGTCGGGGGAGTTCTGGTTCGGCACGGACGCGAACGGCCTCGACGTCTACTCCCGGGTGATGACCGCGTTCCGCCTCGACATCGTGATCGCGATCTGCATCACGGTCATCGCCACCGTCGTCGCCATCGTGATCGGGCTGGTCTCGGGCATGTACCAGGGCGACCGCACCGTGCTCGGGTTCGTGGCCCGACTGCTGGGCCGCGCCGTCGACCTCGTGCAGTCGATCCCGGTGATGATCGCCGGACTCGTGATCGTGTCGTTCTTCGGACGCAACGCCGTGGTGATCACGCTCGCCCTCGCGATCGTCCTCATCCCGTTCCAGGCGCGGCTGATGCGCACCGAGGTCCTCCGCACGCGGTCGGACGGCTACGTCGACGCCGCCCGGATGTCCGGCGAGTCCGAACTGCGCCTGCTCCTGGGCCACGTGCTGCCGAACTCCGCCCGGACGACGATCGAGAACACCTCGACGATCTTCGGGATGGCGATCATCTTCTGCGCCGCCCTCGGCTTCCTCGGCGTCGGCATCCCGACACCGACCGCGGAGTGGGGCACCATGCTCGCCGCCGGTGCCCCGGACGCCGCGGTGGGGCGGTGGTGGCCGGTGCTCTTCCCGGCAGCCGCCCTCGGCCTCTCCGTCTGGTCCGCCTCGGTCCTGGTCGCGGCCTTCGTCGGCCGGTCGCGGGTCTGACGGCGACCACCCGCCCCACGCGCCCCCTCCTCCCCACCCACACCGTCCCTCCCGTCCCATCCCCTTCCCCAGGAGACCCCTGCCCATGCTGAACATGAAACGCACCATCGCCGCCGCCGCGATCGCGGTCGTCGGCGCCCTCGGTCTCGCGGCCTGCAGCGCCGGCGGGAACGCCGCCTCCAGCGCCTTCGTCATCGTCACCGCGGCCCAGCCGCAGAGCTTCTCGTACGAGACCAGCGCCACCGGGTACGAGGCCGCCGAGTTCTTCAAGAACACCGGAGCCTCGCTCATCCGCAACGAGTACGTCGACGGCACCGGCGGTCAGGCCGAGCACGAGGACTACAACAAGTTCGCCCCGGTCCTCGCGAAGAGCTACGACGTCTCGGACGACGGCCTCACCTACACGTTCCACCTCGACACGGACGCGAAGTCGACGGCGGGCAACGCACTCACCGCCGACGACGTGATCTGGAGCATCCAGCGCAAGTTCGCCGTCGAGACGAGCATCGTGCCGTTCATCAGCGCCCCGTTCATCACGAAGCCGGACCAGTTCGCGAAGGTCGACGACGAGACCGTCACCCTCACGCTCGACAAGGCGAGCTACGGCTACACGGCGCTGTCCCTGCTCGCGAACGTCGGCTACAACATCTACGACGCGAAGGTGCTCAAGGAGCACACCACGTCGAGCGACCCGTGGGCCGTGAAGTGGTCGGGCACGCACCCGAACTTCGGCTTCGGGGCCTACAAGGTGGACACCTACACGCCCGGTGAGCAGACGATCTACACCGCGAACGCCGGGTACGCCGAAGGCAAGCCGTCGATCGCCCGGATCGTCCAGCGCGTGGTCGCGGACGCCGGCCAGCGCGCCAACCTGGTGAAGTCCGGCGACGCGCAGATCGCGGCCCAGCTCCGTCCGGCCGACCAGGTCGAGCTCAAGGACGCCGACGCCGCGCAGGTGTTCGACGTGCCGACGAACGCGTACGTGTACATGCCCCTCCTCACCACGAAGGGCACGTTCAAGGACGTCGCCGTCCGCCGCGCACTCGCCGCGGCGATCCCCTACGACAAGATCAACGAGAACGTCTACCACGGTCGGGCCGACTCCATCTCGAGCATCCTCTCCGACGCCGACCCGGGCTTCGACGGCAGCGGGCTCAGGGCCAACGAGACCGACCCGGCCGAGGCGAAGAAGATCCTGGCCGACGCCGGGTACACCGAGCCGGTGCAGTTCACCCTCACCGTGAACAACTCCGTCCCGGACCTGCAGGAGACCGCCGTCCAGATCCAGACCGCGGTGAAGGACGCTGGCTTCGACATGACCATCGACACGGTCAACTCGTCGACCTTCCAGGCCGGACTCGCCGCGAAGACGTTCGAGGCGTCCCTCGGTCGCGACTACGCGGTCGTGCAGTCGCCGCCCTACGTCCTGTCGCTCTTCTACACGCCGGGCTCCGCCATCAACTGGCCGGACTTCGACAACGCCGAGCTCAACCAGGCCATCGCGGACGGCAATGCCGCGGGCGACCCGACCGGGGCCGAGGCGGGCAAGTACTGGAACGCCGCGCAGAAGGTCCTGCAGGACCAGATGCCGACGATCTACATCAACTACGTGCAGCCGCTCAACGCCTTCGCGAAGGACGTCGACGGGTACGTGTTCCGCTCCGACAACGTCATCGACTACTCGCAGCTGCAGCTCGCCGCGAGCTGAGCGACGACAGGGAGACACCATGAACGACCAGTCGGCCCCGGTCCTCCGGGTCACGGACCTCAACGTCACCTACGGCACGAACCACGCCGTCCGCCACGCCGACCTCGTGGTCCGGCGCGGGGAACGCGTCGCGGTCGTGGGTGAGTCGGGCTCCGGCAAGACGAGTCTCGCGGGCGCCATCGCCGGGTTCCTCGACGCCGGGACCGTCGAGGTCGAGACCCTCGAGCTCGACGGCAGCTCGATCGAGCGGACCGGGCCGGCCGGTCGGATCCCGGTCCGGACCCCCGGGCTGTCGATGATCTTCCAGGACGCGATGTCGTCGCTCGACCCGGTGTGGACGATCGGCAGCCAGCTGGTCGCCGTGCTCCGGGCCACCGAGCGGGTGTCGAAGCGACGCGCCACCGCCGATGCCCTCGAACGGCTCCGTGCCGTGGGCATCACCGACCCGGACCGTGTCATGGGTGCCGAGCCGCACGAGCTCTCCGGGGGGATGCGGCAGCGCGTGATGATGGCCATCGCGCTCGCCTCGAAGCCCGCACTGCTCATCGCCGACGAACCCACGAGCGCGCTCGACGCATCGCTCGCCGTCGGTGCGATGCAGCTCATGGTCGACCTCGCCGAGCAGGAGGGGACGGCGGTGCTCGTGATCACGCACGACATCGAGCTCTGCCGGCGCTTCACCGACTTCGTCGTCGTCATGTACCAGGGCGAGATCGTCGAGCAGCTGCCGTCCTCGCGACTCGACGAGGCCACCCACCCGTACACCCGTGGACTGCTCGAGTGCGTGCCGACCCTGGCGTCCGCACGGCTCGACGAACTGCCGACGCTCGAGTCGGTCCGCGCCCGACTGGAAGGAACGGCGGCATGACCGGCATCCGCATCGAGGCCACCGGGGTCGCCCGGCGCTACGGCCGCAAGACCGCCGTCCGGGACGTCTCGTTCGTCCTCGGCGCGAGCCAGCGCGTCGGCATCGTGGGGGAGTCCGGCTCGGGCAAGTCCACGATGGCGAAGATCGTCACCGGACTCGAGCGGGCCTCCGCCGGCACGATCACCGTGGACGACCGGGACCTCCGGTCGATCATGTCGACGCGTGCCGGTCGGCTCGAGTACCGACGACGGGTGCAGCTCGTCGCCCAGGACACCACCTCGACGTTCGACCCGCGACACCGCATCCGCGAGTCGCTCCGGACGCCGGCGCAGATCCTCGGCGGGCACGACGTCGCCGGTGCGGACGCCGCGATCGGCGAGATCACCACGGAGCTCGGCATCGACCCGAGCTGGGTCGACCGGTACCCGTCCGAACTCTCCGGCGGCCAGCGGCAGCGCATGTCGATCGCCCGGGCGCTGGTCGTCCGACCCGACCTGCTCGTGTGCGACGAGGCCGTCTCGGCGCTCGACGTCTCGGTGCAGGGCGTCGTCCTCAACCTGCTCAAGCGCTACTCGAACGACCACGGCGCCGGCCTCATGTTCGTGTCGCACGGGCTGCCGGCGACCGCGTTCATCACGGGCGAGCTCGTCGTCATGAACCAGGGCGAGGTGGTCGAGTCCGGCCGCACGCTCGAAGTCCTCGAACACCCCAGACACCCGTACACGCAGAAGCTCGTCGACGCCCACCTGGCCGTCGAGGAGCCCGTGGCGTAGTCCCTCCCGGACGCGCCCGCCCTCCCACACGAAAGGCTCCACATGTTCCACCTCGGATGGTTCCTCGGCAACGGCTTCGGCATCCAGGCCTGGTCCGACACGAACGGCGACGGTCCCTGGACCGGCACGAACGTGACCGACTGGATGAAGCCCGACATCTACATCGACCTCGCGAAGAACCTCGAGCGCGGCGGCTTCGACTACATCCTCATCGAGGACACCGCGATGGTCGAGGACTCGTACCGCGGCACCGCCGACACCTCGCTGCGGCGCGGGTTCATGGCGCCGAAGAACGACCCCATGCCGCTCGTCCCGCTCATGACGCAGGCCACGAAGCACATCGGCATCGTCCCGACGTTCTCGACGATCCAGTACCCGCCGTACCTCGCCGCACGCCTCGGCACGACGCTCGACCACCTCACCGAGGGGCGCATCGGCATGAACGTCGTGACGAGCGTCACCGATCGCGTCGCCCAGAACTACGGCTACGAGCAGCACCTCGACCACGACGAGCGCTACCGGATGGCGATCGAGTGGGCCGACGTCGTCAAGGCCCTGCAGGGGTCCTGGGAACCGGGGGCCGTGGTCGCCGACCCGGTCGCGGGCGTCTACGCCGACCACACGAAGGTGCACCCGATCGACCACCGCGGCGAGTTCTTCCGCTCGCGCGGGCCGCTCAACACGATCCCGGGGCCGCAGGGCGTCGTCCCGATCTGCTCGGCCGGTGGATCGGAGATGGGCCGGCAGCTCGCCGCGCTCCACGACGACACGATGATCGCCCTGTCGAAGACGCCCGAGAGCGCGAAGGCGTACCGCGACGACATGCGCGCCCGGGTCGCCGCCGCCGGCCGGAACCCGGACGACGTGAAGTTCCTGTTCATCGTCACGCCGACCATCGCCGCCACCGACGCCGAGGCGCAGGCCGCCTCGGAGGCCGCCCGGCTCGCGATGTCCTCGGACAAGGCGATCGAGTACAACCTCTGGAACATGTCGTACACGTCCGGTGGTCGCATCGACTTCGGGGCGATCGACCCGGACACCCGGGTCGAGGACATCGACATCTCGAAGCAGAACGGCGAGTACACCTCGATCGAGAAGCTCTTCGAGGGGCAGCAGGGCCGCACGCTGCGCGAGGTCGTCGCCTCGTCGCACCAGGTGAACGACCTCGGGTTCGTCGGCTCGCCGGACACCGTCGCGGCGAAGATGGGCGAGTTCATGGAGCACGTCGGCGGCGACGGCTTCCTCGTCTACATGCCGACGACCCGCCTCAACATGGCCATGGTGGCCGACGGCCTCTCCCCGGCCCTGCGCCGCCGGGGGCTCATCCGCGACGAGTACACCGGCACGACGCTCCGCGAGAACCTGCGGGCGTTCTGATGCCGGACGCCCCGGCGCTGTTCGAGGCGATCGAGCTGCGCGGCACCCGGTTCCGCAACCGGCTCTGGGTGCCCGCGCTGACGATGTTCACGGTGGAGGCGCGGGACGGCATGCCCACCCCGTTCCACCACGTGCACCTCGGCGGGCTCGCGCTCGGCGGCGCCGGGGCGATCGTGGCGGAGTGCACCGCCGTCACCCCGGAGGGCCGGGTCACGCCGTACGACCTCGGGCTATGGGACGACGCGCAGCGCGACGCCTGGCGCCCGACCACCGCGTTCGTCCGCGACCAGGGCGTCCGCATCGGCATCCAGCTGAGCCACGGCGGTCGCAAGTCGTCCACCGGGCGGAGCTGGGACCGGGTCCGCGGCACCGTGCCCGTGGCGGACGGCGGGTGGCCCGTCGTGGGACCGTCCACCGTGCCGTACACCGGGTACACGGCCCCGCGGGAACTCAGCACCGACGAGGTCCGCGGGATCCACCGGGCGTTCGTCGCGGCGGGCGTCCGGGCGCGCGACGCGGGGTTCGAGTTCGTCGAGCTGCACGCCGCGCACGGGTTCCTGCTGCACCAGTTCCTGTCGCCGCTCGCCAACACGCGCGACGACGAGTACGGCGGCTCGCTCCACGGACGGGCCCGCCTCCTGCTCGACGTCGTCCGCGACCTGCGCGCCGCCCTCGGCGACGGGTTCCCGATCCTGGTGCGCTTCTCGGCGACCGACTGGGTCCCCGGGGGCTGGACCGAGCAGGACACGGCGACCACGGCCTCCTGGGCGGTGGCGGCCGGAGCGGACCTGTTCGACGTGTCCACCGGCGGGATGGTCCCGGACGCCGAGATCCCGGTGTTCCCGGGCTACCAGGTCGGGCACGCGGAACGGCTGCGGGCCGCCACCGGCGCACCGGTCGGCGCGGTGGGGCTGGTCACCACAGCCGACCAGGCCGAGGCGGTCGTCGCCGAGGGGCGGGCGGACGTCGTGTTCGTCGGCCGCGAGTTCCTGCGCGACCCGCGCTTCGGACTCCGCGCCGCCGCCGAGCTCGGCGCCTCCATCGACTACCACCCGCTGCCGTACCACCGGGCGCAGCACCGTCCGGCACCACACCACCTCCCACGGAAGGCACACCCATGTTCCACCTCGGTTGGTTCCTCGGCTACGGCTTCGGCGTCTACGGCTGGAACGGGCAGTGGTCCGGAAACGTCCGCCACGACGTCGCCAACCCGCAGCTCTTCGTCGACGCCGCCACCTCGCTCGAGCGGGCCGGGTTCGACTTCATGATGCTCGAGGACTCGTCCGTCCTCCCCGACGTGTTCGGCTCCTCGTTCGAGCACTCGCTGCGCTCCGCGATCGTGCGGCACGACCCCATGCCGCTGGTCCCGCTGCTCGCCGCCGCGACGAAGCACCTCGGCATCATCGCGACCGCCGCGACGCCCTTCTACCCGCCGTTCCTCGCGGCCCGGCTGATGTCCACGCTCGACCACCTGACGCACGGCCGCGTCGGCATCAACCTCGTCACGGCCTCACCGCACGCGGCCGCGCAGAACTACGGCTACGACCAGCACTTCGAGCACGACGAGCGGTACGCGATGGCCGACGAGTGGATCGACGCGGTCCGGGCGCTCTGGGACACGTGGGACGCCGACGCCCTCGTGCTCGACGAGGCGACCGGCGTCTTCGCCGACCACACGAAGGTGCGGTACGCCGACTTCGCGGGGAAGTACTACCGCACCCGTGGGCCGCTCAACACGGTCGCCAGCCCCCAGGGACACCCCGTGGTCTGCCAGGCCGGCGGCTCCCCGGCGGGTCGCGACCTCGGCGCGCGCAACGCCGACACGCTCATCGCCTCGGCACCGGGCGTCGACGCCATGCGCGAGTACGTCGACGACATGCACCGACGGATGGTCGGGTTCGGCCGCGAGGAGACGGACGCGAAGATCCTGTTCCTCGTCGAGCCCGTGCTCGCCGACACCGACGACGAGGCCGAGGCGAAACAGGCCCGACAGCTCGCCGCCACCCGGGAGAACATCGACGCGCAGCTGGCGAACCTGTCCTACACGTCCGGGTTCGACTTCGCGCAGTTCGACCTCGACGAACCGCTGCCGGCGGACCTCAAGGGCACGAGCAACGGGCACCAGAGCGTCATCGAGGCGTTCCTGGCGAAGGCCGACGGCAAGACGCTCCGCGAGGCCCTCCCCGCGCAGCGCGACACCACGGGATCGGTCCGGCTCGTCGGCAGCCCCGAGACGGTCGCCGACCAGATGGAGGAGGCGATCGCCGCCTCGGGCGCCGACGGCTTCCTGGTCGGACTCCCGGTGACCCGGAAGAACCTCACCGAGGTCTGCGACGGACTCGCGCCGGTGCTCCGACGCCGCGGTCTGATCAGGGACGGCTACGAGCACGAGACGTTCCGCGAGAACCTGCTCGCGTTCTGACACGCGAGTTGCCGGGAGGCGCGGCTCGACTCCGCCCCTGACCTGCGGTTTCCGTGTGGTCACCACCAGGGCGGCTCGCGCAATGAACGGTAACGGCACCTTCACGACGGGGTAACCGCCACGGCGTTGGATGAGATCCGAGAGAGAGGAACGGTCGCCATGATCACCACCGTCGTCGCCGGCAACCCCAAGCCCGGCTCGCACACGCTCGAGGCCGCGACGATCGTCGCCGAACGACTCACCGGGTCCGCGCCCGACCACGTCGTCGACGTCATCGCCCTCGGTCCGGGGATCCTCGGCTGGGGCGACCCCGGAGTGCAGGCCGCGGTCGCGACCGTCGCCGCGTCCGACCTCGTCGTGGTCGCCTCGCCCACCTTCAAGGCCACCTACACGGGCGTCCTGAAGCTGTTCCTCGACCAGTTCGCGACGGCCGACGGGCTCGCCGGGGTGACCGCCGTCCCGCTCATGCTCGGCGCCGGTCCCGCGCACCACATGGCCCCCGAGGTGTTCCTCAAGCCCGTGCTCGTCGAGCTCGGCGCCACCGTGCCCGTGCAGGGCCTGTACCTGAACGACAAGCACTACACCGACGAGTCGTCGACCGAGGGCTGGCTCGCCCGCTGGCGGGACGTCGTCCTCGCCGCCGCATCCGCACCGACCAAGGAAGGCACCAGCGCATGATCAAGCCCTACACCGCCGAGTCCGCGGACCCGACGCTCCTCCGGCAGGCGTTCTCCGGGTTCCCCTGCGGCGTCGCCGCACTCTCCGCGATCGTCGACGGCGCCCCCACCGTGCTCGTCGCGTCGTCCTTCACCGTCGGCGTCTCGCAGGACCCACCGCTCGTGATGTTCGCCGTGCAGCACTCGTCGTCCACGTGGCCGGCGCTCGCCGGAGCGGAGTCGATCGGCGTCTCGGTGCTCGGCGAACGGCACGAGAACGTCACGCGGCAGCTCGCCTCGCGCGACAAGTCCGTGCGCTTCGTCGGCGTGGACACGACGGTGTCCGACACGGGCGCGGTGTTCCTCGAGGGGGCGCCGATCTGGATGGAGTGCTCGGTGGAGCACACGTACCCGGCGGGTGACCACGACATCGTCGTGCTCCGCGTGAACGGTCTGATGTCCGACTTCGCGCACAGCCCGCTGGTCTGGCACCGGTCGTCGTTCGCGAAGCTGAGCGCCTGACGCGTGACATCCGTATGCTCGCCGCATGGCTGACTTCACCGCTGAGCAGGCCGCCGTCGTGCGGATCGAACGTGCCGAGGAGGGCCGCTGGGACCTCACGGTGATCAGCGACTCGGGCGTCCGGATGGGACACGGCGAGTACCTCTTCGACGAGGCGGACGACGACGCGGCGGGGGAGCAGGCAGCGGCCCTCGACTTCGTCCGCGGCTACGGCTTCCGTTTCGAACCGGACGCCGTGGTCGCCGACGGGCCCGATGCGTACTGGGCACCGCTGCTGGCGCTCGACGAGCGGTAGCGTCGGGGTCCCTGCTCAGAGGGTCGCGATCAGCTGCTCGACCCGCGCGCGGACGGCATCCCGGACGAGGCGGACGCGGTCGATCGGCTGCCCGGCCGGGTCGTCGAGCTCCCAGTCCTCGTAGCGCTTCCCGGGGAACACCGGGCACGCGTCGCCGCAGCCCATCGTGACGACGACGTCGGACTCCCGCACGGTGTCGGTCTCGAGCACGGCGGGGACGGCAGTCGCGATGTCGATGCCCTCCTCCGCCATGGCCGCGACCGCGACGGCGTTGACGCGGTCGGCCGGTTCGCTGCCGGCCGAGAACACGCGGACGCGGTCGCCCGCGAGGTGCTGCAGGTAGCCGGCGGCCATCTGGGACCGGCCGGCGTTGTGCACGCACACGAAGAGCACGGTGGGGCGGTCGGTCACGCGAGTGCCGCCGCCTCGAAGCCGATCAGCCAGGTGACGCCGAAGACGTCCCGCACGGTGCCGTCCCAGTCGCCCCACGGACGTTCCTGCAGTGGGTCCACGACGGTGCCGTCCGAGGCGAGGTCGTCGAACCAGCCGCGGAGCACGTCGGGTTCGGCGGCGCCGAGCAGTGAGAAGAGCAGCCCGGTCGCCGAGAACGAGGTCTCGCCGGTCGGGGCGTCGGCGGCGAACAGCGTGATGCCGCCGCCGGTGAGCTGCCCGTGCGCGACCGCGTCGGCGGGGCCGTCGGTGCGCGAGAAGTCTGCGAAGGTGGCGATGCTGAGTTCGCCGCCGAAGACGTCCTGCCAGCGCCCGAGTGCCTGGAGCGCGGTGCCGTCGAACTGGAAGTAGGGCGAGGGCCCGTTCACGTTCATGCCCCGGACCCTACCGCTCAGACCGCCGCGGCGAGCGTGTCGAACGTCCGGCGCAGCAGGGCCGAAGCGTCCTCGTCGGTGACGGACCAGGTGGCGATCGCGACGTCGAAGCACCCGAGCGCGGCCTGCACGAGGACAGCCGCACCGAGCTCGGCGCCGTCGGGGTCCCCGGCGCGCAGCCGCTCGGTCAGGATCGGCGTCAGGACGTCCGCCCAGGCGAGGTGCTTCTCGAGGTTGCGGGCGCGGAGCGAGGGCGTCGACGTCATGACGCGGACCGACCGCCGACCGGACTCGGGGTCCTCGTCGGCGCGGACCATCATGCCGACGAACGCCTCGCGCAGCGCGGTCCACGCCGGTTCGTCGTCCGGACGCTCCCGGAGCGCCTCCGCGAGCGCACCCCGGTGTCGCAGTGGATCGCCGATGACGGCGTCCTCCTTCGCCGGGAAGTACCGGTGGAAGCTCCGCGCCGAGATGCCGACCTCGGCCGCGATCTGCTCGACGGTGACGGCGTCGAACCCGTCGCGGTCGAACCGGGCGACGGCGACCGCTGCGATCCGCGCGCGCACGGCTTCGCGCGTGATGTCCCGCAGACCGGTCCGCGCGCTCGTCTCACCCACGACGGCATCGTACCGAGGTAGGCGGAACATGACCAAGTTGTCAGAGACTGACAGAACGGGCGTACAGTGTCATCTGCATCGCCAGACACGACGGAAGGACGGCACATGCAGCAGCGCACTCTCGGGACCCAGGGCCTCACGGTCGGATCCATCGGCTACGGCGCGATGGGGACGGTCTTCGCGTACGGTCCCGCCGACGACACCGAGTCCATCGCGGCGATCCGTCGCGCGCACGACCTCGGCGTCACCCACTTCGACACCGCCGAGATGTACGGGTGGGGTGCCGGGGAACGACTCCTCGGTGCGGCCCTGGCGCCCGTGCGCGACGAGGTCACCATCGCCACCAAGTTCGGCTTCACCGCGGACGACTGGGCGCCCGACTCCCGCCCCGAGCACATCCGCGAGGTCGTCGACCAGAGCCTGCGGAACCTCGGCACCGACTCGATCGACCTCCTCTACCAGCACGTCCACGACCCGGCGGTGCCGATCGAGGACGTCGTCGGCGTGATGGCGGAGTACGTGCAGGCCGGCAAGGTCAAGTACCTCGGGCTCTCGAACACCGACGGCGACCAGCTCCGTCGGGCCCACGCCGTGCACCCGATCTCGGCGTTCCAGACCGAGTACTCCGTGTTCGCCCGGGAGTCCGAGGAACTCTTCCCGCTCGTCGACGAGCTCGGCATCGGGCTCGTGGCCTACTCGCCGCTCGCGCGCGGGTTCCTCGGCGGGGCCGTCCAGCCGCGGTCTGCCTACCCCGAGGACGACATCCGGCACATGCTCGAGTGGTGGGCGCCGGAGCACTTCGACCAGAACGTCGCGGTCGTCCGGGCGCTGACCGCGATCGCCGACGAGCACGGCGTCTCGCTCTCGCAGCTGTCCCTCGCGTGGATCCTGGCGCAGCGGGGCGACGTCGTCCCGATCCCGGGGTCGAAGAACCCCGACCGGGTCGCGCAGAACGTGGCGGCGGCCGGTGTCGTCCTCACGGCCGACGACCTGGCGCGCATCGACGCGCTCTCGCGCGACGTGCGCGGCAAGCGCATCGAGAGCCGGGTCTGACGGGCGTCGGTGGGCAGTGGGCGCGACCGGTGACGGACGGGAGGCGCGGTGCGGGCCCGTAACGCGCCTCCCGTCCGTCGCATCCCCGGTCCGTCAGCCGAACAGCGCGAGGGCCTCGTCGACGACGTCCTCGGGGCGGCCCTCGCCGTGCGTCGCCCACCACGTGAGCGCCGTGCTCGCCGCCGCCGCGAGGGCGTGTGCGCGGACCCGCGTCGCGAGGTCGTCGACCGAGCCGCCGTCCCGCTCGGCCACGAACCGCTCGATCACCCCGGTCAGGGCCGTGGACGCGGCCTCCCCACCGCGCTCGAGGGAGGGGTTCGCGCGGATGACCCGCAGGCGGTGGCGGGTGATCTCGATCGTGTCGTCCGGGAACGTGGCTCCGACCCGGTACGCGGCGCGGAGCGCGACCCACGCGGACTCGGACGCCGGACGGAGGCGGAGCTCGTCGGTGAAGCGCACCGCGAACTCGTCGAGGCCGCCCCACACGAGCGAGGCCTTGCTCGGGAAGAGCCGGAACAACGAGCGGCGGCTGACCCCGGCGGCCGTCGCGACGCCGTCCATCGAGACGGCGTCGAAGCCCTGCTCGTCGAAGAGCCGCAGGGCCACGAGCGACACCGCGGCGGGGTCGATCGTCCGCGGGCGTCCGGTCGGCCGGTCGCTCGTCGAGCTCATGGATTCCTTTCGGCACTGAGTGCTACAACTGTGGTGGCGCAGCGAGCGCCTCTCAGTGAGGAGACGACATGACCGACACCACCGCCGGACGGTTCACCGGCAGGACCATCATCGTCACCGGAGCGGGTTCCGGCATCGGACGCGCCACGGCGACGCGCATCGCGAACGAGGGCGGGCGGGTGATCGCCACCGACGTCGTCGCCGAACGGCTCGATGTGCTGCGCGCCGAACTCGTCGACGCCGCCGGCCTCGACGTCGAGACCGTCATCGGCGACGTCGCCGCGCCGGTGACGATCGACGCGCTCCTCGCCGCCGCGGGCGACCGGGTCGACGGGCTCGCGAACGTCGCCGCATCATGGACGCGTTCCTCCCGCCGAGCGAGGTCGACGACGCCACCTGGGACCGCGTCTTCAGCGTGAACGTCACCGGGCCGATGCGGCTCACCCGAGCGGTCCTGCCGCTGATGATCGCCGCCGGACGCGGTGCGGTCGTGAACGTGGCGTCCGAGGCGGCGCTCCGGGCGTCGGCCGCGGGTGCTGCGTACACGGCGTCGAAGCACGCGATCGCCGGGTTCACGAAGAGCGTCGCGTTCTTCCACGGGCCGCAGGGCATCCGCGCCAACGCCGTCGCGCCCGGTGCGGTGGCGACGAACATCGAGGCGCCGATGCGCAGCGAGTACGCGGCCGGACGCGTGGGGCCGATCATGCAGACGACGATCCCGCCGGTGGCGCAGCCCGAGCAGCTCGCGGCGGCGATCACGTGGTTGCTCAGCGACGACTCGGCCAACGTGAACGGCGCGGTGCTGCCGAGCGACGGCGGGTGGTCGGTGGTCTGAGCGGGGCGGTCGGCGTCGAGGGGTGGTGCCTACGTCTCGCTGTCGCGGACGAACGCTGCGAACCCCGGGATCGTGAACTCGAGCGTGCCGCGGTCGGCGGGCTGGATGAGTCCCTTGTCGATCAGTCGTGCACGGGGCGTGGAGAGCTGGTTGCTGCCCGTGTTCAGCGACGCCGCGATCGCAGCGCGCGACACCGGCCCGTCCCCGTGTTCAGCGATGGCTGCGAGCATGCGTCGTTCCGACGGAGAGCACGCAGACCATCGTGCTCGGAACAAGGCATCGAGATCCGCCTGCATCGCGTTGCGTCCGTGCTCGACCGCGCTGAGCTCGATGGCGCTTCCCGGATCGGGCCGTCCTGCAGCCGTCCAGGCCGCATCCGCGATGAGCTGGACGAAGTAGGGGTATCCCTGCGCGATCGCGAGAGCACGGTCGACCGCGGGCTGCGTCCAGTGGACCCCGAGTGCGCGAGCGGGTCCGATGAGTGCGATCTCCTCGGCTTCGCGGTGGAGCGGCCCGAGCGGGCGGTACGCAAGCCGTTCGCTGAACGTGACGATCCCGGCGATGGTCTCGGGTGCGTTCGGGAGCCCTGCAGCGAACACGGCTGCCGGGACGTCCGCGCCTTCGGCTTGGAGATGCTGCCAGGCGTACACCAGTGTCCGGAGTCCCGAGGGATCTGCGGACTGGATCTCGTCGATCAGGATCACCAGTGGTCGTTCCGCGACGGCCGCCCGGATCACTGCCTCGAGAGCGCGCGCTCCGGACTGGTCCGGACGGTCACCGTCGGTCGGTGGTCGGAACGTGCTGGTCGCGGTCGCGATGCCGGGGACCCCGACCGAGAGCTGCAGTGTCTCGATCCGTTCCCGCAGCCCGGTCCTGACGTGCTCGGCCAAGCCGTCCGTGATGGTGTGGACACTCGCTGCGATCTGCGCGATGAGTCCTTGCTCCTCGCCCGCGGTCACCCACACCGTCGCCGCGCCGCGGGCCGACGCGCGTCGCTGGTACTCGCGGAGCAGCGACGTCTTCCCGAATCCTCGGGCGGCGTGGTCGACGCGGATCCGTCCGACGAGCCGCCCGAGGTCGATGAGCGTCGAGAGGCGTTCGTCGACCTCGGCGAGCTGCCGGGCGCGACCGGGCACGATCCGTGCGACTTCTCCGGGCGTGTACGGACTCGGCTGCATCAATCCTCGATCGATTGTTATGAAACTGCTCTTTCATAACGGTGTATCGGCGCGGGCGACGCCGCCTACACCGAGGTCCCCGACGCCCGCCCCGGATTGGGCCGGTTCGCTCTCGACTCCGCGAACGACCGATGCTGAGGGGATCTACCAACAGGCGGCAGAGTGGTAGAAAACTACCGATTGCGGTAGTTTTCTACCACTATGCAGCTCCAACGCCCGTTCGCCTCCGTGACCACTGCGGTCGACGGCGACGTGCTGATGGTGCTCTCCCGAGCGGCCGGACCGATGACGATCGCGGACATCAGTCGGCTCGTGCCCGATCGCTCGTACGCCGGTGTGCGGAACAGCGCGGACCGGCTGACGGAACAGGGCATCGTCAACGGGTTCCGGACCGGACGGACGAAGGCGTTCGCGCTGAACCCCGACCACCTCGCCGCTGGTGCGGTCCGAGCGCTGGCGGACATGCGGCGCGAGCTCCTCGAGCGGCTCACCGTCGGGTGCGACGGCCTCCCACTCCGGTACGCGGCCGTGTTCGGCTCCGGTGCCCGGGGTGAGATGCGGCCGGACAGTGACCTCGACCTCTGCTTCGTCGTCATCGCCGGGCGTCGTCCCGAGGCGGAGGACGCCGTCCACGCGCTGTGCGAACGCGCGCAGAGGTGGACCGGGAACGTCGTGCGTCCCGTGGTCTTCGACGAGAGCGAGATCGACGCTGCGGATCCGCTCCTCGCGTCCGTCGCCAGGGACGGTGTTCCCATCGCAGGTGATGGTCGTTGGCTGTCCCGGAAGCTCCGTACGCTGGCCGGGTGACACCGCGTACCGGCACCACCGCGCAGGGCGACGAGTCGTTCCGCCGGGGCCGACTCGCGAAGGCCACCGAGTTCCTCGACGCTGCCGACACGCTGCGCGAGCTCGGGGGAGAGTCGGGGGTGCTCACCTCGACGTCGCCGTTCGCGAACGCCTTCGTCGTGCAGTGCGTGCTGAGCGGGATCGCCGCGGCGGACGCGATCTGCGTCGCGAGGACCGGCAGGTACTCGCGGACCGGTGCCCACGACGAGGCCGTTCCGGTGCTCCGAGCGGCGGCCGGGCAGGCGGTCGCGAAGCACCTCGAGGTACTCCTCGCCGTGAAGAACAAGGCCGAGTACAACGCGAAGTCAGTGAGTGACACGGACATCGTGCGCGCGGGGGCGGCGGCGGAGGCACTGGAGTCGGCGGCGCGCTCGGACTGAGCGGCCGCCTACACTGCCGACATGACCGAGGTCCCCGACGCCCGCTCCGACTGGGGCCGGTTCGCCCCCGACTCCGTCGAGCGGCGGATGCTCGACGACACCGGGACCGCACTCGGGCTCGTCCTCCGTCCCCGCACCGTCGTGCTCGACCGTGCCCGGGTCGAGGTCGAGGGCATCGACGCCGACGACCGCGTGGTGGTGCAGCTCGTGGCGAACCAGGGCGCCTACAAGCCGGCCTGGCGCAACAAGGTGATGGCCGACCTGTTCAAGCTGCTGTGGTTGCGGCAGTCCGTCCCCGGGGCCGAGCGGGCCGTCCTCGTCGTCGCCGAACCGGCAGCGCGGGCGCTCGCCGGGTGGGTCTCGGTGGCCGCCGAGGACCTCGGGATCGAGGTGCTCGTCTGGGACGGGCGGACGGCGGCGCCCTCGCGGCGCTGACCCCGTGCAGTCGTTCACACGTTCGCAACACATGTGGCCAGACTCCGTAACACGAGCGTCCTAACCTCATCACCAGCAGCGGATTTCCGCGTCGCAGACGAACCCGAGCTCGCGACGCACGCTCTCCGCCATACGAGACCGAGCCTGCGTGCTCGCCGACGGTATGGAGGAACGGATGACCACAGCAGCGGTCCGGGTGGACGCGGTGCGCAAGGTGTACGGCAGCGGTCCGAGCGCCATGGTGGCCCTCGACGACGTCGAGCTGACGATCGAGCCCGGGAAGTTCGTGTCGCTCATCGGCCCGAGCGGCTGCGGGAAGTCGACGCTGCTGCGGCTCGTCGCCGGCCTCGAGCCCGCCGACCGCGGCGACGTGCAGGTCCACGGCGTCACCCCGGCGCAGGCGTGCGCGGCGAAGCTCATCGGCCTCGTGCCCCAGACGCCGGCGCTGCTGCCGTGGCTCACCGTGCTGCAGAACGTCTCCCTCGCCGGCCGGGTCAACCCCGGTGCCGGGCGTCGGCGCGCCGCCATCGAGGACCTCGCGGAGCGCGGTGCGGCCAGTGGCCCGGACATGCGACAGCTGCTCCGGATGGCCGGGCTCGGCGAGGCGGAGGACAAGCTGCCCGCCCAGCTCTCCGGTGGCATGCAGCAGCGTGCGGCGATCGTCCGGGCGTTCGGCCTGCGCCCCGACGTGCTGCTCATGGACGAGCCGTTCTCGGCCCTCGACGAGTTCACCCGCGAGGCCCTGCAGGACCAGCTGCTCGACCTCTGGGACGAGCTGCGGACGACGGTGCTCTTCGTCACGCACTCGGTGTCCGAGGCGGTCCGGATGTCGGACACCGTGGTCGTGATGGCACCGCGTCCCGGGCGCATCGTCGACGTCATCGACATCGACCTGCCGCGACCGCGGAACCAGCGTCTGTTCGAGGAACGGCGCTTCCACGAGTACGAGGACCTCGTCCGCACGCGGTTGCACAGCGCGTGGCGTGCGACGGACGCGGCCTGAGGGAGACGACACGATGACCACCACCAGCACGACCTCCACCGCCTCCGCCACGACCACCACCGCCGAATCCGAGGCCGCAGCGACCCGTCGGCCGCTCCCCGGTTGGATGCGCCCGACGGTCTGGGCGCCCCTCGTCGTGATGCTCGCCGTCCTCGCCGTGCTCTGGCAGATCGGCGCGACGACGATGCCGTACCTGCTGCCGCCGCTGCCCGCGGTGGGGGAGACCCTCGCCACGCAGCTGCCCTACTACCTGCAGAACGCCGGGATCACCCTCGTCGAGTCGCTCGTCGGCCTCGGCATCGGGTTCGTGGCCGCGTTCGTCCTCGCCGTGCTGACGAGCGAGCTGCCGATCGTCCGCCGCGCGGTGATGCCGATCGCGATCGTCCTCAACGTGACGCCGCTCGTGGCGATCGCCCCGGCACTGGTGGTGGCGTTCGGGTTCGGCCCGCTGCCGAAGCTCGTGATCACGGCGCTCATCTGCTTCTTCCCGATCCTCATCAACACCGCGGCCGGGCTCCGGTCCGTCCCGCAGCCCGTGCTGCAGGTGTACCGGACGATCGACGCGTCCCGCCTCGAGATGCTCGTGCACCTGCGGATCCCGAACGCCCTGCCGTTCGTCTTCGCGGCGCTCCGCATCGTGTTCCCGCTGTCGATCATCGGCGCGGTCGTGGCGGAACTCTCCGCGTCGGGGTCGACGGGCGGGCTCGGCACGGTGATCAGCACGGCGTCGTCGATGAACCAGCTCGCCGTGGTGTACGCCGCGATCGCGATCCTCGCGGTGATGGGTGTGGTCCTGCTCGGACTCATCTCGCTCGTCGAGCGGCGGGTCCTCCGCTGGCACCGCACCGCGAACGACTGACGGCGACCGCCGCCCGCCGCCCCGCCGCCCCGCCACCCGCCGCACCACCCGGCCACCGCACGCCGCCCCGCGGCCCAGCAGCACCACCCGTCGGCGCGAGCCTGCCCGCGCGACGCCAGCCGCGCCTCCAGGCCGACACCCGGCAACGACCCGACCCACTCGACCCGCCCCCCGCCCCGCCCCCGCCCTGCACCACCCATCCCTTCCCACAGGAGTGACCATGCAGCACCGCACCCACCCGCACCGCACCCGCCCGCACCGCACCACGGCCGCGCTCGCGGCCCTCGCCGCCACCGCCGCCGTGGCCCTCGCCCTCACCGGCTGCAGCACCGGCTCGAGCGCGGGCACCGGCTCGTCCGAGGGCAGCGCCATCTCCGCCGAACGGTGCAAGGAGAACAAGGCCGCCGGCCCCATCACCTACCTGTCCGGCTACCAGTACCAGTCCTCGGCGTCGATCCTCGAGTACATCGCGGCCGACGAACTGGGCTACTTCAAGGACCTCTGCCTCGACGTCACCCTCAAGCCCGGGTCGGGCGACACCGCGCAGAACACCAAGCTCCTCGCGAGCGGCCAGGCGACCGTGTCGGCCGTCGCGGAGCAGGACCTCATCCAGGCCCGGGCGAACGGCATCGACATCACCGGCATCTCGTCGTACTCGAACGCCGGGCTCGACATCCTGATGACGAACAAGGACATCACGAAGCTCCCGCAGCTCGACGGGAAGGTCGTCGGCCACAAGGGCTACGTCCCCGCCTCCGTCCGGGCGATGATGGAGAAGGCCGGGGTGGACTGGGACTCGCTCACCCTCGTGAAGGAGGGCTACGACCCCTCGGTCCTGCCGCGCAAGCAGAACGGTCTCGAGGCCCTCACCGGCTTCGTGTCGAACGAGCCGAACCTGCTCAAGGCCGCCGGCGACGACGTCACCGTGTGGCAGCCCGTCGACTACGGGATCCCCTCGTCGATCGGCGCGATGGCCGTGAACCCCGCGTTCGCGAAGGCACACCCGACCGCCGTCGAGGACGTCCTGCGCGCCGCCCTGCACGCCTACGACTTCTGCTCGTCGAGCGCCGCGAAGACGAAGCAGTGCGTCGGGTACGCCGCGAAGCTCTCCGGCGCGACCTACGACGAGGCGCAGAACGCGAAGATCTGGACGACCGAGACGAAGGTCATCGCGGACAACCCGACGCCGGGCCAGCCGCTCGGGGGCATCGACCCCGAGAACGTGTCGAAGCTCGTCGACATGCTGCACCAGTTCGACATCGTGAAGAGCTCGGTGACCGCGGACGACGCGAAGAGCTGGTTCACGAACGAGTACATCGACGCGATCACGAAGGACGGCGAGACCGTCTGGCCCGCGCCGTGACCACGGTGGGTCGCGCGGACGCGCGACCCACCCGGCACGACGTGACACGCACCGAGCAACGACCAGAGAGGCGGCGCACCATGCCCGCGAAGGAGTACGGGATCTTCCTCCCGATCGGCAACGGCGGATGGATGCTCTCCGACACCGCCCCACACCCCGAGGCGACCTACGCCTGGAACAAGCGCGCAGCCCTGCACGCCGAAGCGATCGGCCTCGACTTCGTGATGTCGATGGCGAAGTGGCGCGGCTTCGGCGGGAGCACCGACCACTGGGGACGTTCCCTCGAGTCGATGACGATGATGGCCGGGATCGCCGAGGCGACCGAGCGCGTGAAGATCTGGGCGACCATGCACGCGAACGTCCACAACCCGGCGGTCGCGGCGAAGATGTACACGACGCTGCAGGACCTCTCCGGGGGTCGGGCGGGCATGAACATCGTCAACGGGGCCTACGCGGCCGAGTTCGAGCAGTTCGGGATCTGGGACGCCGGCCTCAGCCACGCCGACCGCTACCGGATGACCGAGCTCTGGACCGAAGCGGTCACCCGCCTCTGGACCGAGGACAGCGTCACGATGCACACGCCGTACTTCGACCTCGACGCCTGCGAGTCCCGCCCGCACCCGGCCAGCAGGCCGACGATCATCAGCGCCGGCAAGTCCGAGGCCGCTCGCGCGTTCCAGGCGAAGTACGCCGACGGTGCGTTCCTCGCGGCGGACAGCCTCGACGAGATGCGCGACCTGTCCCGCGACGTCCACGACCGCGCGGCCGACGAGGGTCGGGTGTGCCGGACCTACTCGATGCTCACCGTCGTGCAGGACGAGACCGACGAGGCCGCGCAGCGGAAGGTGCGCGAGTGGGGTGCCGGCGTCGACCGCGAGGCACTGGCCTCGATGCGGGCGTCGTGGGGCGTCCCCGCCGAGCAGGCCCGTGCGTGGGCGGACGGTGCTGCGGGTGAGGACGCGTTCCAGACCGCGTACGTCGCCGGTTCCGCCGAGACCGTCACGGAGCACATCGAGTACATCGTCGACCGGGGCGAGCTCGACGGCCTCATGCTGATCTTCCCCGAGTACGACCAGGACATGGTGCGCTTCGGCGAGACCGTCCTGCCGGCACTCCGCCAGCACGACGCGGCGGTCGTCCGGTGACCGGCGGCAGCGGCGGGCTCGACCCGCGACTCGCCCGGTTGCTGGACGCTGGTAGCCGCACGCCGGCGCTCGTCGTCGTCGACGTGCAGCGCGACTTCGGTGAACCCGCGCGCATCGCCGGCTACGGGCTCGACGACCGTGCGTTCGCTGCGGTGGACGCCGCGATCGTCCGGATCGGCGCCCTCGTCGACGAGGCGCGAGCCACCGGCGTCCCCGTCGTCTGGGTCGAGCTCGGCAGCGACCCGTCCGCCCCGTGGCACAGCAGCACGTGGCTGCGCGGCGGTGCGCTCGACGGACCGATGCCGGAGGACGAGCCCTGCCGCATCGGCACCGCCGGCGCCGAGTGGTACCGCACGGCGCCGGCGCCCGGTGAGACCCGCGTCGTCAAGCGCGGCTACAGCGGGTTCCTCGGCACGGACCTGGAGGCGCGGCTCACCACCGCCGGGATCGGCTGGCTGACCGTCGTGGGACTCACGTCCGAGTGCTGCGTCTTCGCGACGGCGCAGGACGCGATGCAGCTCGGCTGGCCCGTCGTGGTGCCGGCAGACGCCACCGCCGCCTACGACATCGACGTGCACGACGCCGCGCTCACGATGATCGAGCTCAACGTCGGTGTCGTCACGGACGCTGCCGAGACCACCGCGCTGTGGCAGGCGTGGGCGGCGTCGCCGGTGGGTGCCCCGTGAGCGGCATGCACATCGCCTACGACCTGTCCTTCACCCACACCGAGGGGCGCTGGGCGGCACCCGGCAGCTGGGTCGGCCAGGACTTCCCCGACGTCCGCATGTACATGGAGGTGGCCCGGACGGCCGAGCGCGCCGGCGTCGACATGCTGTTCTTCGGTGACGGCTCGGGCGTCCCGAGCACGTGGCGCGGCAGCATCGACCCGGCGGTCGAGTGGGGGATCCAGTGGCCCCGGCAGGACATGTCGCCGGTCATCGCGGCGATGTCGACGGTGACCGAGCACATCGGGTTCGGACTCACCTACTCGTCGACCTTCACGCACCCGTTCTCCACCGCACGGCTGCTCAACTCGCTCGACCACGTCACGGGCGGCCGGATGGCGTTCAACGTCGTCGCGTCCTCGCGGGGTGCGGACGCCGCGAACTACGGCTCCGACCACCTGATCGACCACGACCTCCGGTACGAGCGGATGGAGGAGTTCATCGGCGTCTGCCGTGCGCTCTGGGACTCCGTCGCGCCGGACGCGATCGTCCGAGACCGGGCGACCGGGCGCTTCGCCGACCCTGCGCGCGTGCACCCCATCGACCACGACGGCCGGTTCTTCAAGGTGCGGGGGCCGCTCGCCAGCGTCCCGAGTCCGCAGCGCCACCCGGTCGTCGTGCAGGCGGGCAACTCGCCGCGGGGCATCGCCGCGAGCGCGTCGTTCGCCGACCTCGTGTTCGGGTTCGGGGCGAGCGTCGCCGGGCAGCTCCGACACCGGAACGCCCTCGACGCGGCACTGACGGACGCCGGACGGGACCCCGCCGCGGTCGGGATCCTCTGGGCGACCCAGGTGATCGTCGGCGCGACGCTCGCCGAAGCCCAGGCCCGACGGGACTCGCTCCTGTCGTTCTGGAACCGCGAGGCCGTCGGGACCTTCATCTCGCACAACGCCGGGTACGACTTCTCGACGCTGCCGGCCTCCTTCCGGCTCGGGGACCTGCGCGACGAGATCGTCGCCGCCCAGGCGAGCCCGGCGGGACTCGTCGGCAGCCTGGTCGCCGAGTTCGGGGAGGACCACACGATGGACCGCGACGACTTCTTCGAGCACGGGTGGCGCGCCGCGACCGGCCTCGACCACATGCTCGTCGGCGACGCCGCGGGGGTGGCCGACGCGCTCCAGGAGAACTTCGCCGCGACCGGTGGGCGGGGCGGCTACATGCTGTCCAGTCCGCTCGGGATGCCGTCCGGGTTCGCCGACCTCAGCGAGCTGCTCGTGCCGGAGCTCCGCTGCCGCGGGGCCCTCGCGCCGCGGTACCCGGGGGCCACGCTCCGCGAGAACCTGGCGGTGTGAGGTGACCCCGGCCCGTCGGTGGCTCGCGCTCGGCGGGCTCTGCCTCGGCTTCTTCATGCTGCTGCTCGACAGCACGATCGTGTCCGTCGCCCTGCCCGACCTCGGGCGTGACCTCGGTGCGGACGCGTCGACGTCGGTGTGGGTGAACAGCGCCTACCTCTTCGCGTTCGCCGTCCCGCTGCTCGTGGCGGGCCGGCTCGGCGACCGGTTCGGACACCGGCGCGTGTACCTCGTCGGGCTCGCGGTCTTCACGATCGCCTCGGTCGGGTGCGCGGCCGCGCCCGGGATCGGCGCCCTCGTCGCCTGGCGTGCGGTCCAGGGCCTCGGCGCTGCGCTGCTCACGCCGCAGTGCCTGACCGTGATCCGGTCGCTGTTCGAACCGCCGAGGCTCGCCGTCGCGCTCGCCGTCTGGAGCGCCGGCGGCGGGGCGGCGACGGTCGCCGGGCCGATCGTCGGCGGGCTGCTCGTCGAGGCGTGGGGGTGGCCGTCGGTGTTCCTCGTGAACGTGCCCGTCGGGATCGTCACGGCGATCGCTGTCCTCCGCTTCGTGCCCGTCTCCCGGCGCATCGCGGTCCCGCTGCCCCTGTTCGCCGTCGTCGGCGTGACCGTGGGGGTCCTCGGCGTGGTCGTCGGCGTGCAGGGCACGGACACCGGGCTGCTCGCCGACCCGGTCGCCCGTGGCGGTGCGGTCCTGCTCGGCGCCGCGGTGGTGGCGGTCGTCCTCGTCCGGCAGCGGCGAGCCGGCGACCGCGCCCTCGTGCCGCTCGCCCTCTTCCGCGACCGCGGTTTCGTCACCGGGGCGTGGGGCGCCACGGCCGCGTCCTTCTGCGTCGGGTCCGCCCCGATCCCGCTCATGCTCGACCTGCAGCAGACCCGCGGGCTGAGTGCGGGATCGGCGGCCCTCGTGCTCGTGCCGATGGGGGTCGCGTGCCTCGCCTCGGCGCCGTTCGTGGGCCGCATGACGAACACCGCCGGGCCTCGGGCGACCGCGACGGTCGGTGCCGTCCTGCTCGTCGTGTCGGTGGCACTGACCGCGGTGCTCGTCGGTGCCGCGGCGCCCCTCTGGACGATCGCCGCGGCCTTCACCGGGTTCGGGATCGCGAACGCGTTCGTCTGGTCGCCGTTCTCCCTCGCCGCGGTCCTCGGCGCGGGGCCCGCGACGGTCGGGGCGGCGTCGAGCGTCTTCAACACCGTGAAGCAGCTCGGCGCGGTGCTCGGCAGCACCGCGACGGCCGTGCTGCTCGCCACCGCGGGTGACGCGGTCGCGCTCGGTGCGCTCGCGCTCGTGGCCTGCGGTGCCCTGATCGCCGCGCGTGCGCTGTCCGGCCGTCCGGGGGCCCCGGTCGTCCTGACCGGCGTGATCGTCCACGGTGCCGGGGTCGGGCACGACCTGGGGTTCCCCACCGCGAACCTGCGGCCCGAGGACGAGTCTGCTGCTCCCGTCCCCGTCGACGGGGTCTACGTCGGATGGCTCGCGGCTCCCGTCGGCGCTCCGCCACGGCAGGCCCTCGTGTCGATCGGCAGCAACAGCACCTTCCCCGACCGACCGCGCACGGTCGAGATCCACGTGCTCGACTTCGACGGCGACCTGTACGGCTCGGTCGTCGAGCTCACCGTCGGCCGGCGCATCCGACGCCAGCGCACGTTCCGCGGGCCGGACGCGCTCGTCGCCGCGATGCGGTCCGACGAGCGTCGGGCCCGTGCGGTGCTCGCCCGCTCCTGACCGTTCGTCCCTGACCGTTCGTCCCCGACCACTCGTCCCCGACCGCTCGTTCCCCGAGGAGGACCCCGTGCACGACCACTTCATCGAGGACCCGCTCGACATCCGTGAGGCCATCGCCGAGGTGCCCTCCGTCGTGGCAGCGATCGCCGCGTGCGTCGACGGTTCCCCCGTGGTCATGGTGGCGACGTCCTTCACCGTCGGCGTCTCCTACGACCCGCCGCTGGCGACGATCGCCGTGCAGCACTCGTCCACGACGTGGCCCGACCTCGCAGCAGCGCCGACGCTCGGCATCTCGGTGCTCGGCGACGGACACGGGCCGCACACGGCGCAGTTGGCGTCCCGGGACCGTGCGCGGCGCCTGCACGGCATCGAGTACGCCGCCGCCGGGTCCGGCGCGGTCTTCCTCGACGGTGCCCACTCGTGGTTCGAGTGCTCGGTCGAGGGTGTCCACCGTGCGGGCGACCACGACATCGTGGTGCTCCGTGTCCTCCGGGTCGCGCGGGATGCAGCCCGGTCGGCGCTCGTCTGGCACCGGCCGGCGCGCTCGAGGGTCGCCGTCGACGCGCAGCCGTAGTCACGTCGGCTCCACCGCGGAGGCCATGCGATGCCGTCGCCGCGACGGGCGGCTGAGCGCCGCAGGGCCCCGTCAGCCCTGCACGACCGCCGCCACCGTCGCCACGACGACCTCACGCCGCCGCGCCGCCCCCACCTCGTCCGTCAGCCGGGCGTACTCCGGCGTCGCACCGCTCCACAGCGCAGCGGTGTGGATGACGATCCCGAGGAGCTCCGCCGCCGAGAACGTCGTCGGCAGCCGACCGTCCCGCTGTGCGTCCTCGATCGCCCGGAGCTTGGCGGCGTTGCTCCGCACGACGGCGTCGATCGGGTGCGAGGTGTCGCCCCGCTCGAGCCGGTACCAGGTCGCCAGGCGCTGCACCCAGGGTCGGTGTGCGTAGGAGTCGTGCAGGCGTCCGGCGTACTCGGGCAGGTCGTCGGCGTCGATCGTGACCTCGTCGAGCGTCTCGGCGACCATCGCGTCGAAGACCGCGTCGAACAGGCCGTCCTTGCTGCCGAAGTAGTGGTAGATCTGCGCCTTGTTGCTCGCGGCGGCGGCGGCGATCCGGTCCACGCGCGCGCCGGCGATCCCGACCGCGGCGAACTCGTCGCGGGCGGCGACGAGGAGTCGGGCGCGGGTGGCGTCGGCGTCGCGGGGCATCGGCATCCGTCCAGGTTATCAACCGGACGGTTGACAGGCGAGGAACAGAGGTGTTCCATGAGTGCTGTCAACCAACCAGTCAGTTAGGAACATCATGTCCGTCTTCCTCGTCACCGGTGCCTCGCGGGGCCTCGGCCGCTCGATCGTCACCGCAGCCCTCGCCGCCGGTCACCAGGTGGTCGCCGGGGTCCGGGACCTCCACGCCCTCGACGACCTCACCAGGGCGGAGCTCGTCCCCGTCGCGCTCGACGTCACCGACCCCGACGCCGCCCGTGCAGCAGTCCGCACCGCGGTCGAGCGCTTCGGCCGACTCGACGTCCTCGTGAACAACGCCGGGTACGCGAACCTCGCCAGCATCGAGGACGTCGACCCCGCCGACTTCCGCGCCCAGGTGGAGACGAACCTGTTCGGTGTGGTGACCCTCAGCCAGGAGGCCGTGCACGTCATGCGCGAGCAGGGCTCCGGGCACATCGTGCAGGTCTCGTCCGTCGGCGGGCGCATGTCGACGCCGGGGCTCGGCGCGTACCAGACCGCGAAGTGGGCCGTCGGCGGGTTCTCCTCGGTGCTCGCGAAGGAGGTCGGGCCCCTCGGCATCCGCGTCACCGTCCTCGAGCCGGGCGGCATGCGCACCGACTGGGCGGGGTCGTCCATGACGGTCGCGCCGGTCCGGCCGGAGTACGAGGCGACCGTCGGGGCCTCCGCACGGATGCACGGGGGCACGAGCATCGGTGCGAGCGACCCGGACCTGGTCGCCGAGCTCGTGCTGCAGGTCGTGGCGATGGACGAGCCGCCGCTCCGCCTGCTCGTCGGCCCGGACGCGTTCGAGCACGGGACGGCCGCCGGCCGCGCGCTCCTGGCCGAGGACGAGCGGCACGAGGCGCTCAGCCGGTCGACGCAGGCGGCCGACGCGACGCCGGAGCAGCTGGACCCGCTGGCACGCGCCTGAGACGCGACCACCTGACGGACGGGAGGCGCGGTGCGAGCCGGCACCGTCCCTCCCGTCCGACAAGCGGTACCGTCTCCACGCGCTGGGCGACAGTCCACGGGCCGGTGCGCGCGTGAACTGTCGGTGAGCGCAAGAACACACCCTGCGTGGTCGCCCCGCGACACGCGCCGTTGCGCGCCGCGGGGCGAGTAGCCGGCCGTCGGGTGCGGCCGGTGCGGCCGGTGCGAGGAGCGTAGGCAGCCTCCGCGCCCGGTGGGAGGACTCCTGCGGGATGCCGAAACGGCCTGCGGGTCCACGCAGGCAGACGTCCGGTCAGGCGGACGCGAGCGCGCCCATCTCGCCGACCACGGCGCGCAGTCGGACCGCGAGCTCGTCCGGCCCGCCGACGGTCTCGCGGTGCGCCACCTCGGACAGCGCGGACATGACGAGGGCCACCGCGGTGCGGGCGGTCTGCTCGTCGGTCCGCGTGCCGACCGTGGCGAGCAGGGACTGCCGGGACTCGGCCATCCACTGCATGACCATCGGGGCCATCTCCGGGCGGAGCACGAGCAGCTCCTTCATCCGGCGCCGGTCCTGCGAGAGGGGCACGGTGGCGGCGACGAGGCCGCACAGGTCGTCGATGAAGCGCCCCTCGGCGGTGGCGAACCAGGTCGCAGCGGCCGGCGGGACCTCGACCGTGTCGAGCCCGAGCGCCGCGTGCGCCTTCGAGGAGAAGTAGTTGAAGAAGGTCCGGGGGGAGACGTCGGCGTCGGCGCAGATCTGCTCCACGGTCACCCCGTCGAGGCCGTGCGCCGAGACGAGCGTCAGTGCGGCGTCGTGCAGCGCCGATCGGGTCTGCTGCTTCTTCCGTTCACGCAGCGAGCACGGCTCCGTCGCCGTCGTCGTCGCGGGGGTGGTGGTCACGGTGGCTCCTGGTGCTGGTGGGGTGGGGCGCCCGTCCACGAAGGGGGACAGCGGACGGGCGCCCCGGTCGGTCACCGGCGCTGCGCGGGCTGCGTCGGGGTGGATCCGGTCATCGGGCCGGTGAAGGAGCCCGCCTCGGCGGCGGCCAGGCCGGCGGCCGTCTCGAGCTCGTCCTCCGCCGAGAGCCGGTCGTCGTCGGCGCGCTGCGCACCCGCGGCGTCCGCACGCTCCTGCAGCGCCGAACGCTGACGGAGCGGCGGCACCCGGAAGAACCAGGTGAGGACGAAGGCGAGCAGGATCACGCCGAGACCGACCCAGTAGATCGTCACGGACGAGGCGTTGAAGCCCGCCATGAACGGCCGGGTGAGCCGGCTGTCCGCACCGGTCAGGAACGAGGTGTCGTTCGTGCTCATGGTGCTCGACCCGGAGCCGCTGCCGTCGGAGACCTGCTTCGCCACGGCCGGGGTGAGCTCGCCCACCCAGTAGGACCGCTGCGCTGAGTCGGACCAGTCGACGACGAGCTTGCCGTCCTGCACCGAGGCGTGGGCCTGGTCGGCGGCCGCGGCGAGGGCCTGGGCCTGCACGGCGGCGGGGGCGCTCGCGGTCGACTGCTGCACCTGGGCGGTGACGTCGTCGAGCGAGGCCTGCACGTTCTGCTCGAGCGGGGTGACGATCGGGGTCCAGATCTCGTCCATCACGCCCCGGTTCGCGGGCGCGGTGGCCACGGTCGGGTTCGTCGCCGCGTCGAGGGCTGCGCCGAGGTCCTTCTGGTTCGCGGTCGCGTGCAGGATGTTCGACGGCATCACCGAGAACAGGATCGACAGCAGCACGGCCGTGCCGAGCGTGCCACCGATCTGGCGGAAGAACGTGGCGGACGAGGTGGCGACGCCCATGTCCCGGGCCTCGACCGAGCCCTGCGACGCGAGGGTCAGCGACTGCATGACCGACCCGAGCCCGAGCCCGATGAGGAACATGCCGATCATCAGGAACCAGAGCGGCTTGTCGATGCTCATGAACGTCAGGACGACGTAGCCCGAGGACACCAGCGCCGTGCCGATCACCGGGAAGATCCGGTAGCGGCCGACCCGGGCGACGATCTGGCCGCTCGTGATCGACGCGATCATGAGCCCGCCCACGAGGGGGAGCGTCGCGAAGCCGGACTCGGTCGGGGTCAGGCCGACGACGATCTGCAGGTAGAGGGGGATGGTCAGCATGGCGCCGAACATCGCGAAGCCGACCAGGAACCCGATGACGGTCGCCATCGAGAACGTGCCGGAGCGGAAGAGCTTCAGCGGGATGATCGCGGCGTCGCCCATCTTCGACTCGATGAGCAGCAGCGCGACGAGGCCGACGACGCCGATGACGTAGCAGGCGATCGCGGCGGCCGAGCCCCAGCCCCAGGTGCGGCCCTGTTCGGCCACGAGCAGGAGCGGGACGAGCGTGACGATGACGGCGGTCGCGCCCCACCAGTCGACCTTCGGCTTCGCGGTGTCGCCACCGTGCACCTTCGGCAGGTGCAGGAAGACGAGCACCATGACGAGGGCTGCGATGCCGATCGGCACGTTGATGAGGAGCACCCAGCGCCAGCCGGTGATCCACAGGATCTCGGAGGAACCGGCGAGCAGGCCGCCGATGAGCGGGCCGATCACGGACGAGATGCCGAACACGGCGAGGAAGTAGCCCTGGTACTTGGCACGTTCGCGGGGAGCGAGGATGTCGCCCATGATCGCGAGCGGCAGCGACATCAGCGCACCGGCACCGATGCCCTGCACGGCGCGGAAGCCGGCGAGCATGAGCATCGAGGTCGACATCGACGAGAGCACGGCGCCGAGGATGAACACCACGATGCCGAAGATGTAGAGCGGCCGGCGCCCGAAGATGTCGGAGAGCTTGCCGTAGATCGGCGTCGCGATGGTCGAGGTGATGAGGTACGCGGTCGTCACCCAGGCCTGCTGGTCGAGCCCGTGCAGGTCGTCACCGATCGTCCGGATCGCCGTGCCGAACACCGTCTGGCCGAGCGAGGACAGGAACATGCCCGCCATCAGCCCGTAGATCACGAGGAGGATCTGGCGGTGGGTCATCAGCGGCTGCTGGCCGGGTGCGGCGGAGTCCGTGGGGACCCCGGCTGCGCGTCGGCCGTGCTGCACCGGGACGGGTGCGGTGGCGGTCATCGAGCTCCTTGCTTCGTGCTGTGTTTCCTGCTGTGAAAGTTTGCAGACCGCGCAACGATACATCCATTGCTTCCGACAAGCAACTAAATGTGGCCGCTACGCTGTCCGGCATGACCGAGGACCGGGACGACGCCGAGCGACTGCTGCGCGCGCAGCTCGACCGGCTGTGGGTCCGGCAGACCCTGCGGTCGTCGCTCATCGAGTCGCGCGGGGGACTGGACCCCACGGCGCGCGTGATCCTGCGGGCGGTCGACCACTTCGGGGCCGTCCGGTCGATGGCGATCGCGGACGCCACGGGGTTGTCGCGCCCGGTGATCAGCCGCCGCGTGGCGTCGCTCTTCGAGTCCGGGTACCTCGGCACCGCCCCGGACCCGGCCGACGGACGCGCCAGCCTCGTCTCGATCGCCCCGGCCGGCCGGACGCTGCTCGACACGCTCGACGTCGCCGGCGCCGAGGTCTTCGACGACCTCACGGGGGCGTTCGCCACGGGGGAGCTGCACACCCTCGCGGGGCTCCTCGCCCGGCTCAACGACCGCGCCGACGCGGTCCTCGGGATCGGCGCCACGGACCGGCGCGACGCGTCCTGACCACGCGGCACGCGCCCGTGCCGTGACCAGGAGGCGGACGGGAGGCGCGGTGCGGGCCCGCCCCGATCCTCCAGACCGTCACTGCTCGCGCCGTATTCGAGATACCGTTTCCGCATGAGCACGGACACCGCCACCACCACTGAGACCCTCGACGACGGGCCAGTGGTGACCTTCGCCGACCTCGGCCTGAGCGATGCTGTGCTCAAGGCCGTCAAGGACATCGGCTACGAGACCCCCTCCGCCATCCAGGAGGCCACGATCCCGACCCTGCTCGAGGGGCGCGACGTCGTCGGCCTCGCGCAGACCGGAACCGGCAAGACCGCGGCGTTCGCGCTGCCGATCCTGTCCCGCATGGAGGCGGGCAGCAAGGTGCCGCAGGCGCTCGTGCTGTCGCCGACCCGCGAGCTCGCCCTGCAGGTGTGCGAGGCGTTCGAGCAGTTCGCCTCCCACATGAAGCACGTGCACGTCCTGCCCGTCTACGGCGGCCAGGCGTACGGCGTGCAGCTGTCGGCCCTGCGCCGCGGCGTGGACGTCGTCGTCGGTACGCCCGGTCGCATCATGGACCACATCGCCAAGGGCACGCTCGACCTGTCCGAGCTGAAGTACCTCGTGCTCGACGAGGCCGACGAGATGCTCAAGATGGGCTTCGCCGAGGACGTCGAGACGATCCTCGCCGAGACCCCGGACGACAAGCAGGTCGCGCTGTTCTCCGCGACGATGCCGGCCCAGATCCGCCGCATCTCGCAGCAGTACCTCACCGACCCGGCCGAGATCACGGTCAAGACGAAGACGAAGACCGCGGCGAACATCACGCAGCGGTACCTCATGGTGTCGTACCCGCAGAAGGTCGACGCGCTCACCCGCATCCTCGAGGTCGAGGACTTCGAGGGCATGATCATCTTCGTCCGCACGAAGAGCGAGACCGAGACCCTCGCCGAGAAGCTCCGCGCCCGCGGGTACGCCGCAGCGGCCATCAGCGGTGACGTCGCCCAGGCCCAGCGCGAGCGCACGGTGAACCAGCTGAAGTCCGGCAAGCTCGACATCCTCGTCGCCACCGACGTCGCCGCCCGCGGCCTCGACGTCGACCGCATCACGCACGTCGTGAACTACGACATCCCCGTCGACATCGAGTCCTACGTGCACCGCATCGGCCGCACGGGTCGCGCCGGCCGCTCGGGTGACTCGATCAGCTTCGTCACCCCGCGCGAGCGTCGCCTGCTGTCCGCGATCGAGCGGCACACCAAGCAGCCGCTCACGCAGATGCAGCTGCCGACGATCGAGGACGTCAACGAGACGCGCCTCACCCGCTTCGACGACGCGATCACCGCGGCGCTCGAGCAGCAGGACCGCATCACCGCGTTCCGCGACATCATCGCCCACTACGTCGAGCACCACGACGTCCCGGCCGACGACGTCGCCGCCGCGCTGGCCGTCGTCGCGCAGGGCGAGGACCCGCTGCTGCTCGACCCGAAGGCCGACGAGCTGCGGAACCGCGTCGACCGCGACGGCCGGAGCAGCGACCGCCGTGACCGTGACGACGACCGCGGTGCCCGTGGCGACCGGGCCGACCGTGGTCCGCGCCGCTCGCAGCCGATGACCGCCTACCGCATCGAGGTCGGGCGTCGGCACCGCGTCGAGCCGCGCCAGATCGTCGGTGCCCTCGCGAACGAGGGTGGCCTGCGTCGTGACGACTTCGGGGCGATCCAGATCCGCCCGGACTTCTCGATCGTCGAGCTGCCCGCCGACATGGACGCCGGGGTGCTCGACCGGCTGACGGACACCCGGATCAGCGGGAAGCTTATCGAGATCAAGCCGGACCGCCGTGGTGGTGGCGGTGGCGGGGCGCGCCGGTACGACCGCGACGACCGTGGGCCGCGTGCCGGTGGTCGGGACCGTGACGACCGCGGGCCGCGTCGGTACGACCGCGACGACCGTGCGGAGCGCAAGCCGCGTCACTGACGCACGTTCTCCAGGACGGGAGGCGCGGTGTCAGCTGGCACCGCGCCTCCCGTCGTTCCGGGTTGCGGGATGACGCATGAGGGCCTGCACGGCCCGCACGATCCCGGCGCCGACGCGTCCGCGAGGTCCGACCGGTGCTCTGATGTCCGTAGCCGTGGCGCATGGACCACGGGACGAACAGGGGAACGCACGTGTTCAGAGCCGTACTGACCGCCGCAGCCGCGGTGGCGCTCGTCATCGGGGGAGCCGCGCCGGCGACGGCCGCACCCTCGTCGGTGCCCGGCGCACCGACCTCCGTCCGCGTCACCGGAGCCGCGGACAGCGCGACCGTGACCTGGGGACTCCCGAAGTCCGGCGCGAAGGTCACCAGCTGGCGCGTCACCGTCTCGCCCGCGCAGCAGCAGCCGGACGCCGGCGTCGACCGACTCCCGGCCAGCGCGCGGTCCGACCGGTTCGGCAACCTCACCGCGAGCACCGCGTACACGTTCTCGGTCCGTGCGGTCGGGACCCGGGGCACGGGCAAGGCCGTCTCGGTGCGGTACACCGCGCCCGGGTCGGTCCAGACCGTGCAGTCCTTGTTCGCCCTCGACGGCGCGGGCTCGGTCGTCCGGTTCCCGACCTCCGGCACGTCCGCCCCGACCACGATCGCGCCGAACGCCGCCGGCTTCACGGCGGACGACGTGGGCGACGTGTTCGTGCCCTCGGCGGACCGCACCTCGATCGTGATGTACCCGGCCGGCGGCGCCGCTGCCCGGACCGTGGCGACCGGCCTGCACCTCACGGCGGACCTCCGCTCGGACGTCGCCGGCAACCTGTACTGGGTCGACTCGGTCTCCGGTGCGATCACGAAGCTCCCGGTGTCCGGGGCAGCACCGACGGCGATCATCCCCTCGGCCGGCTCCGGCTGGGCGGTCGGACGCGACGGCACGGTCTCGGCCGTGACCTTCGGGACCCAGGGCGCTGCGACGAAGGTCGTCTCCGTGTCGCCGTCGGGCGTCCGGACCACCCGGTCGATCCCCGAGACCGGCTACCGGATCTTCGCGGCGGTCATCGCGGACGGCGGCGGGAACCTCTACGTGAACTACCTCTCGACCGGCGCGTCCGGCGCGAGCGGCTGGGTGCTGCTGGCGAAGGGCTCGAGCGAGCTCGTCTCGGCGGAGTCCCGGATCGGCTTCACCTACGCGGCGACGAACGGGCGGGCGCTGGTGTCCGCGAAGTCCGCCGGGTGGTGCGCCGCTCCGAGCGAGGGCAGCCCCGGCGGCTGCACCGCCGACAAGACGATCACCTCGCTGTCCTCGCGGACGGCCGACGGGACGACCACCGAGCAGACCACGAGCGGCGTGACCGCCCAGGGCCGTGGCGTCTGGATCGGTGCGGCGGACGAGGCGGGCGACCTGTTCTTCGACGTGAGCGCCGGCCCGACGACCGGCCTCTGGCGGCTGGACGCCGCAGGCGGCGTGGCGCAGCGGCTGTCCGCCGGACAGTTCTCGCGGTTGTTGGTGATCTGAGGTCGGACCCGACCAGGTGACTGACGGGAGGCGCGGTGCGGGCTCGCACCGCGCCTCCCGTCATGCAGTGCGCAGCCGGTTCAGGCGACGCCCTCGACGGTCCGTCGGCACACCTCGTCCCACGGGGTCGGCTCGATGCCGAAGTGGGCTCGGGCCGCCGAGTCGTCGACCACGTACGGGGCCGTCCACTGGTAGCTCATCTCGGCGATCTCGCGCATCATCGGTGAGAACAGGCCCATCGCTCGGAGCATGCCGGCGGGGAGACGCCGGACGGTGACCGGGGGCTTCTCCGCCGCGGCCAGCACCTCGGTGAGGGCCTGCACCTGCGACCGCGGCGCGTTGCTCGGCACCATCCAGGTGCGCCCGTGGGCGGTCTCGTCCGCCGCGGCAGCGACGAGCATCCGGGCGACGTCGAGCACGTCCGTGAAGGTGTGCGGCAGGTCGGTCCGGCCGATCATCGACACCGCCTTTCCCTGCAGCGCTGCCGGCAGGACGCGGGTGATGTGGCCGTTCTCGCCGATGCCGGCGCCGACGTAGTCCGAGGCGCGGACCTCGACGGCACGCAGCCGTCCCGCCTCGTGCGCCGTGCGTGCATCGGCCCAGAGCCGTGCCCGCAGGATGCCCTTGTGGTCCGTCGCGGCGTCCGGCAGGCTCTCGCGCATCGGTCCGTCGACGGGGCCGTAGGGGTAGAGGTTCCCGGTGATGGCGTACACCGCGCCGGTCCGCTCGGCGGCGGTGAGCAGCGCGGTCGCGAGCGGCGGCCAGGTCTGCTCCCACTGCGTGTAGTCGCCGGGGTTGGCACAGTTGTAGAGGGCAGCGGCCCCCTCGGTCGCCCGGGTGAGCGCGTCGGCGTCCGAGGCGTCCAGGGCGAGGTGCTCGACGCCGGAGACACCCGTGTCCCGGCCGGATCGGGTGGCGACGGTGACCCGCTCGCCCCGTTCCGCGAGGAGTGCGGCGAGGTGACGGCCCACCGGACCGGCACCGATGACGACGTGGTGCTGCGACATGGCTTCCTGCTTTCGTCTGTGTTCGAGAGCACCGCTCTCGGTTCTCAGCATGCACGAGCGGTCGCCGAATTGCAAGAGCAGTGCTCTCGATTGTGTGCAGTGCTCTCTCGTGTCATGGTGGAGGCATGACGGACAAGGCGCCCACTGCACGAGCCCTCGCACGCGAGACCGTGCGGGCAGGCATCCTCTCCGCTGCCCGGGTCCGGCTCACCGAGGAGGGGCCGTCGCAACTGAGCCTCCGCGCCGTCGCCCGTGACGTCGGGATGGTGTCGTCGGCCGTCTACCGGTACTTCCCGAGCCGCGACGACCTGCTCACGGCGCTCCTCATCGCCGACTACGACGAGCTCGGCAGCGCGGTCGAGGCAGCCGAGGCGGCAGCGGGACCGGCACCCGGGGCTCGGTGGGTCGCGGTGTGCCGGGCGATCCGGACGTGGTCGATCGCGCACCCGGGGGACTTCGCGCTCCTGTTCGGCTCGCCGGTGCCCGGGTACGTCGCGCCGCGGTCGACCGTGGACCCGGCGTCGCGGACGACGCTCACGATCGTGCGGGTGGTCGCGGACGCCGTGGCGGACCCCGGGTACCGTGCCCCGCTCCCGGCCGGATCGGGTCCGGGGCTCGTCGCTGCGGCGGTCGCGGACGGGGTGGCATCCCTGCGGGCGTTCGGCACGGAGCTGCCGGAGGAGGTCCTCGTCCGCACGCTGATGGCCTGGACGACGGTGTTCGGCACGGTGTCGTTCGAGTTGTTCGGGCACTTCGTCGGTTCGGTGTCGGACGGTGCGGCGTACTTCGACGAGGTCGTCGCACGGCTGGCCGAGGGACTCGGGTTCGTCGCCGAGTTCGACTGACGGGGTCGCGCGCGCTGCGGGTCGCGCCGTCCGTCGGTCGCGGGTCGTGTCGTCCGTCGGCCGCGTCCTGTTGTCCCCAGAGCGGGGTGCCGGTCTGGCAAGGGGGCCCGTTCCTGCGGTAGACAGGTCGTGGGCCCCGGTCGTACCCGACGACCGAGCCCACGCTCGGGACGGCACACCTGGATGCTCCCCGGACGGACCACCACCCTCGGGCGCGCGCCGCGGCCGGGGGCCGACGGATCAGGGAGGCTCGCTTGCGACGCAGCACGTTCGGCGACGCCGTCGTCAGGAGCACCCGGTGACCGCGCTCGACGTCAGCCGGCAGGACCGCCGCCGCCTCACGACCGGGACGCCCCGGAAGCGCCTCGTCGCCGTCCGGACCGTCGCCCTGCTCGCCTCGATCGCCGGCGTGAACTACATCGTCTGGCGCTGGGCCGCCTCGGTGAACTGGCACTCGTGGTGGATCGCCGTCCCGCTGATCCTCGCCGAGACGTACAGCGTGATCGACTCGCTGCTCTTCGCGTTCGGGGCCTGGCGGCTCCGTGAACGCGGGGAACCGCCGACCCCGCCGCAGGACCCCGTGACCGTCGACGTCTTCATCACGACGTACAACGAGCCCGTCGACCTCGTCGTCCGCACCGCGACGGCGGCGAAGGCGATCACCCACCCGCACACCACGTGGATCCTCGACGACGGCAACCGTCCGGAGATGCGCGCCGCCGCCGAGTCGCTCGGGATCGGCGTGATCACCCGGGGCGCCGACTGGATCGACCGACCACGGCACGCCAAGGCGGGGAACCTCAACAACGCCCTGCTCGCGACCCAGGGGGAGTTCCTCCTCATCCTCGACGCCGACCAGGTCCCGGAACCGTCGATCCTCGACCGCACGCTCGGGTACTTCAAGGACTCGCGGATGGCGCTCGTGCAGACGCCGCAGTGGTTCGAGAACGTCCCCGAAGCCGACCTGCTCGGCAGCCAGGCGCCCCTGTTCTACGGGCCGATCCAGCAGTCGAAGGACGGGTGGAACGCCGCGTTCTTCTGCGGGTCGAACGCGATCCTCCGGCGCGAGGCGCTCATGCAGCTCGGGGTCACCCGGTACGTGCGCGAGGTCGAGGCGTCGGTCGCGCGGACGATCAAGACATCGCGGAAGCTCCTCGCCCGTGCACGCGAGACGGAGACCGACCCGCGGGTGCTCGGGGCGCTCGACGAGGCCGAGGCCGTGGTCGACCGCGCACGCGACCAGGTCCAGCGGGGCGAGCCGCTCGGCGACGTCACCTACGACTTCCAACGCGGCATCGACACGATCTCCTACCGGTTCGCCGCGTCCGACCTCGAATCGGTCCGCAACGACCTGCAGGAGCTCGCGGCGATGTCGACCGACGCGAACACCTTCGCGGGCCTCGACGACGCGGCACTCGACGTCCTCGGCCGCCGCGACGCCTCACCGGTCGCCGCGATCGAGTCCATCGCCGTGCTCACCCGGGCGCTCGATGTCAACCGCGACGACGAGGCCCAGCCGATCATGCCGTTGGCGACGATCTCGGTGACCGAGGACATGGCGACCGCCATGCGCCTGCACGGCCTCGGCTGGAAGTCGGCCTACCACGACGAGATCCTGGCGAAGGGCCTCGCGCCCGAGGACCTGCCGACCATGCTCGTGCAGCGGCTCCGCTGGGCGCAGGGCACCATGCAGGTCTTCTTCCGCGAGAACCCGCTCGTGCAGAAGGGCCTGTCGTGGGGGCAGCGGCTCATGTACTTCTCGACGATGTGGAGCTACCTGTCCGGCTTCGCCGCGATCGTCTACATCGCGGCCCCGGTGCTCTGCCTGTCCTTCGGTGTGGTGCCGGTCCAGGCGTACAGCGTCGACTTCTTCGTCCGGCTCATCCCGTTCCTCGTCCTCAACCAGCTGCTCTTCTGGGTGGTGGCGGCCGGCAGACCGACGTGGCGCGGGCAGCAGTACTCGCTGGCGTTGTTCCCGGTCTGGATCGAGTCCGTCACGAGTGCGTTCGAGAACGTGTTCCGGGGCAAGCCGCTGGGCTTCCGGGTCACCCCGAAGGTCCGTGACGAGTCCGAGCAGAAGCCGCGGTGGGACCTCGTGAAGCCCCAGCTCATCGCGATGGGGGCCCTGGTGGCGGCGCTGATCCTGATCGGCATCCGGTACCTGACCGGCCAGGCGTCCGGCATCGCGCCGCTCGTGAACACCGCATGGGTCGTGTTCGACCTGTTCATCTTCAGCATCGTCATCCGGGCCGTGCTCTACCGAGGACCGGGCACCGCGCAGTCCGAGCACGAGTCGAGCACGGCCGGGGGACCCCTGTGAGCCCGGCGCGGGTCGAGTTCGACGTCCCGGCGGTGCCGGCGTCCCTCGACGAGGTGCAGGACCGCTTCGCCGCGTGGTGGGACACCCTCGGCATCGACGACGTCCGGCTCCGCTTCGGCCTCGAGACCGCCCTCGCCGAGATCGCCGCGAACATCGTCGAGCACACCCGACGCGCCGACCAGGAAGCCGGCCGGCGCTACACCGTGGGACTCGACGCGACCGACCGCGAGCTCGTCGCCGTGCTCACCGACAACGGGCTGCCGGTCGACATCGACCTCGCTGCCGTGACGATGGCCGACGCCGACGAGGAGAGCGGTCGGGGCCTCGCGCTCGCGATCGCCGCGCTCGACCGGCTCGAGCACCGGCACGAGGGTGGTCACAACGTCTGGACCCTGGTGTGCGCACGGTGAGCCGGACCGCTGCCCGGCTCGTCGCGTTCCTGGTGGTGCTCGCGACGTTCGCCCTGGGTGGCGCGCTGCCGGCGTCGGCGGTGCAGGCCGCCGCGACGAGCGGTGCGTCGATCGCGCCGTCCGACGGGAAGACCTGGTTCGGACCGGACATCGACTGGGGCGACGACGCACCGGCCGGGTACGCGGGACGACTCGGTGCGACACCGTCGATGTACGGCGTGGAGATCCAGTACCCGCTGGACCGCAGCGCCCGCAAGGAGTTCCTCCGGGCCACCCGCGCTGCGGCGACGCAGGGCGCCGTCCTCGTGGTGAGCCTCGAGCCCGACCAGTCGCTCCGGTCCCTCACCGCGGCCGACGCCCGTGCGGCGAACGCCCTGCTCGAAGAAGTCCACCGCCAGTACGACACCCAGGTGCTCGTCCGGTTCGCCCCGCAGATGAACGGCACGTGGGTGCGGTGGGGGCAGCAGCCGACGCAGTTCGTCTCGGCCTTCCGGACGCTCGCGACCGCGGTCCACGGCGGCAGCTCGGACGCGCTGATGGTGTGGTCCCCGTCCTACGGTGCGGGCTACCCCTTCGGCGAGTCCGCCGGCCGGCTGCAGGACCTGTCCGCGACCGACGTCTCGAAGCTCGACACGAACGGCGACGGACAGCTCACCGCGGCCGACGACCCCTACGAGCCGTACTGGCCCGGGGACTCCGCCGTCGACTGGGTCGGACTGTCGATGCTGTACTTCGGCAAGGGCAAGGCGACCGAGGCAGCCGGCAGGGACGTCCCGCTCACCCGGAACGACGTCCCTGAGACCGGCGAGGTCACCGCTCGCTTCGACGAGACCTGGGGATACGAGCAGCGACAGCAGGGGAGCTTCTACGACCGCTTCGCCGTTGCCGACGACCGGCCGATGCTGCTCGACACCGGGGCGCTGTACGACCACTCGCTCCGGGGCGCCGACGAGCTCCCGGTGAAGCAGGGCTGGTGGCGACAGGTGATCGCCGCCGTGCAGGACCGCCCGTTGATCCGCGGCGTGACGTTCCTCGAGACGAACCGCCGCGAACCCGAGGCCGGCAACCGCGTGGCCGACTGGCGCGACACCGCCGTACCCGGCATCGCCGGCTCGTTCCGCACCGACCTCGAGCGCGCGGGCGACTTCGTGTTCGGACCCGTGACGGACGAGGTCACGCCACGGGACGGCGCCGCGGCGACCGACCAGCAGTACGACACCGGCGGCGACCAGATGGCCTGGATCGTCTGGTGTGCCGTCGGCCTCGCGGTCGTGTTCCTGCTGAGCGGCCTGTTCGGTCGGTTGCTGCCGAGCTGGCGCTACCCCGACGACGGCAAGCCCGGGCGCGACCTGCGGCTCGACCTGTTCCGCGGGTTCATCATCCTCGCCGTGGTGATCACCCACATCGAGATCGGCGGACCGTACTCGTACATCACGCTGCACGCCGTCGGCGCGATCACCGGCGCGGAGATGTTCGTGTTCCTGTCCGGCATGGTCCTCGGCATGACCTACCCGTTCGCCATCAAGAAGTTCGGCGAGTGGGCGGCCGCCATCGGGGCGTGGAAACGCGCGCGGAAGCAGTACCTCGTCACGCTCGGGGTGATCCTCGTCGTCTTCGCGCTGAGCTTCGTGCCGTTCCTGAACACCGACGCGATCACCACCTTCACCGACCGGGGGACCGGCACCGGGGGAGTCGGCGCCGAGGGGCGCGTGTACGACCTCTACCCGAACGCGATGCAGCTGCTGGCCTACCCGCCGCCCTGGTACGCGATCCGGCAGTTCCTGCTGCTCGAGATGGGCCCGTGGCCGTTCAACATCATGGGCCTCTTCGTGGTGCTGAGCCTGTTCATCCCGGCGTTCATGTGGGTGATCCGCCGCGGGTTCTGGTGGGCGCTGCTCGTCGTCAGCTGGGCGCTCTACGTCTACCAAGCGCTCAATCCGGACTTCCGGCCGCTGAACTCCCAGTTCGAGGCGGTCTTCCCGCTCCTCACCTGGCAGGTCGTGTTCACCCACGGACTCGTGCTCGGGTACTACCGCCGGCAGATCATCGGCGCACTGACCGGGCGCCTCGGCAAGGTCCTCGTCGGGGTCGGCATCGGCGGGTACGCCCTGTTCCTGGCCTACGTCTGGGCGGGCGACCACTTCGGGTTCACGCCCGTGCCGTTCCCGGCCTCGATGTACGACCAGCTGTACAACACCGCCTACCAGCGCGTCGACCTGCAGTGGGGGCGCCTGGTCGACATCGCCTTCTTCGCGATCGTGTCGTACGCGATCCTCACCGTGTTCTGGAAGCCGATCGCGAAGGCCATCGGATGGCTGTGGATCCCGATCGGGCAGGCGAGTCTCTACGTGTTCGTCTGGCAGGTGTTCTTCGCGCTGGCGATCGCGTCGATCCCGGGTGTCGACTGGGGCAACGGCTGGATCGGCTTCGCGACCCACACCCTGCTCATCCTGCTGGCCTGGTACATGGTGCGGAAGCGGTTCCTGTTCTCGGTGATCCCGCGCTGACGCGCTGTGGGACGGACAGGAGGCGCGGGGCGGGCCCGCACCGCGCCTCCCGTCCGTCAGCTGGTCGCGTGCGAAGCCCGACGAACCACGAGAGCGATGGTCGCGACCGTCGCGGAGGACGACGCTGCGCGGTCGTCGATCGCTCGGGTCAGGGAATGGTCAGTGTGAGCGACGAAGCGCCCGACGAAACCGAACGGCGCCTCCGCGGCGTCATCGCCGCAGCCGAGTTCTCGGTGCTCGACGGCGTCTGGTCCTTCCGCGAGTCGCCGATCGACCAGCCGCCGGAGCTCAGGCGCGACGTCCTCGCCGTCGTCCGGGACGAAGATTCGTGGTCCTCGCTCGCCCCGGCCGATGTGTCGGCGCAGGAGACGTTCGCGCTCTTCTCGTTCCACTTCCCCCCGGACGTCGACAACAGTGGTTTCGACGGCTGGCTCGCAAGTGAACTCAAACGCCGACTCGGCACCGGCGTCTTCGTCGTCTGCGGTCAGAACAGCGCGCGCGGCGGCGTCTACGACTACTGGGGGTGTCCTGCCCACCTCCGCACGGAAGCCCTGGGCGTCATCACGGGTCTCCGCGGAGGACGGTAGCGTCCGTCAGCCTCTTGCCGGTCCCGGGTTCAGCGCGAGACGACCGGGTGGTCCTGGTCGTGGCCGTCCCACAGGTCGCCGCACTCGACGGGTTCCGCGCCCCACGACGCGAGCCACGGCCCTGCGCCGTGCACGGGGTCACGGGACAGCGCGGCGACCAGCGCGGCGCGGTGCTCCGAGCCGACGACCACCGGGTGTCCCGGTACGCCGTGGTGGACCGCGCGGCGGAGCGCCGCCGGGTGGTCACCGTCGCCGACCATCCGCCGGACGGCCGACGCGGGGAGGCCGGGCAGGTCGACGAGGGAGACGCACGCCGTCGCCGGACCGGTGACGGCCGCGAGCCCGACGGCGAGCGACGCGCCCGGACCCGCCGCCCAGTCGTCCGCGACGACGACGGTGACCCCGTCCACGGAGGGCACGAGCGCCCGTGCCCGGTCGGCGGCGGCGCCGAGGACGACGACGACCCGGTCGCAGCCGCCGACCAGGAGCGCGTCGACGCCGAGGTGCAGCCACGGAGTGCCGTCCGGCTCGGCGACCAGCGCCTTCGGCCGCCCCATCCGCGTCCCCGCACCGGCGGCGAGCAGCACGCCCACCACGTCGGTCACACGAACGCCGGCACCGACGTCCACGCGGCTGGGGCCTCGGCGACGCCGTCGCGCACGACGGTGCCGGAGATGAGGCCGTAGGGCCGGTCGGCGGCGAAGAACACCTCGCCGGGGTTGTCCAGGCCGAACGGCGCGAGGTCGACCAGGAAGTGGTGCTTGTTCGGCATCGAGAACCGCACCTCGGCGATCTCCGGGAACGTCTCGATCGCCGAGCGGCCCATCGCGAACAGGGTCTGCTGCAGCGCCAGCGAGTGCAGCTCGGCGAAGGTCGCGAGCATGCCGTCGAGGACGCCGGCGTACACGGCGTCGTAGTCGATGCCCGCCGCCACCGCCTCCGGCGTGTACCGCCAGCGAGCCGTCACCGAGGTCGCGAGGATCCGGTCGTCGGTCTCCGCGAGCGTCGTGTACCCGTCGCGCGGGAACCCGTGGAACTCGCTGCCGGTCGACTTCAGGACCGTCAGGTCGGTGACCCCGGCGAGCACGTGCACGTCGTCGCCGTCGACCTGCACCACGGCCGTGCGGGTTCCGCGGCCGGCCCGGACGAACGAGTGGTCGTGCTCCCGGCCGTCGACGACGATCCGCTCCCACGTGTGCTGCTCGGCGGACAGGGTGGAGCCGTCGTACCAGTCGAAGGCGGTGCTGAAGTGCCGGCCGAGGCGCAGGAGGAACTCCTCCGGCGTCCCCACCCCGTGCTCCTTCGCGAAGGCGTAGATCGTGTTCTTCTGCGTGTCCGTCGCGACGACCTTGGCGTTGTCGCCCTCGGTGTACGAGTCGGCGAGCGCCGCGCCGCGCAACTGGGTCGTGACGGTCAGGTCCTCGATCTCGTGCCGGTCGGTGTCGCGCGTCACCCGGACGAGCCGGACCTCGGCCTTGCCGTACTGGTTCGCACCGAGGTGGACGGTCGTGGTGGTGGGGACTGGCTGGACGTCGGTGATCTCCATGGAGGCGACGATGACACCCGCGTGTTTCGGCGGTGGGTCGAACAGGTCACGAGCTCCGTCAGCGGCCACGGCCCGGTCGTGACGCAGCCGTCGAACGCCCGTAACCACACGGAAACACCCGTTCCATAGCGTTGCCGCCACGACGCACCCGATCGAGGAGGGCCCCGTGGCGCACACATCCGCACCCCGGCGGTCCTCGGCGTGGAACCGCGGGATGATCGCGCACGGACGACGGTCCGACGGCGCCACCGACACCCGTCCCACCATCCCGATCGGACCCTGCAATGGACCTCGTCTCCGTCCGCACCGTGCGGACACCGTCGCACCGCGACGACCTCTCCTTCGGTCCCGGTGAGCATCCCCTCGCCGGCGGCACCTGGCTGTACTCGGAGGAGCAGCCGGGCCTGACCGGGCTCGTCGACCTCACGGCACTGGGGTGGCGCGACACCGAGCGCAGCGCCGGAGGGCTCCGGATCGCCGCGACGTGCACGATCGCGTCGCTGCTGCGCGTGGCGCCGGAGGACGACTGGCGTGCCTGGCCGTTGGTCGACCGGTGCGCCAACGCGTTGCTGGCGTCGTTCAAGGTGTGGAACCAGGCGACGGTCGGCGGCAACGTCGCGGTCGCCCTGCCGGCGGGAGCGATCACCGCGCTGCTCGTGACGCTCGACGCGGTCGCGGAGGTCTGGACACCGGACGGCGGGGAGCGCCGGGTCCCGGTGGCGGACCTGGTCACCGGGCCGCGGACGACCGACCTCGCGCCGGGTGAGGTCATCCGGGCGTTCGACGTGCCACGAGCGGCCCTCGTGGCGCGCACCGGGTTCCGTCGGGTGTCCCTCAGCCCGCACGGCCGGACCGGTGCACTCGTCACGGCGCGGTGGTCGGCGTCGGGCTTCGTCCTCGTCGTGACCGGGGCGACCCCGCGGCCGCTCGTGCTCCGTCACGCCGGGATCCCGACCGCCGCGGAGGTCGACGCACGGCTCGAGGCACACGACGCCTGGTACGACGACCCGCACGGATCCCCGGACTGGCGGCGCGCGGTGAGCCGGCGGTTCGCGGCGGAGCTCGTCGCCGAGGCGCTCGGGACGACGGGCGGTGCGGCATGAGGTTCGAGGTCGACGGCGCGACGGTGGACGCCGAGCCGCAGCCCGGTCAGGTCCTCCGCACCCTGCTCCGCGAGCACGGGGTGACGTCCGTGAAGAAGGGCTGCGACGCGGGCGACTGCGGTGCGTGCTCGGCGCTCGTCGACGGTGTGCCGGTCCACTCCTGCATCACGCCGGCGCACCGGATGGCGGGGCGTGCCGTCACCACGGCGGCCGGGCTCGGCACGCCGGAGGACCCGCACCCCGTGCAGCGTGCGTTCGCCGAGGCCCCGGGCTTCCAGTGCGGCTTCTGCACCGCCGGGTACGTCGTCACGGCGTCCACGCTCGACGAGGACGCCCTGGCCGACCGGCACCGCGCCTTGAAGGGCAACCTCTGCCGGTGCACCGGGTACCGGGCGATCGAGGACGCCCTGGACGGGGTCGCGAACACGGCGTGCGCGGCGGCCGGTCAGGCGATCGGCACGTCCGTCGCCGCTCCCGCCGCGATGGCGATCGTGACCGGACGCGAGGAGTACACGCTCGACGTGCGGCGGACCGAGGGTCTGCTGCACCTCGCGGTCCTCGGCAGCCCGCACCCGCACGCCCGCATCGTGTCGATCGACACGGCGGCGGCCGAAGCCCTCCCGGGCGTGCACGCCGTCCTCACGCACCACGACGACCCCGGCGTGCTGTTCTCCACCGGTCGGCACGAGTCCCGCCTGGACGACCCGGACGACACCCGGGTGCTCGACCGGGTGCTCCGGTTCCGTGGGCAGCGCGTGGCCGCAGTGGTCGCGGACAGCGTCCGGATCGCCGAGCAGGCCTGCGCCCTCGTGCGGGTGCGCTACGAGGTGCTGCCCAGCGTGCACGACCCGGACGCGGCCCGTGCTGCCGGCGCTCCGCTCCTGCACGCCGACAAGACGACCCAGGAGCACCGGATCGCCGAGCCGGGCCGCAACGTGGTCGCCGCCCTGCACGGTGAGACGGGCGACGTCGACGGAGCCCTGGCGACGGCCGCGGCCACCGTCGAGGGCACCTGGACGACCGGCCGCGTCTCGCACGCCGCGCTCGAGACCCACGCGACCCGCGGGTCCGTCGACCGGGACGGGCGGCTCGTGCTCCGGACCGCGACGCAGGTCCCGTTCCTGGTGCGGGACGAGATCGCGCACGTGTTCGGCCTCGACCCGAGCCGAGTCCGTGTCATCGCGAAGCGCGTCGGCGGTGGGTTCGGCGGGAAGCAGGAGTTGCTGACCGAGGACCTGGTCACCCTCGCGGTGCTGCGGACCGGTCGCGCGGTGCAGTACGAGTTCAGTCGGCGTGACGAGTTCACGATCGCCCCGACCCGGCACCCGATGCGCGTGCGGGTCCGGCTCGGTGCTGACGCCGAGGGGCACCTGACGGCACTGCACGTCGACCAGACCATGGACACCGGCGCGTACGGCAACCACGGGATCGGTGTCATGTTCCACTCCGTCAGCGAGTCCGTCGCCGTCTACCGGTGCCCGTCGAAGCGCGTGGACGCGGAGTCCGTGTACACGAACAACCTGCCGTCCGGGGCGTTCCGCGGGTACGGGCTCGGCCAGGTCGTGTTCGCGATCGAGTCCGCCATGGACGAGCTCGCCCGCGAGCTCGGCATCGACCCGCTCGACCTGCGGCGGCGGAACGTCGTGGTCCCCGGGGACCCCCTCGTGGTCACGGACCCGGACGAGCAGGACGACCTGCGCTGGGAGGGCAGCTACGGACTCGACCAGTGCATCGACCTGGTGGAGGACGCCCTCCGCGCGCCGGTGCCCGAGGTCCCACGGATGGACGGGCCGCCGCTGGACGACTCCGGTGACTGGGCGTTCGGCACCGGGGTCGCCCTCGCGGCGATCGCGACGATGCCGCCGCGCGGGCACCACGCGCACGTGTCGGTCGAGGCCACCGCCGAGGGCCGGTACCGCATCCGCGTCGGCACGGCCGAGTTCGGCAACGGGACGACGACGGTGCACACGCAGCTCGTCGCCACCGCCCTCGGCACCACCACGGACCGGGTCGACGTGCACCAGTCGGACACCGACGCTGCCCGGCACGACACCGGGGCGTTCGGGTCCGCCGGGGTCGTGGTCGCCGGCAAGGCGCTGTACGCCGCGGCCCAGGCACTGCGGGAGGACATGACCGCGCGCGCCCTCGGGATCGTCGCCGCCCGGACACCCCGGACCGCGTCGGGTCCGCTCGGGCCGGCGGTCTCGATCGGGCCGGACGGCGTCCGCGTCGGCGAGGAGCTCGTCGGGCACGCCGAGCTGCTCGCCGACGGCCCGCTCGTCGCGCACGGCAGCCACGACGGCACGCCACGGTCGCTCGCGTTCACCGTGCACGGCGCCCGGGTGGCGGTGCACCGGCCGACGGGTGAGGTCCGCGTGCTGCACAGCGTGCAGGCGGTGGACGCCGGCACCGTCCTGAACCCGGAACAGCTCCGCGGCCAGGTGGAGGGCGGCGCCGCGCAGGCGATCGGCTCGGCGCTCTACGAGGAGGTCGTGCTGGACGAGACCGGCCGGGTGACGACCGACGCGTTCCGGGCGTACCGGGTGCCGAAGATCTCCGACGTGCCCCGCACCGAGGTGCGCTTCGCCGACACGCACGACCCGCTCGGCCCCCTCGGCGCGAAGTCGATGAGCGAGGCGCCGTACAACCCGGTCGCGCCAGCCGTCGCGAACGCGGTGCGCGACGCCGTCGGCGTGCGCCCCCACCGGCTGCCGATGACGCGCGACCGGGTCTGGGCGATGCTCCAGGACGCGACCGTTGCCGGGGGTGCGTGATGTTCGAACTGGCACCGCGCCTCCTGGCCGCCCTCGACGCGGGGGAGCCCGTGGTCGTCGCGACGGCCGTCGCGATGACGGGCAGCGCGCCGACCGGCGTCGGCTCGTCCATGGCGGTCCTGCCCGGCGGTCAGGTCGTCGGCACCATCTCCGGCGGGTGCGTCGAGGGGGCGCTGTTCGACACGGCGGAGCAGGTCCTCGAGACCGGCGAGGCGGTGCTCGAACGCTTCGGGTTCGACGACGACCCGGACGACGTCGACGCGATGTGGGCACCGGCGCTCCGCTGCGGCGGTCGCGTCGAGGTCCTGGTCCGTCGCGTCCGTCCCGAGGACCTCGACGTCGTGGACGCACTCCGGCGCGCGGCGTCCGGGGTGCCGACGTCGCTCGGCCTCTCGCTCGACCCGGCGACGCTCGGCGCGGTCGTGCACGTCCCCGACGGCTGCGGCGGCCGGCTCTTCGTCGAGCGGGCCGACGTCCGGCCGCGGTGCATCGTGGTGGGCGCGGTCGAGTTCGCCGTGGCCCTGACGAACACGGCGGCGGTGCTCGGCTACGCCGTGACGGTCGTCGACCCGCGGCCGGTGTTCCTGACCGACGAGCGCTTCCCGGCCGCCGACGAACGCATCGTGGGCTGGCCGACGCGTGTGGTCGAGGCGTTGCCGGTGGACGCGACCACGGCCGTCGTGGTGCTCTCGCACGACGACCGGTTCGACGCCGCCGTGGTCGACTCGGCGCTCCGACGGGGTGCCGGGTACGTCGGGGCGATGGGCTCCCGCACGACGAACGCACGCCGGATGGCGGAGCTGCGCGCGCTGGGGACGCCGGACACCGACCGGCTGCGGTCCCCGATCGGGCTCGACATCGGTGCGACGACGCCGGCCGAGATGGCGGTCGCGATCATGGCCGAGGTGATCGCGGTCCGGACCGGCGCCGGCGGCGGTGCGCTCGTCGACGGTTCCGGTCCCATCCACCGCCGGGCGGTGTCCGCGAGCTGAGCCGGCGGCGCGCGATCGGGTCAGGCGACGGCGGCTGTCCGGGCCAGTCGTTCGGCCAGTCGCGCCGCGATCTCCCGCTCGTCCGCCGCGACGAGCTCCCCGTCGCGGACCACCACGCGCCCGCCCACGACGACGTGTCGGGGCCGCCGCCCGGGGGCGGCCCAGAGGAGTCCCGCGACGGGGTCGGCGACTCCCGCATCCGCCACCCCGGAGACGTCCCACACGCACAGGTCGCCCGCGCTCCCGGCGCCGAGGTGCCCGAGCTCCGGGCGCCCGAGCCCCGCCGCGGAACCCTCCGTCGCCGCGCCGAGTACCTGCCGCGCCGGCAGCTGCGGCCCGACGAGCGCCGACACCTGCATGGCCAACCGGGCGTCCGCGAGCAGGTGTCCGGCGTCGTTGCTGCCGCCGCCGCTCGTGCCGAGGCCGACCGGGACCCCGGCGGCGGCGAGCCGTGCGACGGGAGCGATGCCCCAGCCCATCGGCACGTCGCACCCGGGGGCGTGCGTGGCGGTGACGCCCGCTGCGGCGAGCCGGGCGATCTCGTCGTCGGTGACGTCGCAGAGGTGCGCGATCGTGACGTCCGGCGCGAGCCACCCCCACTCCTCGAGCAGGTCGAGCGGACGACGGCCGTAGCGCTCGAGCGCGATCGCGGTGTCGACCTGTTCGTTGGCCTGGGTCCGCCGGCGGAGTCCGTGTCGCGCCGCCACCTCGTCGAGCGCGCGGAAGGTCGCCTCGCCGTCGGAGTGCACGCCGGCCGGACCGACGGCGACCTGGAGCCCGCCGTCCGGGTCCACGCCGCCGACGGCGTCGTCGTGCAGCAGTCGTGACGCGATCGCGTCCGCCGAGGCGGCCGCGCGGTCCGGGTCGTCCCGCGCCGAGCCGCGGACGAAGACGAGCCGACCGCCGAGACCGCGGACCGCGCCCACGGTGGCCGCGGCGAGCGCGACGGTGTCGTCCGTGGTCGCCTCCGCAGGCCAGTTCAGGTGGTGGTCGGCGATCGTCGTGACGCCGGACAGGAGGCCCTCCGCGGCTCCGGCGGACGCCGCCAGTGCGTACAGCTCGGGGTCGTGCCCCACCCGTCCGTACGCCGCGGCCATGGTCGGGAGCCAGTCCGCCATCGGCACGCCGCGGGTCCCGGGCAGGGTGCGGAACGCGGTCTGGAGGAGATGGTGGTGCGCATTGACGAGACCGGCCGTGACGACGCACCCGGACGCGTCGAGGGTGGTGACGAGGTCACTGCCGTCGTCGACGACGACGTCGCCCTCCCGTTCGGTCCGGGGGTCGACGAGGACGCGGAGGGCTCCGGTGACGGTCAGCATGGTGGTGTTTCTAGCAGTCCCCTGTTTCCGGTCCGTGACGGGGTGCGCACGGTCGGCGCAGCTGCTCCGTCCCGGCGTTCCAGGACCCTCGGTCGGCATCGCGGGGTAACCGGGCGGAAACACCCGGGGAACACGCGGACCGTAGGTTCGCCCCATGACGCAGACCCTGATCCGCGCCGGATGGGTGCTCACCGCAGCACCCGACGGCGCTGCCACGCCCGCCGCGATCCGCGACGGAGCCGTGCTCCTCGACGGCGACCGGATCGCCGCGGTCGGCACGTACGTCGACCTCGCCGCGGCCCACCCGGACGCGCCGGTGCGCGGCGGTGCGTACGACATCGTCACGCCCGGCTTCGTGAACACCCACGGCCACTTCAGCGAGGGGCTCATCACGGGGATCGGTTCGCAGTACACGCTGTGGGAGTGGCTCACGGCGTTGATCGGGCGCGTCAACCCGGTGATGACCCGGGACAAGGCGTACGCGGGCACGGTGCTGCAGGGCATCCAGCTGCTCCGGAGCGGGGTGACGACGGCGAACGACATGTTCTGCGCCGACCCGGTGCCGGACGAACCGGCGACACCCGGCGTGGTGCAGGCGCTCGAGGACCTCGGGCTGCGCGGGGTCGTGTCGTTCGGCTCCGGCGACGTCGACCGCGACTTCGGCGCGACGCCCATCCTGGAGGAGTTCGAGGCCCTGCGCGAGGCCGCCGCCGCCAGCCGGTACAGCACGTTCCGGGTCGGCGTCTCGTCGATCGGGCGGTACACGGACGACACCTGGCAGGAGCACGTCGACTACGCGGTCGCCGGCGGCCACGGCGTGCACGTGCACTTCCACGAGGTGCGCGAGGAGGTCACCGCGGCCCGGCAGCGCACCGGACGGACGGCCATCGGGCACGCCGAGGCGACGGGCATGTTCCAGGTCCCGGTGATCGCCGCGCACAGCGTCTGGGTGGACCGCGAGGACCGGGAGCGGTACGCGGCCAACGGCGTCGGCGTGGCCCACAACCCGGTCGCGAACGGGATCCTCGCCAGCGGCATCGCCCCGATCGCGGAACTCCGTGCGCTCGGCGTCCCGGTGGGCATCGGGGTCGACGGCCCGGCGTCGAACGACTCCCAGGACTTCCTGCAGGCGATGAAGACGGCCGCGCTGCTCGCTCGGGTGCGGGACCTGCAGGCCACCGCGATGAGCGCCCGCGAGGCCTTCGAGATGGGGACGATCGGCGGCGCCCGTGCCCTGCGCATGGAGGACGAGATCGGCTCGCTGGAGCCGGGCAAGCGCGCGGACCTGGTCGTCCTCGACGGCGACTCCCCGACCCTCGCGAACGTCCACGACCCCTACCAGGCGGTGGTCTTCGTCGCCGGCAGCCGCGAGGTCCGCGACGTCTGGGTGGACGGCGAGCTGAGCGTCGCGGACGGCGACGTCACCCGGGTGGACGTGCGTGAGGCGGTCGAACGGGCGCGTCCGCTCGCCCGGCAGCTCGTGGCCGAAGCAGGCCTGGAGCGCCTGTCCGCGCTCACCGGCGGCCCGCTCGACGGCACCGAGCGTCCGTAGTCCGTCCGGTCAGAGTTCGAGCACCAGTCGCGGGCAGCCGCGCCGGGCGCGGGACACGCAGACCATCATGGTGCGGTCGTCGGCCTGCTCCTCGGGGCTGAGCACGGTGTCCCGGTGCTCGACCGCGCCCTCGAGCACGGGGGTCTCGCAGGTGCCGCACGTGCCCTCCCGGCAGGACGAGAGCACGAAGGCGCCGGCGTCCTCCGCGACCTCGAGCAGGGTCCGGTCGGCTGGAACCGTCACGGTGACGCCGGTGACCGTGAGCTCGACCTCGAAGGCCTCGCCGGGGGCGTCGACGTCCGCGGCGGGCTCGAAGCGCTCGACGCGGACGCTGCCCGCCGGCCAGTGCGCGGCGGCGGCCTCGACCGCGTCCATGAGCCCGCGCGGCCCGCAGCAGTACACGACCGCGTCGCGCGGTGCGGCGAGGAGCGCGTCGACGTCGAGCCGGACACCCTCGTCGGCCGCCGCCACGACGACCCGGTCGGGGTGCGCGGCGACGAGCTCGTGCACGAACGCCATGCGGTCGCGGGACCGCCCCGCGTAGTGGAGCTCCCACGGGGTGCCGGCGCGTTCGGCGGCGGCGATCATCGACCGGATCGGCGTGATCCCGATGCCCCCGGCGACGAAGACCGCTGGGTGCGCCGGGTCGTGGCGGAAGTGGTTCCGCGGCCCGGCCACCACGACCTCGTCGCCGACCGCCAGGCCCTCGTGGACGGCGACCGATCCGCCGCGGCCGTCGGGCTCGCGGAGCACGGCGATGCGCCAGTGCCCGTCGGCGGTCGTCGTGACGAGCGAGTACTGGCGCTCGGTCCCGGGGGAGACCTCGAGGTCGACGTGCGCCCCGGGTTCCCAGTCCGGCAGCGCCGGGCCGTCGACCGGGGCCAGGTCGAGTGCGACGACGTCCGTGGCGACCTGGTGGCGGGCGGCGACGCGCAGCCGCCGACGCTCCGGCACGGCGTTCACGCGATCGCTCCGGCGCGCGGGGTCTCCTTGACCACGATCATGTGGAAGCGGCTGCCGTCCGCGCTGCACCACCGGTGGCCGGTGCCGCCGCGGTAGTACGCCGAGTCGCCGGGCCCGAGGTCGAGCGGTTCCCGTCCGCGCAGGTCGAGGTGCACGCGGCCGGCGAGCACGGTGAGGAACTCGTCCTCGTGGTGCTCGAAGTACTCGCCGAGGTCCGTGTTGTCGCCGACCCACTCCAGCGGCTCGAACGCGTGCGGGCCGGCGTGCACGAGCAGCCGGGCCTCGCCGCTCGAGAACGGTCCGCGGGCGCCCTCGCCGGCACGGATGACCTCGGGCAGGCGGACCTCGTGCTCCGGTCGCTCGGGGGCACCGGCTGCGAGCAGTTCGACCTGGGTCGTGCCGAGCGCCGCGGCGATCTTCTCGAGGGACACCATGCTGGCGCGGGAGTGCCCGCGCTCGACCTGGCTGAGGAACGGGTGCGACAGCCCGGTCAGTTCGGCGACCTGGACGAGCGTCAGTCGTGCGGCGCGTCGACGGGCACGGATGTGCTCACCGATCCGCTGGGTCTGGTCGTCGACGACGCGGTCGGTCTCGGTGGTGGTGCCGGTGCTCACGCGCGCTCCTCTCGTCCTCGGTGGGGCCGTCCCGACCGCTCGGCCGGAACGCTCGTTCCCGCTCCCGGTCGCGTCGGGGCGGGCGTCACACACGGCAACCGCCTCGAAACGAGAGGGAAACACTGCCGCCCTAGCATCGGAGATGTTGATGCGATCAACATTCTCACACACGATCGAGAGGCTCCGGATGGACTCGTCAGTGCCCCGCCCGATCGCCCTCCTGCGCTCCGCGCTGCTGCCGGACGGCCGGTCGGTCGACGTCGCGATCGACGGCGAGACCGTCTCCACCGTGGCCCCGGCCGGCACCCTCGCGGCGCCGGCGGAGGAGACGATCGACCTCGGCGGCCGGCTGCTCCTGACCGCACCGGCAGAACCGCACGCCCACCTCGACAAGGCCCTCAGCGCCGACGTCATCCGGCCGCCGCTCGGCGACCTCGGTGCCGCGATCGCCTCGTGGACCGCGCACGCGACGACCATGACCGTCGAGGACATCGCCGACCGGGCCCGGACCGCCGCCCTCACGCTGCTCGCCGCCGGCACCACGGCCGTCCGGAGTCACGTCGACGTCCTCAGCGGCCGACACAGCGCGGCGGACCGGCCCGCCACCACGGAGCAGGCCCTGCGCGGCGCCCGTGCCCTCGTGCAGGTCCGCGACGAACTCGCCGGCCTGATGGACATCGAGCTCGTCGCCCTCGCCGGCCCGCTCGCCCCCGACGAGCACGTCGAGGCGGTGCTCGACCTCGGCGTGGACCTGGTCGGCGGCGCCCCGCACCTCGCCGAGGACCCCCTCGCGGACGTCGACCGACTCCTCGCCATCGCCCACCGACGGGGCCTCGGCGTCGACCTGCACGCCGACGAGAGCCTCGACGGCCCGGTGACCCTCGACCACTACGCCCGGGCATCCCGCTCGCTGCGACGGGACCGGCAGTACTCCGCCGGGCACTGCGTCCGGCTCGGCACCCTGGGGCCGGAGCGGCTCGCCGAGGTGGTCGCCGACGTCGCCGCAGCCGACCTCGGGGTGATCACGCTCCCGATCACGAACCTGTACCTGCAGGGCTGGCAGTACCCGGTCGCCACGCCGCGGGGACTGACCGCCATCCAGGCGCTCCTCGACGCCGGCGTCCGCGTCGCCGCCGGCGCGGACAACGTCCGCGACCCCTTCAACCCGGTCGGCCGGAGCGACGCCTTCGAGACCGCATCGCTGCTCGTCTCCGCCGGCCACGTGACGCCGGACCAGGCGTACGCGATGGTGAGCGACACCGCCCGGAGCGTGATGGGCCTCCCGGCCGCCGGTCCCGTCCCCGGGCGGCGCGCCGACCTGCTCGCCGTGGCCGCGACGAGCGTCACCGACGCCGTCGCGAACGCCCCCGCCGACCGCATCGTCCTGTCCCGCGGGCGACTCGTCGCCCGCACCGAGGTGCGACGGACCGTCGCCGCGCCGGCCGCAGCCGCGGCCGCCGTCCCCGCCTGACCCCTCCGCCCGCCCGCACCGAGAACCCGAGGTGATCGTGACCACCACCGCCCCGCCACCCGTCGCCACGACGGACACGCTGCTCGACTTCCGCAACGTCGAGATGACCTTCCCGAACGGCACCATCGCCCTGCAGGGCGTCGACCTCACCGTGGACCGCGGCCAGTTCGTCTCGGTCGTCGGCCCGTCCGGCTGCGGCAAGTCCACGCTGCTCCGCATCGCCTCCGGCCTCGAGACCGCGTCGGACGGGTCGGCCGGTGTCGCGGCCGACCGCATCGGCTACGTCTTCCAGGACGCCACGCTCCTGCCCTGGCGCACCGTGCAGGGCAACGTCGAGCTGCTCGCCGAGCTCGGACACGTGCCGAAGGCCGAGCGAGCCGCCAAGGCCGCCCACGCCGTCGAGCTCGTCGGCCTGAACGGCTTCGAGACGAACCTGCCGAAGCAGCTGTCCGGCGGCATGCGGATGCGGGTCTCGCTCGCCCGGTCGCTCACCCTCGACCCGGAGCTCTTCCTGTTCGACGAGCCGTTCGGCGCCCTCGACGAGATCACCCGCGAACGCCTCAACGACGAGCTCCTCCGGCTCTTCGTCGAGCAGCAGTTCGCCGGGCTCTTCATCACGCACTCCGTGTCCGAGGCCGTGTACCTCTCCACCGAGGTGATCGTGATGTCCGGGCGCCCCGGCAGCATCGTCGGCCGGTTCGACGTGCCGTTCCCGATGCCCCGCGACCCCGACATCCGCTTCACACCCGAGTTCGCCGAACTGGTCGGCGAGGTCTCGCACGCGCTCCGGGAAGGACACCGCTGATGGTCACCCTGCAGGAGGCCGCCGAGACCCGCGCGGTCCGCGCCGCGGCCCGTCGCGCCGCTCCTCGGGCCCGCCGCGGCATCGCGTGGTGGCAGCCCGTCGTCGTCCTCGCCGTGCTCGTCGGCATCTGGTACGCCGCGGCCGCGTACTACGACCACGTCCGCGGCCTGGCCTTCCTCGTGCCGTACCCGCACCTCGTGGCGAAGGCGATCGTCGCGCCGACGATGCCGGACGGGTCGCCGTCCACGTTCGGCTCCGACCTCTGGTCCGCCCTCGGACGCACCACCGTCGTCTCGCTCACCGGCCTCGGCTTCGCGATCGTGATCGGCGTCGTGTGGGCGATGGCGATGGCGCAGGCGAAGTGGCTCGAGAACTCGCTGTACCCGTACGCCGTGGTGCTGCAGTGCGTGCCGATCCTCGCCCTCGTGCCGCTCATCGGCGCCCTGTTCGGCTACGAGTTCGTCAGCCGCGTGATCGTCACCGTGATGATCGCGCTGTTCCCGATGGTGTCGAACACGCTGTTCGGGCTGCAGTCCGCCGACCGCGCGCAGCGTGAGCTGTTCCAGCTGCAGCGTGCCGGCCGGTTCGCCCAGCTCGTCAAGCTGCAGTTCCCCGCCGCGCTGCCGTCGATCTTCGTCGGCCTGCGCACCTCCGCCGGGCTGAGCGTCATCGGGGCGATCGTCGGCGACCAGTTCTTCCAGCGCGGCAACCCCGGGCTCGGCGTCCTCATCCAGGTGACCGCATCGCGCCTGATGGGCCCCGAGCTGTACGCGACCATCCTGATCGCCTCGCTCTACGGTGTCGCCGTCTTCCTCGTGTTCGGCCTGATCGGCCGCCTGGCCGTCGGCCGCTGGCACGACTTCACCTGATCCCCCCCCCAGAACCCACCCCTTCCCACCACAGCACCACGAGACCCGCACCACGAACGGAGCCTCCATGCGCACCACCTCCCGCCTCGGCGTCGCCACCGCCGCCCTCGCCGCCACCGCCATCGCCCTCACCGGCTGCGCGGCGGGGTCGTCCGGCAGCACCGGGACGACCGCCGCGACCTCGTCGACCGCCTCCGGGCCGAAGGTCGACCTCGCCGGCGCGTGCCCCGCGACCGTCGTCGTCCAGACCGACTGGAACCCCGAGGGCGAGCACGGCCACCTCTACCAGATGCTCGGCCCGAACCCGGTGATCGACTCCTCCGGCAAGACCGTCACCGGCGACCTCTACGCCAACGGCAAGAGCACCGGCGTCAAGCTCGAGATCCGTGCCGGCGGCCCGGCGATCGGCTACACCAAGGTCGCGTCGCAGATGTACCAGGACAAGGACATCACCCTCGGGTACATGTCCACCGACGAGCAGGTGCAGTTCTCCGGCAACCTGCCCACCACGGCGGTGTTCGCCGAGAACGACCAGTCCCCGATGTCGATCATGTGGGACCCGAAGACGTACCCGGAGGTCGACAGCATCAAGAGCCTCGGCAAGGCACTCGAGAAGGACGGCGGCGTCGTCCGCTACTTCAACGGCGCCGCGTACATGACCTACCTCGAGCAGTCCGGGATCCTGCCGAAGAAGGTCCTCGACGGCAGCTACGACGGCACGCCGTCGAAGTTCGTGTCCGCAGGCGGCAAGGACGCGCAGCAGGGCTTCGCGACCGCCGAGCCGTACATCTACCAGAACCAGGTCGCGGCCTGGGGCAAGAAGGTGGACTACGCGCTCGTCTCGAGCACGGGGTGGAACCCTTACCCCGAGGCGATGTCGGTCCGTACCGGTGACCTGAAGAAGCTCGAGCCGTGCCTGCAGAAGCTCGTGCCGGTCATGCAGCAGGCCGACGTGGACTACCTGAAGTCCCCGGGCGCCACGAACGACCTCATCACGAAGCTCGTGCAGCAGTACAACAACGGCTGGACCTACGACTCGAAGGTCGGCGCGTTCGCCGCGGCCCAGATGCTGAAGCTCGGCCTCGCGAAGGACACCGACGGCTACATCGGGTCGATGGACGAACAGCGCATGCAGGACTTCATCGCCAAGGCGACGCCCGTCTTCGCCGGCACCGGTGACGTCAAGAGCGGCCTGAAGCCCTCCGACCTGTACACGAACGAGTTCCTCGACAAGTCCATCGGTCTGGGTTCCTGACACCGGTCGGCTCCCGTCGAACGGGAGCCGACCAACAAGCGGACGGGAGGCGCGGTGCCACGCCGCCCCGCGCCTCCCGTCCGTCGTCCCCGCACCACCCACCCACCAGGAGTGAGCATGACCACCGTCACCCCCACCTCCGTCGAGGCGCTGCGCGCCGAGCTCGTCGCACTGCTCGGTGAGCGCGGCGTGAGCGCCGACGAGCGCACGCGGGCCCGCGCCTCCGTCGACGAGGCCACCATGAGTCCAATCCTCAGCGAGCAGCTGCCCCTCGGCCTCGCCGACCTCGTCGCGTCGCCGGCCAGCGCCGACGACATCGCCGCCACCCTGCAGGCCGCGGTCCGGCACGGCGTCCCCGTCACCACCCGCGGGAAGGGCACCGGCAACTACGGCCAGGGCATCCCGCTGCACGGCGGCCTGGTCCTCGACACGTCGCGGGCACGCGCGGTCGTCGAGGTCGGCGACGGCTGGATCACCGCCGAGGCCGGCGCGTCCATGGTCGCCCTGGAGCAGGCGGCCGCCGCCACGGGCCAGCAGCTCTGGATGTACCCGTCCACCGCGCAGTCGACCATCGGCGGCTTCCTGTCCGGCGGTTCCGGCGGCACCGGGTCGATCGCGCACGGGTCGAACTGGCAGGGCTTCGTCACGGCGCTCGACGTCGCGCTCCCCGGCGCCGACGAACTGCTGCACGTCGAGGGCGACGAGGCGCAGCCGTTCGTGCACACCTACGGCACCGCCGGTGTCATCGCCCGCGCCACCGTCCGGCTCGAGCCGCTGCAGGAGTGGCGAGCCGTCTACGCGGCGTTCCCCACCTTCGAGGACGCGCTCGTCGCCGTCCGCACGCTGCGCGGACTCGACCCGGTGCCGCGGCTCGTGAGCGCCGACCGCGCCGAGATCGCCGCGACGCTGCCGTCCGACCTGGCCGTCCCCGACGACCGTGCGAGCCTGCGAGCGATCATCGACGACGTCGTGCTCGACGAGGCCCGGGCACGCATCGCGGCCGCCGGCGGTGAGGTCCTGGACGTCCGCGAGGGCCTGCAGCAGACCACGAAGGTGTCGATGCTGTCGTACAACCACCCGATCTGGTGGCTGAAGCGGAACACGAGCGACACCGAGTACTTCCACGTCGAGGTCGGCGGCGAGGCGCTCATCGACCGGATCGCCGAGGTCGAGGCCGTCTACCCCGGCGGCATGCTCCACATCGAGGCCGCGCACGTCGGACCGATCGGGATGCTCACCGCGCCGTACACCGGGGCCGAGGACGTCTACGCCGGCTACCCGGTGCTCCGCGACCTCGGCGTCCGGGTGCACAGCCCGCACCAGTACTACGTCGACCACGGCGTCGAGGAGCTCGTGGCGCTGAAGCAGCGCACCGACCCCGCGGGGCTGCTCAACCCCGGGCACGTCATCGACCCGTCGCTCGTGGTCAGCGGTGGCTCCACCGCGTCCGCGCAGCCCGTCGTCCCGGGGTTCGGCAAGTGAGCGCCGGCATCGGCACGGTCCGCTCGCGTCGGCTCGCGGAGCTGTCCGGTCCGGCCGTCGCTGCGGGCTTCGGGCCGGACACGATCGTCGTGCAGCCCACCGGCGCCGTCGAGCACCACGGCCCGCACCTGCCGCTCCTGACCGACCACCTGCTCGCCGAGCACATCGGTGGGGCGGCGGTCGAGCAGGCCGCTGCCGAGGGACTGGACGTCTGGCAGCTCCCGACGCTGTCGTTCACGAAGTCCGACGAGCACAGCTGGGCGCCCGGCACGGTGTGGCTCGACAGCGACACGATGTTCGACACCGCCGTGCAGATCGGCCGCGCGGTCGCCCTCACCGGTGCCGGCACCCTGGTGTTCGCCAACGGGCACGGCGGCAACGTCGCCCTGCTGCAGGTCGCCCTGCGTGAGATCCGGAAGCGCTACGGGTTGAAGACCTTCCTCATGCCGACCCTCGCCCGCGTCCCCGGCCCGGACGGCGAGGACGCGGACGAGCTCGGGCTGGGGATCCACGGCGGCGCCGCGGAGACGTCGATGATCCTGCACCTGCGCCCGGACCTGGTCGACATGTCGCTCGCGGAGCGATGGGTGCCGGAGCACATCGCCGGCTTCGAGAAGATCGCGTTCAACGGCGGCCCGGTGTCGTTCGGGTGGTTGTCCGACGACTTCGGGACCCCCGGGGTCGTCGGCGACGCCAGCCGGGCGACGGCGTCGTACGGTGCCGTCCTCTGGGAGCACTCCGTCGCCGAGGCCGTGGCGTCGCTGCACGAGATCGCACGGTTCGACCCGGCGGTGAGCCGTCCGGCAGTGGCCCGCCCCGCCGACGCTGCGGTCTCGTGACCGTGCCGCGAGGGGTCGACGATGCGCCCGTGCCGACGGACCCGTTGACCCTCGCGGCATCGTGGCTCCCCACCGCGTCGGACGCCCCGGGGCCGACCATGACCCTCTCCACCGTCGGGCTCGACGGCTACCCCGACGCCCGGACGGTCCTGCTCTCCCTGTTCGACGGGGAGCGCCTGCACTTCCACACCGACTCGCGCAGCCGCAAGGCCGCCGAACTCGCGGCGGTGCCCCGTGCCGCGGTGACCCTGCACTGGCCCGATGCAGCGCGCCAGCTCGTCGTGGTCGGTGACGTGGCGCCCGTCTCCGACCACGAGGCCCGTGCGGCCTACGCGGCCAGGACGCGGTACCTGCAGGTGCTCGCGTGGGTCAACGACCACCCGTCCGCTGCGGACACACCGGCCCGGCGCCGCGAGGCCTGGGCGGCGTTCGGCCGCGAACGGGCCGGCACGGACCTCGAGCCGCCGCGCACGTGGGCGGGGTTCGCACTCACACCGGTGCGGATGGTGTTCTGGCGCGGGGCGACGGACGCGGCGAGCAACCGGCTCGCCTACCACCGGCGCGCGGACGGGTCGTGGTCGCGGGAGTCCTGGCCGGGGTGACCACCCATGTGTCGGGTTGAACCTTCCTAGCGAACGGTGGCGCTGGGCAGTGGAGACCACGCAGCGACGACGACGGCGGCCGCGAACACGACCGTCACGGCGAGCAGCGCGAAGCCGTCCCCGGTCAGGGTCACGAGGGCACCCCCGCCCACTGCTCCCACCGCGGCGAGCGTCCGGTTCGCGCTGCGCATCGTGCCGTTCACCCGCCCGAGGAGGGCATCCGGTGTCACGGTCTGGCGGAGGACCATCTCGTTCGCGTTCTCGCAGCCTGCTGCGGCACCGTGCAGGGCGAAGGCGACGAACAGGACCACGACCGTCGTCGGCCGTGCTGCGCCGCCGGTACCGAGCGTCACGAGCGTGATGGCCGCCCAGGCGATCGGGTAGGCGGCTCGTGCGGCGATGATCGTCCGGCCGGCACCGAACCGGGTGCCGAGGCGTGTCGCAGCGGTCGCGCCGACGAGCATCGCGATCCCACTGACGGCGATGACGGCCCCGTACAGCGCTGCGGGGAGCGCGAGCGTGCGGAGGGCGAGGATCGCGAACACCGTCAGGCCAGCGGCGTTGGCGAGGAACCAGACGTGGGTGGACAGTGCCAGCGGTCTGAGCACTGCGTTGCCGTACGTCCAGCGCAGACCGTCCACGACGTCACTCCGGAGGCTCGTCCTGGCCGGTCGCGCCGGCTGGTGCTCGACGACGCGGACCCGGGCGATGAGGAACGCGTCGACGAAGTAGCTCACCGCGTCGAGCGCGATCGCGACCGGCGCCGTCACGATGCTGACCAGGACCCCGCCGAGCGCCGGGCCCGCCGTCTGCGCCGCCGCGTCGCTCTGGTCCACCCGCGCGTTCGCCGCCAGGAGGAGCGGGCGCGGCACGATCCTGGGGAGGAGCGACTGCGTTGCCGCGAACCCCACGACGGACAGGATGCCGAACAGGAACAGCACCGCCGCAGTCGCCCACAGGTTCAGGAGCCCGGTGAACCACAGCACCGGGATCGCACCGAGGCTCACGCCGCGACCGATGCTCGCCCAGATCAGCAGCGGCTTCCGCCGGAAGCGGTCGACGTAGGCGCCGACGACCAGACCGAACACGGCGTACGGGAGGAACTGGGCAGCGTTCACGAGACCGAGCTCGAACGGACTGGCGTGCAGCACCGTCACCACGAGGACCGGCACGGCGACCGCGCTCACGGCTGACCCGAACGACGAGACGGTCGCGGCCGACCAGTAGGGGAGGAAGCCCGGCACGCGACGGAGCGTGGTCCCGTCGTCGCCCATGTCTCAACGCTGGCAGACCGTGACACCGCGAGCAAGGGCGTGGTCTCGTCTCCCCGCACCCGGATCCTCGTGGGCACGGAGCGAACGCGCGCATCTCACCCTCCCTGGGTGAGACCCGTGATGAGGTTGATGGCGACCGCGACCACGAACGTGCCGAAGAAGTAGGACAGCAGCGCGTGGCCCATGGCGATGCGGCGGGAGGGAGTGGACGACTGGACGATGTTGCCCGGGCTGTAGGCCATCCCGATGGAGAACGCGGTGTACGCGAAGTCGCTGTAGGACGGGTCCTCGTCCTGGTCGAAGTCGAAACGGTGCCTGTCGTCGATGTAGTACATGCGCGCGTACTTGAACGCGTAGACGGTGTTCATGACCGCCCAGGCCGCCACGACTCCGACCACTGCGAGGATCGCGGCGGCCGAGCCGACCGCGTCGTGCTGCTGGCTCCGGAAGAGCGCGAAGACCACCAGGACCAGGCTGAGGAACGTCGCGACGATGATGAGCACGTCGACCATCCGTCGCGAGCGATCCTCGTGACGAGCGAGGGAACGGGTGCGTTCGGGGCCGGCCGGCCAGGCCGTCGACCACGCCCAGACGAGGAACACCAGCGCGGCGGTCGACCACCCGAGGAGCGCCGACAGGTCGGGGACACCGAGCAGCCCGGCGATCACCGCGACCGCGACGCCGACGACCACGGCGATGCAGGCCTTCACGGACAGGTGTGACATGACTCTTCCCTTCTGGACGGCGGCCGCTCGCGACGGTCCGGCTTGCGCTTCGGCTGCGCTGCGATCCAGTCAGCCGTGCCGTGATCCGGACAAGGGGACGTAGAGGCCGGCACGCTCGGCCCGGACGGCGGCGAGCGTGCGTGACGTGGCGTCGAGCTTGACCAGGATGTGCTCGAGGTGCGCGGCGACCGTGCGGGGAGCGATCCTCAGCGCCCGGGCGATCTCGACGTTGGAACACCCCTCGATCAGGTGTCCGAGCACCTCGAGCTCCCGTGGCGTCAGACCCCGCCGGTCCGGGGCCGACGACAGCAGCACCACACCGCGGACCACGGCGTGCAGATCGCTGCCGCAGCCCAGTACCGTCACCCGCTCGTAGACGTCGGGCGACCGACGGCTCCCGAGCGGCCACAGGAACACCGCATGGTCCTGCCCGTCGTCGATCGCGTCCCTGGCCGCCTCGATCAGCGCCGAACCGGTGGCCAAGAGTCCGTCGTCCGACAAGCCCGGGAGGCGCATGACGCCGTGCCCGGGAAGGAGGACCGCCCCAGCTCGGGCCCCGTCGACGAAGGCCGCTGATGCTGCGAGCGTCCGCAGCGGGTCGATCCCCGCCGCGAGGACCGGGAGGATGCGAGCGAGGCGTCGGCGGAGGGACCGTGTGGGTGGCTCCGGGCTCTGGAACAGCACGGTCATGAAGCCCACGTGTCGCCCCCGACGCTCGTACAGCGCGACGGACAGCGTCTCGTGGAACCCCGCGGACAGACAAGCGGCCCGACTCTGCAGGTCGCGGGACGACTCGGGAAGGTCCGACATGCTGGTGGGCGGCTGCTCACGATCGAGCCCGGCCATCTCGATGTCGCGTGCCATCTCGGGGCCGCTCATGTAGCGGACGCTCGACTCCGCGAGGTCGGTGCTCGCCACCGAGTTGTAGGCGGTACCGCCCTGTTCGGCCAGCGCAATCCACGCGCCGTCGAACGGGATCTGGGTGCGCACCTCGTCCAACATGGCCTGAGCCCGCTCGTGGACGGAGGACGGGCGCGCAGCGATGTCAGCGAGCTCGATCGCACCGGTGCGTGACACGGGACTCGACCACCTCAGGACCATCGCCAGCAGGAGTGAACGGAACTGTCCGAAAACGTCTTGCCTCGGTCTACCACCGTCGGTCGGTGGGGGTGCGTCCCGAGCCCGCCGGACGCATGGGCATGTCTGCCGATGGTGTGTCCTCGGTGCCAGGCGTGTCATGGCCCTGCCGAGCGGTCGACGGGACCACGCGTGTTCGAGGCATCCGCACAGAGGAGACGATCATGAGGGCAGTTGTGTACGAGGGGCCGCGCAGCGTCGCGGTGCGAGATGTCCCGGATGCGCGTATCGAGCGCTCCACCGACGTGCTCGTACGGATCACGACGACGAACATCTGCGGGTCGGACCTCCACATGTTCGAGGGCCGCACCAGCTTCGAGACCGGACGGTGGTTCGGTCACGAGAACCTGGGTGAGGTGATCGAAGCCGGCGACGGCGTGGACAAGATACGGGTCGGTGACCACGTGGTCCTCCCCTTCAACGTGGCGTGCGGTCACTGCAAGAACTGCGAGCGCGGGTTGACGAACTACTGCCTCACCGCGCAACCCGTGCCGGAATGGGCGGGAGCGGCGTACGGGTTCGCGGACATGGGACCGTGGGCGGGCGGACAGGCCGAGCTCCTTCGCGTCCCCTGGGCCGACTTCAACTGCCTCCGCCTGGGCGAGGACGCGGAGGAGAAGTCCGCCGACTACGTCATGCTCGCCGACATCTTCCCGACCGCTTACCACGCGACCGAGATGGCTGGGGTGGGGCCGGGGGACCAGACGGTCATCTACGGTGCCGGACCGGTCGGCTTGATGGCTGCTCTGTCCGCCACCATCCGCGGTGCGAGCAAGGTCATGGTGGTGGATCGGCATCCGGACCGCCTCCGCCTGGCTGAGTCGATCGGTGCGATCCCCATCGATGACTCGAAGGTCGATCCGGTGGAGGCCGTGCTGGAGCAGACGATGGGGCTCGGAGCGGACAACGGCTGCGAGTGCGTCGGGTACCAAGCGCACGACCCCGTCGGCGACGAGCAACCGAACCTCACGCTCAATCGACTGGTCCAGTCGGTGCGGTTCACCGGACGGATCGGCACCGTCGGCGTCTTCGTGCCGCAGGACCCGGGCGGACCCGACGAACTGGCGAAGCACGGGCGCATCGCGTTCGACATGGGACTGCACTGGTTCAAGGGCCAGACGATGGGGACCGGGCAGGCGCCCGTGAAGAAGTACAACCGTCAGCTCCGCGATCTCATCGCTGCTGGCAAGGCGAAGCCGTCGTTCATCGTGAGCCACGAGCTGCCGCTCGCCCAGGCGCCGGATGCCTACGAGCACTTCGACAACCGCGATACCGGGTGGACGAAGGTCGTCCTCAAGCCCGGCGAGGGGGCGTGACCATGGCGGGTCGAACGGCCGCGGTCGTCGGTGTCGGCGTCGCGGGCATCGCGGCGGGCCTCGTCGCCCGGTCGCTCGTGAAGCGGGAACGGGAGTCGGACGGGGACGGAACACACCCGCAGGGGTGGAAGGCGGTCACCGTCCTGGGCTCGGCCGAGCGTTTCGAGAGCGGTGGCTACCCCGAGCCGTTGCAGCGCCTTGCTGGGCTGCTGGAGATCCGGATCGAGCCTGCGTCCGGAGGCAAGGGGTTCGAAGTGCACGCTCGCTTCCGGGACGGCGGTGAGGTCCCGGTGGACGGCGACCCGAACATGCTGTTGCGGGAGGCGCTGCGTGATGCCAAGCAGGTCTTCGAGACGGGCGAGGTGCTGCGGGCGACCCCGCGGCCGCACGGACGTCGTCCGAGCACCCTGCTGGGGCGCGCGGTCGACACCGCGGAAGACGAGGCCAGGGGTGGGGGTGTGCTGTGAAGGCGCTGTGCTGGACCGGAGTGAACGAGCTCGCGGTGGAGGACGTGCAAGACCCCGAGATCCTCAACGCGCAGGACATCATCGTGAAGGTGACGCTGAGCACGACCTGCGGATCCGACCTCCACCTCCTCGGCGGATACGTCCCGACCATGCGGGCAGGCGACGTACTAGGGCACGAATTCCTCGGCGAGGTCGTCGAGATCGGGTCGGCGGTCAGGAAGCACGACGTCGGCGAACGTGTCGTGGTCTGCTCGTTCATCAGCTGCGGCAACTGCTGGTACTGCCGCCATGAGCTGTACTCGCTCTGCGACAACGGCAACCCCAACGCGGGCATACCCGAGATGCTCTGGGGCCAGGCACCCGGAGGCTGCTACGGGTACTCGCATGCACTGGGCGGGTGGGCGGGGAGTCATGCCGAGTACATCCGCGTGCCCTTCGCCGACCAGGGCGCGTTCACCGTGCCTGAAGGGGTGAGCGACGAGCGGGCGCTCTTCGCCTCTGATGCCGCTCCGACAGGATGGATGGGAGCGGAGCTCGGCGGCGTCCGTCCAGGAGACACCGTCGGGGTGTGGGGCGCGGGAGGCGTCGGACAGATGGCGGCACGCGCCTCGCTGCTGCTCGGCGCCGAACGCGTCATCGTGATCGACCGCTTCCCGGAGCGACTGGCGCAGGTGGAGCAGGTCATCGGCGCGGAGACCATGAACTACGAGACGAGCGAGGTGACAGCCGAACTCCGTGAGCTCACGGGCGGCCGCGGTCCCGACGTGTGCATCGAGGCGGTCGGGATGGAGGCACACCGCGACGGACCAGACTTCGCGTACGACCAGCTGAAGCAGCAACTGCGACTGCAGACCGACCGGCCCACAGCCGTGCGAGAGGCGATCTTCGCCGCACGCAAGGGCGGCAGCGTCTTCGTCCTGGGCGTGTTCGGGGGCTTCGTCGACAAGTTCCCCCTCGGGGCGGTGATGAACAAGGGCCTCACGCTCCGCTCCGCACAACAGCACGGGCACCGGTACATCCCCATGCTCCTCGAGCGGATGGCCCACGACGAGATCCTCACCGAGCACCTCGCCACCCACGTCATGCCCCTCGAGGAAGGACCGGGCGGCTACGCCATGTTCAAGGACAAGACGGACGGGTGTGTCAGGGCCGTGTTCCGTCCCTGACCGGCCGCGAGCCGCTCGAGGTTCCTCGCGCGTGGGCCAGACTGTCCGGTCCTAGGCTGGGGCTGTGTCGAAGGTGCTGATCACCGGGATGTCGGGAACCGGGAAGTCGTCCGCGCTGATGGAGCTCGCGACGCACGGCTACCGGGTCGTGGACACCGATGATCCCGGGTGGCGCGAGTACCGGACGCTGCCGGATCCACCCGACGAAGGGCACCAGGGCGAGTGGATGTGGGTCGAGGCGAAGATCTCCGCGCTCCTGGACGCGGTGGACGACCGCTCGCTCTTCGTCCAGGGGTGCGTCCGGAACCAGTCCGAGTTCTCCGATCGGTTCGATGCGATCGTGCTCCTGAGCGCTCCGCTCGACGTCATGCTCGATCGGGTCGCGCGCCGCACGACGAACCCCTACGGGAAGACCGCGCTCGAGCGCCGGATGATCGAGGCGGATCTCGTCGAGGTGGAGCCGCTCCTGCGCGCCGGATGCACGCACGAACTCGACGCGGCTCGACCGCTGCACGAGGTGGTGTCCGACCTGATCGCCATCGCGTCGTCCGTGAGCGCGTCCGGCTGAGGAACGTCGCCGGTCAGCGCGACGCTACCTCCGGCACCGTTCCACCCCACCCGTTGAACCCGCCGAACACGACCCTCACCGGGACGGCCTGCGCCCGGTCGGTCACGTACCGGTACACGCCTCCCGGACGGCCGAGCCACAGGACACGCGACGGCGTCGTGGTCGTCGCCATCGTCCGGAGCTCGACCACGTACTGCCCGGAGGGGATCTGGAACTGGGCCGTCTGCTCGTCGTCGAGCAGCGTCGAGAACCGGGTCGAGAACGACGCTCCGCTCGTCGCCTCCGTCACCACGACGCTCGCGCCACTGAGCTGCGGCGACGGGGTGCGGGACGCCGTGTTGGCGAAGACGGCCAGGTCGTAGTCGCTGTGCGCGTAGTGCTGCGACAACGTCACCTGCGACGCCGGGAGCGTCCCCCGCTGCTGGTACACCCGCGTCTTCCACACGGCGGGCGACGCCGTGCCGCTGGCGTACGCCTCGATGCGGTACTGACCGGTGCTCAACCCGAGGAACCGGTACCGTCCCGCGCTGTCCGAGGTCGTCCGGAACACCTGCGAGGTGTCCTCGTTCCACGCGTACATCAGCCGTCCGGCCGCGGGACCCGAGGGGCCGATCACCCCACCCTGCACGGTGGCGCCACGGACGAGCGGCACGGTCACCGCGACCGTCGTGCCACCGCGGACCGCGATGTCCGAACGGAGTCCGGGTGCGTAGGTGTCCGTTCCGCGCGGCGGGAGTTGCCGTGTGGTGACCGTCACGGTGTCCGGGGCGGGGATGCCGGCGAACGTCGCGGTGCCGTCGACGTCGGAGGTGGCGGTCCCGACGACGGCGTCGGTGCCGATCGCGGCGAGTTCGACGTCCGCCAGTCGGATCGGGGTGCCGTCCGGCGTTGCGAGCTGCACGGCGATCGTGCCCGATGCGGCCGCGTTCGCGGGCGGCGCCACTCCGATCAGTGCGGCCGCTGCCAGCGCCACGATGAGTGTCGTCCCGATGATCTGTCGCATCGCGTTCCCCGATCGCCCGCCAGCCATGTGTTGCGTGGGACGGTACACGCACGGGAGGGGGGGGGGGGGGGGGCCCCCCCCCCCCCCCCCCCCCCCTCCCGTGCTTCCCGCGCGCTCCGTCCGCGTCAGCGGACCGCGACCACCAGCGGCTGCGGGTCCACCGGGTCCGGCGGCACCGGCAGGGAGCCACGGACCTGGTTCTGCGCCTGGCACTGGCTCGTGCAGTTCGTCGCACCCTGTGAGAGCTCCACGGCGTCTTCGCCGAGCACCCCGCCCATGCGCCCGCCGGGCTGGACGGTCCAGGTCGTCGTGGTCGCGGTCTGCGACGTCTTCGTCGCGACCTACGGGCTGTCCTTGCCGAGCAGCATCTGGTGCGCGCCGCTCCCGGAGGCCACCGCGGGGGTGCCGTCGCCGAAGTTGATCTTCCCGGTGTACGGGTTGGTGAAGTAGAAGAGCCCGGCGCCGAGCGTGTGCGTGAACGTCACCGGTTGGGCGAACTCGGTCTCCATCTGGAAGATGCCGCCCTGCGCGCCGTCCTTCGCCTGGACCTTGAGCTTGCCGGCACCGGTGGCGAAGATCGCGACGAGGGTGTCGTCCTTGACCTCGAGCGAGGACAGCTTCGTGCTGGCGAGCTGCGCGGCGGTCAGCGAGGGGACCTTCGACGCGAACACGACGGTGGGCTTCGTCACCATCCGCTGGGTGTCGGGCGCGCCGGTGAGCGTGTAGTCGTACACGCCGAGGTCGGCGATGCGGATGTCGAACCCGTTGTGCTTGCCGCGGACCGCGATGGTGCCCGAGACGGCGACGTCCTTGAGCTTGACGTCCTTCCCGACCGCGGGGTTGGTGGTGGTGCCGTTCACGGTGACGGCGTAGTCGCCGCCGGTCGAGGTCTTGCCGGACGCGTTCGCGGGGGCCACCCCGGCGAGTGCGACCGCGGCGACGACGCCGGCCGTGACCGCGGCGACGATGCCGATGCGCCGCCCGTGGCGCTGGTGCGTGCTGGACATGGTGTGCCTCCTGGTGTGCTGGGGTGCGTACCCCTCGACACCGATCGTCGCCGCCCGACCGGGACCGCACCATCGGACCTTGGTACTAGTACCCGTGGTCCCTGCCCCAGAGCGCCGCGCTCGTGCGGTCGGCCACCCCGATGCGCCGGAAGAGGCTGCCGGCGTGGACCTTCACGGTGCGTTCGGCGATCCCGAGTTCGGTGGCGATCTGCCGGTTCGACAAGCCCCGGGCGATCCGGACGAGGACGTCGCGTTCGCGTGGCGGCAGTCGGACGTCGGTGCTCGTGTCCGCGGTGCCCCCGGGGAGCAGGGCCCGGGCGACCCGGGGGTCGATCGGTGTCTCGTCGCGGGCTGCTGCGCGGACGGCGCGGACGACCTCGTCCGGGGCCGCGTCCTTGAGCAGGTACCCGGTCGCCCCGGCCGCGAGGGCAGCGCGGACCCGCCCGTCGTCGGCGAACGTGGTGAGGACGAGCACCCGGACGTCGGGCATCGCCGACCGCAGCGCCGCCGTGGCCGCGACCCCGCCGGCACCGGGCATCGACAGGTCCATCACGACGACGTCCGGGTGGAGCTCCCGCGCGAGCGCGAAGCCCTCCTCACCCGTGGCGGCCTCGCCGACGACCTCGCAGTCGTCCGTCGCCGCGAGCACGGCGCTCAGCCCGCTCCGGACGAGGGCGTGGTCATCGACGACGAGGACCCTCACCGCAGTGCCTCGGTGTCGACCGGTACGGTCAGCCGCCAGGTGGTGCCGGCGCCGGGCGCGGTGTCGAGTTCGAGGGAGCCGCCGGTGTCCTCGGCGATCTCGCGCAGGAGCGTGGTGCCGAGGTGCCCCGGCCGGCCCGGGTCCGTGGCGCGCGTCGCATCGAACCCGACCCCGTCGTCCGTGACGGTGACGACGAGCCCACGGTCCACAGCCGCGTCGACGCTCGGGCCGGGCCCGGTGGTACCGACCTGCACGTCGACGACCGAGGCGTGCGCGTGCGTCACGACGTTGGCGACCGCCTCGCGGACGAACCGCACGACGGCGAGCAGGGCTGCCGGTGACGCGTCGACCGACTCCGGCACGTGGACGCTCGTGGTGAGTCCGGCGGCGCGGGCCCGTGCGCACACGTCGTCGAGCGCCGCACCGAGGCCGTCCCGTTCGGGCGCCGCGGGCCGGATCGCGGACATCGAGCCGCGGAGCGAGGACACTGCCCGACGGAGCGCGGCCGCGGCGTCCGTCGTGGCGGGGTCCGCACCGAGCGACAGGGCGAGGCCCGCGACGTCCTGCACCGGGCCGTCGTGCAGGTCGGCCGCCATCCGTCGGCGTTCGGCGGCTTCGGCGTCGAGCGCACGACCGAGCAGGCGCTCCCGAGCGCGCTGCCCGGACCGGATCCGCAGGAGGAGCCAGAGCAGCAGGGGCACGAGCAGCGCGAGCACGACGGCGACCGTCCCGAACGCGAGCGCGGCGAACGCTCCGCGGAGGTCGGATGCCCGGGCGACCACGTCGTCGTACCGCTCGTAGGCTTCGAACAGCAGGGCCTGGCCGGACGGGGTGTGGACCGCCTGGTACGCCTCGAGCAGGGGACCGTGCCCGCGCTCGTAGCGGTTCTCGGGCTCGGTGAGGTCGGACACCTCGGCGTCGGACCGGTCGGTGTCGAGCGCCTCGAGGTCCTCGTCGCCCAGCGGGAACCGTTCGCCGACGAGCCGCGGTTCGTCGGACCACAGGACCGTCCCGTCCGCCGCCCAGAGCTTCATCCGGACCGCGGAGCCCGCCCGCAGCTCGCCGGCGACCGCGTCGGCCAGTCGTGCGCGCGCTGCGACCCGTTCGGACTCGGGAGCGTCGGGATCGGCGATCGCGTCCACCAGGGCCGGTTCGACGACGACCCGCGCCAGTGCGGCGGTGTCCGACGTCGCGTCACGGACGGCGAAGCCCTCCGCGATGCGCTGCGAGACGAGCGTGCCCGCCGTGGCGACTGCCGCGCCCCCGACGAGGGCGGCGATCACGACACCGACGAGGACCCGGCCCCACGGCGTCCGTCCGGTACGACGACGGGGATCGGCCGCGACGAGCAGCAGCGGGGCCCCCTCCGCTGGGGTGTCCGACGACCGTTGTCCACGCACACGGCCACCGTAACGGTGACGGGTCGCCCCCGGTGCGCACGGTGGACGGACAAACGGGAGGCGCGGTGCGGGTCCGACCCGCACCGCGCCCGGCGCGACGGTCGCGTCGCGAGCCGCACCGCGCCTCCTGGACCGCCGGCGTCGCTCAGCCGAGCGCGGCCGTGTCCGGCGACCCCGTCGCGAGCGCGCTGCGCACCGAACCCCACGACGCGAGTCGCTCGCGGATGGCTTCGTCCTGCTCGACCTCGAGCGCCGTGGCGTGCGCCTGCTCGAGCACCTCGTCGATGACGATGCGCCGCCCGGTGCGGGCGGACGCGATCGCGGCGTCCACCATCGTGAGGCTCATCACGTTGCCGTGCACCTCGCCGTCGGGGCGCTCGCCGGAGCGGACCGCACGGACGAAGGACGCGAGTGCACCGGCGATCTCGTTGCCGACGCTCGGGGCCGCGTCCGGTGCGCCCGGCGTGCCGTCGAGGTCGCTCCACGGGTCGTGGTCGCCGTCCCACAGCGCCGTGCCCGCGGGTCCGGAGGCGCGCCAGTCGCCGTTCCACGAGGTCTCGGCACCCGGTGCGCACCACGAGCCGTCGTACACGTAGCGGACGTCGTCCTCGAACGTGAAGACCGCGGCGGCCGCGGCGTCGCCCCGGTACCAGGACCACGACGGGTTCCACGACTCGCAGTACACCGACACCGGGTCCCGCTCGAGCACGTAGCGCGCGGAGTCGAACGCGTGGATCGCCATGTCGAGCAGGAGGACGTCGTCCATCTCCTCGCGGAAGCCGCCGAAGTGCGGGGCCTTGGCGAAGCGCGTGCTCAGCCCGCCGACGCCGCCGAGCCCACGGACGTGCTGCCGGAAGGCGACGAGGTGGTCGTTGTACCGCCGGGACTGCGACACCATGAACAGCTTGCCGGTGGCCTCGGCGGCGGCCGCGAGCGACAGTGCCTCGGCGACCGTCTGCGCCGCGGGCTTCTCGCCCAGGACGGGGAGTCCGGCGCGGAGGGCCTCGAGCGTGACGGGGTGGTGCGCGACCGGGACGGTGATGTCGAGGACAGCCTCGGCACCGGTCTCGGTGGCGAGGGCGGTGAGGTCGGTGCCGACGGGGATCGTCGGGTCGCCGGCGACCGCGGCTCCGGCCCGGGCGGCGTCGAGGTCGAGGTCGACGATGCCGACCAGCTCGACGTCCGGGTCGGCCGCGACGGTGGCGAGCCAGGCGCGGCCCATGCCGCCGGCGCCGACCTGCACGACGCGGAGGGTCATGCCTGTGCCCCTTCGTGCTCCTCGACCGATGCGTCGTCGAACGGGCCGCGGTAGTGCTGGCCGTCGAAGTACTCGCCGAGGTCGTACCGGCGCAGCGTCGGGATCTCCCGCTCACGCTCCGGCCGCGCCCACTCGGTGGCGTTCGCGATCACGCGTCGGACGTCCTTGTGGTGGTACACGGGGAAGTCCTGGTCGCCGGGGGAGAAGTAGAAGATCTTCCCGAGACCGCGGCGGTAGGTCATGCCGCTCCGGAACACCTCGCCGCCGGTGAAGCCCGAGATGAACACGAGTTCGTCGGGGGTCGGGACGTCGAAGTACTCGCCGTACATCTCCTGCTCGGGGATGACGATCGGGTTCGGGACACCGCGCGTGATGGGGTGCTGCGGGTTCACGGTCCAGACGAGCTCCTGGTCGTGCTCGCTGCGCCACCGGAGCGTGCAGGTCGTGCCCATCAGCTTCCCGAAGATCTTCGACCAGTGGCCGGAGTGCAGCACGACGAGGCCCATGCCGGACAGGACGTGCTTGTGCACGCGGTCGACGACGGCGTCGTCCACGTCCTGGTGCGCGGCGTGGCCCCACCAGGTGAGGACGTCGGTCTGGGCGAGGACCTCGTCGGTGAGGCCGTGCTCGGGCTCCTGCATCGTGGCGGTGCGGACGACGGCGTCCGGGAGGTTCTCGCGGATGCCGTCGGCGATGGCGCCGTGCATGCCGTCGGGGTACCGCTCGGCGACGTGCTGCTCGACCTGCTCGTGGACGTTCTCGCCCCAGACGGTGATGCGCAGCGGGGTGGTGGTCATGGTGTGCCTTTCTGGCTGGGGTTCGTGGTCGTCGCCGGCCGCCCGGCGTGGGCTGCCGTCACTTGACGGCGCCGCCGAGTGCGCCGGCGGAGATGTACCGCTGGGCGACGATGAGCAGCACGGCCGCCGGCAGCGACGCGAGGACCGACGTCGCCATGACGGGCCCCCAGTCGGTGACGTTCGAACCGATGTAGTTGTAGATGCCGAGCGTGATCGGCCGGACCGCGGTCGTCGACGTCAGGGTGAGCGCGATGAGGAAGTCACCCCAGGCGCCGAGGAACGTGAACAGCGCCGCCGTGACGATGGCGTTCCGGCTGATGGGCAGGACGATCGAGATGAACGCCCGGAAGTCGTTCGCCCCGTCGACGAGCGCGGCCTCGACCAGGCTCGGCGGGATCGACTCCATGAACGCACGCATGAGCAGCACGGCGAACGGCACCTGGACGGCACTGTCGGCCAGGATCAGCCCGATGTAGCTGTTCAGCAGCCCGACGTTGTTGAACAGCGTGTAGAGCGCGTTCGCGATGACGATCGCCGGGATCATCTGCGTGATGAGCAGCACGAGCAGGAACACCCGGGTGCCGCGCATCTTGAACCGAGCCAGCCCGTAGGCGGCCGGGGTCGCGATCGCCAGGGTCAGCACGACGGTGCCGAGGCCGATGATCATGCTCGACAGGAAGTTCTGCCCCTGCTGGGCGAACGCCGTCTCGTACCCGCGGAAGGTGGGGGAGAACGGGAACCAGGTCGCGGTGGCGGCCCCGGACGTGGCCTGCAGGCTCGTGTTCACCATCCAGTAGACGGGGAACACCATGATCGCGAGGAACACGCAGCCGAGGATCGTGAGCGGGATGCCCTTGACGCCGCGCTTCGGTCCGGGGACTCGTGCACTGCGCTTCGTGGTGATCGCCCGGGTGGCGGTGACGGTCTGGTTCGCGAGTCCGACGCTCATTCGTCGACCGCCTTCCTGGAGATCGCGATGTAGACCATCGCGAAGACGAACGAGACGACGATGAGCACGTTGCTCACGGCGGCTCCGATGCCGAACTGGAAGTTGATGAAGGACTGGTGGTAGGCGTTCGTGGCCAGGGTCTGCGTGGAGTTCGCCGGGCCGCCACCGGTGAGGCCGAGGATGATGTCCACGACCTTCAGCGTGTAGACGACCCCGAGCACGATCACGACGCTCACCACGCTCCGGATGCTCGGCCAGGTGATGTACCAGAACGCCTTGAAGCCCGTGGCGCCGTCGAGCGCGCCGGCCTCGTACAGCTCCGGCGGCACGGACTGCAGCCCGCTGTAGAGGATCGTCGTGTTGAAGGGGATGCCGAGCCAGACGTTCACGCCGATGACGGCGATGAGGGCGAGGCTCGGGCTGACCAGCCAGGGCACCGGGGCGATGCCGACCACGCCGAGGAGCTGGTTGAGCGCGCCGCTGTCCTGGTCGAGGAGCCACTTCCAGACCGCGCTGGACGCGATCAGCGGGAGCAGCCACGGCAGGAGGAGGAGGCCGCGCAGGAACCCCGACAGCGGGAAGTGCCGCCGGAAGAACAGTGCGAGGGCGAGGCCGATCACGAACTGCAGGATGATCGAGCCGGCGGTGAACAGCGCGGTGTTCACGACGCTCGTCGCGAAGACCGAGCTCTGGAACACCTGGATGTAGTTGCCGAGCCCGACCCACGGGGCCTCGCCCGTGAAGAAGGTCTTGGTCGTGTAGTCCTGGAAGGACATGATGATGTTCTTCACGACCGGGTAGCCGAAGAACACGGCCACGAAGAGTGCGGCCGGGATGACGAAGAGCCATCGGGTGATCCCGATCCGCATGCGCGCGCGGCGCTGGCCGGGTCGTGGTGGTGGGACGGACGCCTGGGTCCGTGGTCGGGTCTGTGTCGTGGCGCTCATGCCGGAACCGCTCCTTCCGAGGGTGGGGAGGGAGCCGGCCGGGTGGCCGGCTCCCTCGTGCACTACTGGCTCTGGGACTGCGCCTGCTTGAGCGCTGCCTCGGGGTCGGCCTTGCCCGTCAGGGCGAGCTGGACGGCGGTGTAGATCTTCGTCGCGGCCTTGGGCCAGTCCGGTCCGAGCTCACCGGTGCGGGCCCGGGCGGTCTTCACGGTCGTGACGAACGAGGCCACCTGCGGGTAGTCGGACGCCCATGCTGCGCCGGCCTCGAGGTTCGTCGGCACGTTGCCGCTCACCTCGGCGAGGGCCTTCTGCGTCTTCTCCGAGTGGAGGCAGCCGACGAACTTGGCGGCGAGCTGCATCTTGTCCTTGTCGCCGGTCTGCGGGACGGTGAACGCCTCGCCGCCGAGCGGTGCGACGGTCTCCGAACCGGTGCGGGTCGGGATCGGGACGCTGTCGAACTCGAGGCCCTTCTTCGCGTTCAGTGCGGGCAGCTGCCACGGGCCGTTGATCATCATCGCGGCCTTGCCGGCGAGGAACTGGCTGTTCACGTCGGCCTGGGCCCAGTTGATCGAGCTCTTCGACATCGAGCCGTCGTTCTGCAGGTCCTCTACGAGCTGCAGGGCCTGCGCGGCCTCGGGCGTCGCGATGTCCTTCTCGTCACCGCCGTTCGACCAGAAGAACGGCAGGAACTGCCAGGTGCCCTCGTAGGTGTTGATGTTGCTCATCGCGAAGCCGTACGTGGACCCGGAGGTGAGCTTCTTCGCGGCGGCCTTCAGCTCGTCCCAGGTCTTGGGCGGCTGCACGCCGGCGTCCGCCAGCAGCTTCTTGTTGTAGTAGAGCGCGATGGAGTTCGTGTTCGACTGCAGGCCGTAGAGCTTGCCCTTGTAGGTACTCGCCGCCTTCACGCCGGGGACGTCGCCCTCGGCGCTGAGGCCGTAGTCGCTGAGGTCGGAGAGCGCCCCGGAGGCCGCGATCTGCTGCACGTCGGGGTTGTCGAGCATGAGCACGTCGGGCAGGGTCCGCGAGGATGCCTGCTGCAGCACCTTCGAGATCAGACCGGCACCGGCGACGTGGTTGATCGTGACCGTCGCGTCGACCTCCTTCGCGCACTGCTTGTACACGGGGTTGTAGGTCGCGTCGTAGTAGTCCTCGATCGTCAGGGCCTTGCTCCCACCGGACGAGGCCGATCCGGAACCGGAGCACCCGGTGAGGACCAGGGGGATCGTGGCGAGCACGGCGACCGCGCCGACGAGGGCGCGGGTCCGGCGCGACGGGGAGGGGAATCTTTGCTTCATTGCAGAGCTCTTCTCTTGACGGATGCAGGGGGCAGGCGCGCAACCACGAATCCGCTGACGTCATCGTCGCTGTGTTCCTTGGGGCGAGAAGCTAACAGAAAAGCGCTTCACCTGTAAAGCGCTTTTTTCGCATCCCGGACGGTAGGCTGAGCGGCATGGCCACGATGCAGCAGGTCGCCGATCGGGCGGGTGTGTCGATCGCCACCGTGTCCTTCGTCGTGAACGGCACGAAGTACGTCACCCCCGCGACGACCGCCCGCGTGCAGGCGGCGATGCGCGAGCTGAAGTTCCGTGGCAACGTCGTCGCGCGGGCGCTCGCGAGCCGCCGCACCCGGATCATCGCGCTGCTGTTCCCGACCACCGGCAACCGCTTCAGCCCGACCACCTCGCAGTTCTTCATGAGCGCTGCCGAGCGCGCGTCCGAGCGCGGGTACCACCTCGTGCTCTGGCCGGTCGACCCCGCCGGCGACGACCTCGACGACCTCGTCTCCGGGGGGCTCGTCGACGGTGTGATCCTCATGGAGGTGCGGATGGACGACCCCCGCGTCGCCGTCCTCACCGCGCTCGACGTCCCGTTCACGCTCATCGGCCGCACCCGGGACAGCAGTGGTCTGCCGTTCGTCGACATCGACTTCGAGACCACGATCGAGTCGAGCATCGACCACCTGCAGTCGCTCGGGCACCGGCGGTTCGCGCTCGTGCTCGAGGACCTCGAGGGCACGCCGATGGCCGGCTACGCGCCGCACCTCCGCGCCGAGGCCACCTTCCGGCAGGTGACGGCAGCGCGGGGACTCGGCGGCACCGTGGTCACCGCGGGTCCGGGGAGCGACGGCGGACGTGCCGCGGCGAGCGAGATGCTCGCGCTCGACCCCGGCGTGACCGCCGTGCTCGTGATGAAGGACGACTCCTCCGCCGGGCTGCTCGTCGGCCTGTACGCGGCCGGGCGCCGGGTACCGGAGGACGTCTCGGTGCTCAGCATCGCCTCGTCCGAGGCCAACGCCGACCAGCACTACCCGCGGCTGTCGACGATGGTGGCTCCGGGGCGCGAGCTCGGGACCCGTGCGGCGGACGCGCTCATCGACCAGCTCGACGGGAAGTCCGACGAGCTGCCGCACTTCCTGCTGCCGTGCACCCTCCGCACGGCCGAGTCGACGGCACCCGCGCCCGCCTGACCGGCGCGCAGGGCGCGCGGGGCGCTCGCCGAGTCTCGCCTGGGCGGACACGTTCGCGGCTCCGACACCGCGAACGTGTCCGCATGGCCGAGTCTCGGGGCGTCGCCGCGCGCGGACGCGACCACCCGACGGACGGGAGGCGCGGGTCGGCCCCGCACCGCGCCTCCCGTCCGCCGCACCAGCGGCACCGCACCGCGCCTCCCGTCCGTCGCACCCACCGGGCACCCAGGGTGCGTTGGTTGTGTGGACGTACAGGTTCGCACCAGGGGACGTCGAGGAGGACGGGATGGCGATCGACCGCAGGATGTTCCTGCTCGGGGGAGCGGGGGTGCTGCTGCTCGCCGGCTGCTCCACCCGACCCGAGCGCACCACGGTCCAGGAGTGGCCGACCGACCCGCCCGAGGGTGACGTCACGATCAGCTGGTGGGCGGGGCAGGTGGCCTCGAAGGACGGCGGCGACCTGCGGCGACGGCTCATCGCCGAGTTCCAGAAGGAGCACCCGAACATCCGGGTGCGCATCGTGAGTGCCCCGAGCGACACCGACACGAACCGCACCAGCCTGACGACCCAGATCGCCGCGGGCAGCAGCACCCCGGACGTCTACCTCGGGGACGTCGCGTGGCCCGGGCAGTTCGCGAAGAACAAGCTCGCGACCCCGGTGAACGAGCTCGTCGGCGCGGACTTCTTCGACCAGTTCCCCGAGGGGCTCCGGCAGGCCGCGAGCGTCGACGGCACGTACTACATGTTCCCGCTCTACATCGACGAGTCGTTCTTCCTGTACCGGAAGGACCTGCTCGCCAAGCACTCCCTGCAGGTCCCGGGCTCGTGGGAGGAGGTCCGCGAGACCGCGGCGAAGCTCGTCGACACCGGCGACGTCAGCTACGGGTTCGCGTTCCAGGGCGACGTGTACGAGGGACTCACCTGCAACGTCACCGAGTTCGTCGCGGACGCCGGAGGCTCGCTGCTCAACGACGACCTGACGAGACCCGAGACCACGAGCTCGGAGACGAAGCGCGCGTTCGAGTTCATGCGCTCCCTCATCACCGACGGCGCCAGCCCGCGCGCCACCCTGACGTACCAGGAGCAGGACACGAACGACGCGTTCTCGGGCGGCCGAGCGGCGTTCCTCCGCAACTGGTCGTACGCGTGGGGCATCGCGAACGGGCCGGACAGCCAGGTCGCCGGCAAGGTCGGACTCGCCGCGCGGCCGACCTTCGACGGGCAGGACGAGCACCACTCGACCATCGGCGGGTGGGGCAACTACATCAACCCGCACACGCAGCAGCCCGCCGCGGCGCTGACGTTCGCGAGCTGGATGTCGAGCGAGACGGCGCAGCAGTTCCTCACCCGCGAGGGCGGGGTCCTGCCGGCCCGGAGCGAGTCGCTCACGAGCCAGGACGCGAAGCGCCAGCAGCGCCCGACGTACGACACCGCCGCGGGCATCACGCTCGTGCCCCGTCCGACGTCGACGGCCTACTACCCGAAGGTCTCGCAGGGCGTCTACCAGAACGGGAACAGCATCCTCGGCGGCCAAGCGTCCGTCGACGGCGGCACGAGCACGATGGCGTCGGCGATCGCGCTGGCCCTGAAAGGTGAGGCACTGTGAGCGCCGGCACCGCGACGCGGTCGTCGACCCGTCCAGGAGGCGCGGGTCGCCTCGACCCGCCGCCCCGCCTCAGCGGGCGGTCGCGTCTCGACCGCATCCGTGCGCGGGGTGCGTGGGGCTTCGCGGCCCCGGCGCTCCTGGTCGTCGCAGCGGTGACGATCTTCCCGGTGGTCTACTCGATCGTCCTGAGCTTCGCGGACGTCGAGGTCGGCTACGAGGGGTTCACGATCCGGTCGTTCGGCCTCGGCAACTACGCGGCCCTGCTGCAGAGCGCGGACTGGTACCGGGCGCTCGGGTTCACCGTGCTGTACACGGTCGTGACGGTGTTCGTCGAGCTCGTGCTCGGCATGCTCGTGGCCCTCGTGCTCGAGCGGCTCGGGGCGACCCGGGGCTGGATGCTGGCGCTGATGCTCATCCCGTGGTCGCTCGTCACGATCGTGAACGCGCAGCTCTGGAAGTACATCTACGACTCGACGTACGGTGTCGCGACCTGGTTCTTCGGGCTCTTCGGCGAGGCCCCGGTGATCCTCGGCGAACCGGTGCCCGCGATCACCGGGCTGATGGTCGCGGACATCTGGAAGACGACGCCGTTCGTGGCGATCATCCTGCTCGCGGGGCTCGTGCAGATCTCCGAGGACCACTACGAGGCGGCCGAGCTCGACGGCGCGAGCACCTGGCAGACGTTCTGGCGGGTGGTGCTCCCGCAGCTCACGCCGACCCTGACGATCGCGGTGCTGTTCCGCATCCTGCAGGCGTTCGGCGTGTTCGACCTGCCGTTCGTGCTGACGAACGGCGGCCCGGGCACCGCCACCCAGTCGCTCGCGATCATGGGCTACAAGGTGCTCTTCCAGGACATCAACATCGGCCCCGGTGCGGCGATCGCGACGTCCACGGCGATCATCGTCGCGGCGGGGTGTCTGCTGTTCCTCCGGGCGTTCCGGAACCAGGCGAAGGGAGGGGATGCCTGATGCCCCGTCAACGCATCCGCAAGGGCTGGCGGAAGTGGGTCAACACCGTCAACGTCAGTGGTGTCGTCATCGCGGTGCTCACCGCGCTGCCGCTGTACTGGCTCGTGTCGACGTCGCTCAAGCCGGCGTCCGAGATCGGGCAGTCGCCGCCCACCGCCGTCCCGCAGTCGTTCACCCTCGACAACTTCGTGGTGGCCTTCCGCGACAACGCGCTCGGCCAGTACATGGTGAACAGCGTCATCGTGTCGGTGTCGACGACGGTGATCGTGCTCGCGCTGTCGTTCCTCGCCGGCTACGCGCTCGCCGGGCGGTGGATCCGCGGGCGGACGGCGATCATGACCTCGTTGCTCATGCTCTCGGTGTTCCCGGCGATCGCCGTGCTGACCCCGCTGTACCTGCTCGAGCGGAACCTCGGACTGCTCAACTCCTACCCGGGGCTGATCGTGCCGTACGTGGCGTTCAACCTGCCCTTCGCGATCTGGATCATGCGGAACTACCTCGTCGGGATCCCCTCGACGATCGAGGAGGCCTCCGAGATCGACGGTGCCGGAGCCTGGCGCACGGTGCTCTCCGTGATCCTGCCGATGGCGAAGCCGGGGCTCTTCACGGTCGGGGTGTTCACGTTCACGGCGTCGTGGAGCGAGTTCCTGATGGCGCTGACGTTCAACAGCGAGAACTCCTTCCGGACGATCCCGGTCGGGATCGCCCTGTTCGGGACGCAGTTCACCGTGCCGTTCGCCCAGATCTTCGCGGCGAGCGTGGCGGCGACGGTGCCGATCGTCATCCTCGTGCTGGTGTTCCGCCGGTCGATCGTGTCCGGCCTGACGTCGGGCGCGGTGAAGGGCTGAGCCGGGCCCGGAACGGGACGGGAGGCGCGTGGCGGGCCCCCCCCGCGCCGCCCGGGCGGGGGCGCCCCGGCGGCAGCGGCGACGCGGGTCGCGGGTGGTGTCCGTGAAGAAGTCCTCGTAGAGGCCGGCACCGTCCTGCAGCTCGCCGTACTTCCACCGCTTGCGCATCCGACGGAACGTCTCGATGCGCACCGGGTCGACGCCCTGCTGGGATTCGTACTTGCCCATGGTTCCTCCCCGCTCGTGGTCGTACCCCCGATCGGGGGCATCCGATCGTGACGGTACGGGTGCGTGGCCCGTCCGTCCGGCAAGATAGGTAGGGAAGTTACCTAACTGCGCTTGGTGGACAAACGTTCGAGGTGCGTCCGCCCGCGCCCGTACTCTGCCGTCAAGGGGACGGGGCGCCGAACTCGAGCGCCTCGATGACCCGGTCGATGACCCGGACGTACTTCGCCCGCTCCCGTTCCGTGAAGGAGGACAACAGCTCGTGCAGATGCTCGTTCGTGCTGTCCATCGCGCTCGCGTAGGCACGCTCGGTCTCGGGGGTCAGCTCGATGTAGCGACTCCGGCCGTCGTCCGGGTTCGGCACGCGGCACAGGTGCCCGGCACGCTCCAGTCGGTCGACGGTGCCGGTGACCGCCGGTCCGCTCAGGCCGAGGTGCGACGCGAGGTCCTTGACCCGCACCTTGCGTTCGGCGGCCTCGGCGCGGGCGACGAACTGCAGCACCGTCAGGTCCGAGCCGGAGACGTCCATCCGCTCGCGGAGTCGTCCCCGCAGCGCTCCCATCGCGGCTTCGAGCCGGGTGATGGCGGCCGTCAGGTCGATCTCACTCACGCGGTCGCCCCTTCGGTGCGGATCGGTTCCGCGCAACGATACGCCGCGCTCACCGGGACAGCGTATCCAGATAACGAGGGGGACCGCGGGATCTGGACATCCGATCCGTGGGGGTGCGCATGGCCGACCCGCTGACCGACGACTTCGCCGAGGGGCAGACCACGACGCCGGCGACGGTCCGGTTCGAGGTGTCCGGCGGACATCCGGACGACGCCGTGCGGGACCTCGGCGCGGTCTACGGCGGCACGCAGTGGGTCGCGCGGCTGACCGACGCGCCCTTCGACTACCGGTACACGGCGATCGGCGACGCCGAGGTGACCATCCGCCGGTCGCAGTTGCGCGGCGCCCTCTCCGGGGTGGTGCCGGCCGGTGGCGACTACGTCGTGACCTGGATCAGCTCCGGCACCGCCGAGATCGAACGGCTGGGGGAGCGGTACGCCCTGCCGCTCGACGCCCCGGCACTCTTCCCGCCGGACCACGACTACGCCTTCCGCACCGCGGACTACGACCAGCGGGTCGTGCACCTCGACCGAGCGTTCGTCCGCCGGGTCGCCGTGACGCGCACCGACGTCGGCGACCACGCGCTGCGCTTCGACGACCGGCACGTGCCGGGGTCCGAGACGGCGCGGCGCTGGCAGGGGGCGTTGACGGCGCTCGCACGGTCGCTGCGCGTCGGCGGCACGGACTCCGTCGCCTGGCAGACCGCCAAGGTCACCGCCGCCGAGGTCTTCCTCGACATGTTCCCGCCGAAGCTCGACGACCTGCCCGGGGTGCTCGGGCAACCACGCAACGCCCGTCTCCGTGCCGCGGTCGAGTACGTCCACGACCACGCCGCGGAGCCCGTCACGATCGGCGACCTGTCGGCGGCGTCGGGGTTGAGCGTGCGCTCGGTGCAGGAGTCGTTCCGTCGGGTGTTCGACGTGTCCCCGCTGACGTACCTGCGGCAGGTGCGCCTCGACCGGGTGCGCGCCGAGCTGCTCGACGCCGATCCGCTCGCCGGGGCGGTCGGGGACGTCGCTCGTCGGTGGGGGTTCGCGCACCTCGGGCGGTTCTCGGCGGCGTACGCGGAACGGTTCGGGGAGTACCCGAAGCAGACACTGCGGCGCTGACGGTCGCGGTGCGGCGCTGACGGTGCGGTCCGCCGCGCGGTGCAGCGCTGACGGTGCGGTCCGCCGCGCGGTGCGGCGCTGACGGTGCGGTCCGTCGCGCCGTGTCAGCGGTCCGCGGGTGCCGGTCCGGTGCTCCGGCGCACGCGCAGGGTCGTCGGCAGCCGGACGTGGTCCGACGTCGGCTCGCCGCGCAGCATCGTGAGGAGCATCTCGACCGCCCGCGAGCCGAGCTCGACGAGGGGCTGTGCGACGGTGGTCAGCGGCGGCGTGGTGGTCGCGGCCTGGGGCACGTCGTCGAACCCGACCACCGACAGGTCCCTGGGCACGTGGAGTCCGAGCTCGGCTGCGGCGCGGAGCACACCCACCGCCGACGAGTCGTTCGCCGCGAACACCGCGGTCGGACGGTCCGGTCCGGCGAGCAGGTCGCGGGCGACCTCGGCCGAACGGTCCTCCTGGTAGCCGCCGTCGCGGACCAGTGACTCGTCCACCGACAGGCCCGCTGCCGCCAGTGCGCGTCGGTAGCCGGCCTCGCGCAGCTGTGCCGACGCCAGGTCCGGACGACCCCGGAGGTGTGCGATCCGGGTGTGCCCGAGCGCGACGAGGTGCTCGACGGCCTGGACGGCCCCGGCCTCGTTGTCCGAGTCGACCGTGGCGTGCCCCTCGGGGCCGGTGTGCGGGTCGATCGCCACGACCGGGATCGACGAACTCGAGAGCGCCGTGCTCGGGGTCACCACGATCGCGCCGTCGATGAGCGTGCCGGACAACCGCGAGAGCGACCGGCGTTCCCACCCCTTCTGCTCGGCACCGGTCACGAGCCCGGCGTACGCGAGCAGTTCGTACCCGGTGCCGGTGGTGGCGCCGGACACCCCGCGCAGGAGCTCGGTCGAGAACGGCTCGAACTCGGTGACGAGGATGCCGATGACGTTCGTCCGCGAGCTGCGGAGGCTGCGTGCGACGAGCGAGGTCTCGTAGCCGAGCTGCTCGACGACCTCCTGCACGCGCAGGATCGTCGCGGGGGCGACGCCGTCGCGTTGGTTGATCACCTTCGACACCGTGGGGATCGACACTCCGGCGGCGCGTGCGACGTCCGCGATGGTGACCCGGCCGGCTCCGGGACGCATGCCGAGAGCCGTGTCCATGTGCACACCGTACCGCTGAGCTGCCGCTCGAATTGGTAAAGAAAACGTTATCGATATCGATTGACACGGCTCGATGGCAGCTGGCACGCTCTCCGCAGCGGCAGTCGATGTCGCTGATTGTCAACGACGACACTTCAGGAGATCCACGATGACGAGGAAGATCCGTGCCACGGCAGCCATCGCGCTGATCGGGGCGACAGCACTGGTGGCCGCAGGCTGCTCGGCCGGCAGCGACGCCGCCGGGGGCGACAGCGGCGACGGGAAGGTCTCGATGACCTTCTGGAACAACTCGACGACCGGGCCGGGCAAGGCCTTCTGGCAGGACACCGTCAAGGCGTTCGAGGCGAAGAACCCGAACGTCACCATCAAGATCCAGGCGATCCAGAACGAGGACCTGGACGGCAAGCTCCAGACCGCCCTCAACTCGAACTCCGCCCCGGACGTGTTCTCGCAGCGCGGCGGCGGCAAGATGGCCGCGATGGTCAACGCCGGCCAGCTGCTGGACATCTCCGACTCGATCGGCTCCGGTGCCAAGAGCGGGATCAGCGACGGATCGTTCAAGGCCTTCGAACTGAACGGCAAGACCTGGGCGATGCCGACGAACGTCGACCCCGAGGGCATCTGGTACAGCCAGGACCTCTTCGAGGAGGCCGGTATCGAGGGCACGCCGACCACGATGGACGAGCTGAACGCCGACATCCAGAAGCTCAAGGACAAGGGCATCCAGCCGGTCGCCGTCGGTGCGAAGGACGCCTGGCCGGCGGCGCACTGGTACTACAACTTCGCGCTGCGGGCCTGCTCGTCGAACGTGCTCAACAAGACCGCGCAGGACCTGAAGTTCGACAACAAGTGCTGGAAGCAGGCCGGTGAGGACACCAAGGCCTTCTTCGACACGAAGCCCTTCAACGACGGCTTCCTGACCACCTCGGCCCAGCAGGGCGCCGGCAGCTCCGCCGGTCTGGTCGCGAACCACAAGGCGGCCATGGAGCTCATGGGCGCCTGGGACCCGGGCGTGATCTCCTCGCTCACCCCGGACGGCAAGCCGCTGCAGGACCTCGGCTTCTTCCCGTTCCCGGAGGTCTCCGGCGGCAAGGGTGCGCCCGGCTCGATGATGGGCGCCGTGGGCGGGCTCTCCTGCTCGGCGAAGGCCCCGAAGAAGGCCTGCACCGACTTCCTCAACTTCGTCACCACGAAGAGCGTGCAGGAGAACTACTACAAGGCGTTCAACTCGATCCCCGCGAACAAGGACGCGCAGTCGGTCGTGACCGAGCCGTACCTGACCACGGTGCTCAAGGCGTACAACGACGCCCCGTTCGTCTCGAACTACCTCGACACGCTCTACGGCCAGAACGTCGGCAACGCGCTCAACACCAGCGTCGTCAACCTGCTCGCCGGCAAGGGGTCCGTCTCGGACATCGTGTCGACCGTCAACCAGGCCGCGGCGAAGGGCTGAGACACATGACCACCTCCGTCGCACCGCGCTCGAACGAAGCGCCGGCCGGGGCGGGGCGTCGCACGGGCGGGGCCGACGGTTCGCCGTCGGCCCCGGCCCGCCGGGTCCGCAAGGGCACCGACGTCCGCACCCGGGTCGAGATCGCCGTCCTCGCCGGTCCGGCGGTGATCATGTTCGTCGGGTTCGTCATCCTGCCCGTCGCACTCGCCGCCTACTACGGCTTCTACAAGTGGCAGGGCTACGGCGCCCCGGTCGACTTCGTCGGCCTGCAGAACTACACCGTGATCTTCACCGACCCCGACTTCCGGGCGGTGCTCTGGCACAACCTGTTCATCGTGATCGGCTCGCTCGTCGTGCAGGGCCCGATCGCGATCGTCCTCGCGCTGCTGCTCAACCAGCGCATCCGCGGCCGCGGGCTCATCCGCGTCCTCATCTTCCTGCCGTACGTCATCTCCGAGGTCATCGTCGGCACCGGGTGGAGCCTCATGCTCCAGTCGAGCGGTGCGCTGAACGACCTGCTGCAGAGCATCGGCCTGGGCGGCCTGCGGAACGACTGGCTGTCGAACCCCGACATCGCGCTCTGGACCCTGCTCGGGATCATCTCGTGGAAGTACATCGGCTTCGCGGTGATCCTCTTCCTCGCCGGCCTGCAGAGCATCCCCGAGGAACTGTTCGAGGCCGCGCAGCTCGACGGTGCGAGCTACTGGCAGATCCAGCGACGCATCACGCTGCCCCTCCTCGGACCGACGCTCCGCATCTGGGCGTTCCTGTCGATCATCGGGTCACTGCAGCTGTTCGACCTCGTCTACATCATCTGGGGGCAGTACATCGCCTCGACCGCCGGGACCTCGACGATGGCGACCTACATGGTCGGCAACGGCCGCCTGTCCGGCAACTACGGGTACGGCAACGCCGTCGCCGTGGTGATCTTCCTCATCTCGCTGGTCGTCGCCCTCGTCTACCAGCGGTTCGTCCTGCGCCGCGACACCGCCGGCGCCCTGACCGAGAAGAGCGACCGATGACCGCCACCGCCTCCATCGTCGCGCCGAAGCGCCGCCAACGTGACACCGGACCCGTCCGGCGTGAGCGCAACCTCGGCACGTACTTCATCGCGCTGCTGTTCATCGCCGTGTGCATCGGCCCGGTCGCGTACATCGTGCTCGGCGGCTTCCGCACGAACTCGCAGATCACCGCGAGCCCGGCAGGGCTGCCGAACCCGTGGCAGATCGGCAACTACGTCACCGTCCTGACGAGCGGCGTGTTCTGGCAGCAGCTCGGCAACTCGGTGATCGCCGGCGTCACCACCACCCTCGGCGTGGTCGTGCTCGGCCTGATGGTGAGCTTCGTGCTCGCCCGGTACCGGTTCCGGGGGAGCGGCGCGCTCTACTCGCTGTTCGCGGCCGGCCTGATGTTCCCGATCACGGTCGCCATCACGCCGCTCTACATCCTCGTGAAGGACCTCGGCCTGACGAACAACCTGGCGGGCGTGATCCTCCCGCAGATCGCGTTCGCCCTGCCGACGACGGTCATCATCCTGGTGCCGTTCCTCCGGGCGATCCCGGACGAGCTCGAGGAGGCTGCCGCCATCGACGGCGCGAGCAAGCTCGGGTTCTTCTTCCGCATGGTCGTGCCGCTGTCGCTCCCCGGTGTCGTCACGGTCGGCATCCTCGCGTTCATCGGCAGCTGGAACAGCTACCTCCTGCCGCTGTTCATCCTGAACGACGCGTCGACCTACACGCTGCCGCTCGGGGTCCAGGCGTTCGCGTCCCAGTACTCGGTCGACACCGCCCGGGTGCTCGCGTTCACCTCACTCTCGATGATCCCGGCGCTCGTGTTCTTCGCGATCTTCCAGAAGCGCATCGTCGGCGGCCTGACCGGGGCGGTGAAGGGGTGACGGCGACGGACGCGACACGGACCGTCGGACGCGAGCCGCGCCTCCAGTCCGACCCGCGCCGTGTCGAGGACGCGACCGGCGCCGACCGCGCGACCGCCCTGCTCGCCGCCATGACGCTCGAGGAGAAGACCGCGCAGCTCGTCGGCTACTGGCTCGACCAGAACGGCGTGGTCGCCCCGATGCAGGGGGAGATGGCGGCGCACGACGACGCCGACGGCCGCACCCTGGCCGACGTCACGCGCCACGGCCTCGGCCAGTTCACCCGCGTCTACGGCACCCGCCCCGTCGAGCCGGACGAGCGCGCGGCGTGGCTGTGGTCGGAGCAGCGACGACTCAAGCGCGAGACGCGACTCGGGATCCCGGCACTCGTGCACGAGGAGTGCCTCACCGGGCTCGCCGCCTGGAAGGCCGCCACGTTCCCGACGCCGCTCGCGTGGGGCGCCGCCTTCGACCCGGAGCTCGTCGAGCAGGTCGGCGAGGCGATCGGCGACTCGATGCGACAGCTCGGCGTGCACCAGGGCCTCGCCCCGGTGCTCGACGTCGTCCGCGACCCGCGGTGGGGGCGGGTGGACGAGTGCATCGGCGAGGACCCGTACCTCGTCGGGACGATCGGCACCGCCTACGTCCGGGGCCTGCAGCGCGCCGGGGTGGACGCGACGCTCAAGCACTTCCTCGGGTACTCCGCCTCGCAGGCGGGGCGGAACCACGCTCCCGTGCACGCCGGGCCGCGCGAGGTCGCGGACGTCTTCCTGCCGCCGTTCGAGATGGCGCTGCGCGACGGCGGGGCCCGGAGCGTCATGAACTCGTACGCCGAGGTCGACGGCGTACCGGTCGCGGCGAACGGTGACCTGCTCACCGACCTGCTCCGCGGCCGGCTCGGGTTCGACGGCACGGTGGTCGCCGACTACTTCTCGGTCGCGTTCCTCGAGGTCATGCACGGCGTCGCCGCCGACCGTGGCGAAGCGGCCGCACTCGCCCTCGCCGCGGGCGTCGACGTCGAGCTGCCCACCGGGGACGCCTACCTCGGGCCGCTCGTCGACCGTGTCCGCTCCGGTGACGTCGACGAGGCGCTGGTCGACCGTGCGGTGCTCCGCGTGCTCCGGCAGAAGGAGCGGCTCGGGCTGCTCGACCCGGACGCGTTCGAGGACGAGCCGCCGACCGGGATCGACCTCGACACCCCTCGGCACCGGGCGCTCGCGAAGGCGCTCGCGGCGCGGTCGCTCGTGCTGCTGTCGAACGGGCCCGAGGCCCCGGTGCTGCCCCTGGCCCCGGGTGCGTCGGTGGCACTGATCGGTCCGAACGCCGATCGCGCCGAGGCCCTGCAGGGCTGCTACTCCTTCGCCAACCACGTGCTCGCCGCGCACCCGGACCTGCCGCTCGGCTTCGCCATCCCGACCGTGCGCGAGGCGCTGACGGAGTCGCTCGGGGCCGACACCGTCCGGTTCGCCGCGGGCTGCGCCGTGACCGGCGACGACCGCTCCGGGTTCGACGACGCGGTCGCGGTCGCGGAGCGCTCCGACGTGGCGGTGGTCGTCGTCGGCGACCAGGCCGGACTGTTCGGCCGCGGGACCGTCGGCGAGGGGAACGACACCGAGTCCCTCGACCTGCCGGGCGTCCAGCGCGAGCTCGTCGAGGCGGTGGTCGCCACCGGCACGCCGACCGTCGTCGTGCTCCTGACCGGACGGCCGTACGCCATCGGGTGGGCGCTCGACGGCGACGCTCCCCGTCCGGCCGCGGTGGTGCAGGCGTTCTTCCCCGGCGAGGGCGGTGGTCTCGCGATCGCGGACCTCCTCACCGGCGCCGCCGCACCGTCCGGTCGCCTGCCGGTCTCGCTCCCGCGAGCCGCCGGCGCCCAGCCGTACACGTACCTGCACCCGCGCCTCGGCGGGCCGTCCGACGTGACCGCGACCGACTCGACGCCCGTCCGGCCGTTCGGGTTCGGGCTCTCCTACACCTCCTTCGCGTACGAGGAGCTCGTCGTCGACCCGACCGTGTCCAGCACGGGGGCCTTCGACGCGTGGGTGACCGTCCGGAACACCGGGGAGCGTGCGGGCGAGGACGTGGTGCAGGTGTACGGGCACGACGTGCAGGGGAGCGTCACCCGGCCGGTAGCCCAGCTGCTCGGGTACGCCCGGGTCGCGCTCGGCCCGGGGGAGTCCGTGCGCCTGCGGTTCAGCGTGCCCGTCCAGCGGTTCGCGTTCACCGACCGCGCCCTGCGGAAGGTGGTCGAACCCGGGGACGTGGAGGTCTGGATCGCGTCCCACGCCGCGGCGTCCGGACCGACCGGTGGGGTGCGCGCCGACGGGATCGTCGCGGTGGGCGGCGGGACCGGCCCCGCGCCCGTCCCCGGGTCCGCCACGGCGCGTGCGGTCGTCCGCGTCACCGGGCCGGTGCGCGAGGTCGAGCCGTCCGACCGGCGCACGGTCACCTGGGAGCGGGTCTGACCGGACCGACGACGGGACGGACGGGAGGCGCGGTGCGGGCTCGCACCGCGCCTCCCGTCCCGTTCGTGGCCGGTGTCCGGATCAGAGCAGCCCGGTGAGCACCCCGCCGTCGGCGCGGACCGCCGCACCGTTCGTGGCGGACGCCCGCGGGCTGGCGAGGTAGGCGACGAGGTCCGCGATCTCGTCGGGCCGGATGAACCGTTCGAGCAGGGTCGTGCGGTTCTGCCCGATCACCGCGGCCTGCACGGCCTCGACCGGAGCGTCCTGCGCGGCCGCGATCGTCTCGATCGTGGCCGCGACCCCGTCGGACCAGGTCGGGCCGCCGAGGACCGTGTTCACGGTGACGCCCGTCCCGCGGGTCCGCTTCGCCAGGCCGTTGCCGAGCGCGATCACCGCGGCCTTCGTGACGCCGTAGTGCACCATGTCGACGGGCACGTTCACGCCGGACTCGCTGCTGACGAACACGATCCGGCCCCAGCCGCGCTCGACCATCGGGTCGAGCAGTGCCCGGGACAGTCGGACGCCGCTCATCAGGTTGACGTCGAGGTACCGCTGCCACTCGTCGTCGTCGACCGATCCGAAGTCGGCCAGGCCGAACAGTCCGACGTTGTTCACGAGCACGTCGACCTCCGGGAGCTGCTCGAGCAGCGCGTCCACCTGCGCCGGGTCGGCGAAGTCCGCCGGGATCCCGGACACCTCGGCGCCGGGGAGCGCCGCTCGCAACCGGGCGACGGCGGCGTCGACTCCCGTGCGTTCCCGTCCGTTCAGCACGACGCGGGCTCCCTCCGCCGCGAGGGCTGCTGCGACGGCGTACCCGATGCCCTGCGTCGAGCCGCTGACGAACGCCGTCCGGCCCCTGATGTCGAGATCCACGTCGCACTCCTGTCGTGTCGTTCACTTGCCTGAGCAAGTCAATGTACGCAGGTTCACTTGCCTGAGCAAGTCACGGTGGTACGCTCTCCCCATGCCGGACGACGTCGCCACCACCGGGCTCAGTGCTGAGGAGCTCGAGGTCTGGGTCGCCCTCGCGACCGTGCTCGAACGACTGCCGACCGCGCTCGACGCGCAGCTGCAGCGTGACAGCGGCCTGACGCACTTCGAGCACGGCGTCCTGTTCGCCCTCGACAGCGAACCCGACCGGACGCTGCGGATGAGCGTGCTCGCCGCCGCCGCGAGCTGCACCCTGTCGCGGCTGTCCCGCGCGGTCACGCGGCTGGAGCAGAAGGGGTGGGTCCACCGCGTGGTCGACCCGACCGACGGGCGGTTCACCCTCGCCGCGCTCACCGACAGCGGGCACGAGCAGGTCGTCGCGTCCACGCCGGCGCACCAGGCGCTCGTCCGGCGGGTGGTCTTCGACGCGCTCACGCCGGCCCAGGTGCGGCAGCTCGGCGCGGTCAGTCGACGCATCGCCGAGGCCGTCGGCGGGACACCGGTCTGGTCCCCGCCGACGCGGTGAGTCAGGGGCGCGACGGAGCCGTGTAGGACCCGTTCCGGACGTCCTCGACGAGTGACCGCTCCGACGGGTCCCAGCCGTAGGTGGCCCGTGCCTTCGTCGCGAGGAGGTGCGTGGACGTCGTCAGCGTCCGGACCGCCGGGCCCATCTGCGCCTCGGCGACCTCGAGCGGGACGGAGACGCTCGGGGTGCCGGTGAGGGTGCCGATCGCCTCCGCGAGTTCCCGGAAGGTGAACGGCACCGAACCGACCGCGTTGACGACGCCGGCGACCGGGTGCTCGATCGCCCGGACGTACAGGTCGGCGAGGTCGTCGACGTGCACGGGGTACCAGGCGTTCGCACCGTCGCCGATGTACGTCGCGGCGCCGTTCGCGACGGCGGCGTCGATGAGGCCGGTGACGAGCCCGGTCCCGCCGCGGCCGAAGACGAGTCCGGCGCGGACGGCGATCCCGGTGATGCCCGGCGCGCCGAGCACGATGCGTTCGGCCTGTGCCTTGACCGGTTGGGCGCTGACCTCGGGGAGGACCGCGTCCTCGGTGACGTCCATCGGGTCGAAGCCGTAGACGAGTCCGGTGGAGGTGTAGACGACGGGCTTCGGGGAGGTCCCGGTGGTTCCGGGCGTTCCGTTCGATCCGGGCGTTCCGGGCGTTCCGGGCGTTCCGTTCGTTCCGGCGGCTTCTGCTGCTCCGGCGGTGACGGCGCGGACGGCCGCGAGCTCGTCCTCGGTCGACTGCGCGGTCGGTGCGTAGTCCGAGGCCGCGTACACCACCGCGTCGGCGGACGCGGCGGCTGTGCGGAGCACCTCGGTGTCGGTGATCGAGCCGGCGACGGGTACTGCGCCGGCCGCGCGCAGGCGGGCGGCGCTCTGCTCGGAACGGGCGAGCGCGGTGACGGAGTGGCCGGCGGAACGGAGGTGTTCGACGAGGACCGAGCCGAAGTAGCCGGTGCCGCCGATGACGAAGATCTGCATGGACGGCACGCTAAACTCTGACATCAGTGTCAAGGTCAAGCGAGGAGCGGCGACGATGCAGATCGGCGATCTGAGCCGGGCCAGCGGGGCGAGTGCCCGGTCGCTGCGCTACTACGAGCAGCTCGGGTTCATCCGGCCGGAGCGCCGGGCCAACGGCTACCGCGAGTACGACGAGTCCGACGTCGAGACCGTCGGCACGATCAAGATGCTCCTCGACCTCGGGCTGCCGACGGCGCTCATCGAACAGGTCCTGCCGTGCACCCGCGGCCGGAAGGTCGAGGACCAGTGCCCGGGCATCATCGACCAGGTCGTCGCGATCCGGGACGACATGGACGCGCGGGCGCAGCGGCTCCTCGCGACGAGGGACGCCCTGTCGGAGTCGCTCTCGCGCGTCGGACGCTGAACCGCTCCGCAGGCGGATTCCGCACGCGTGCAGCGACCGTCCCTAGGGTGACGCCATGCATGACGAACCTGACGGGGGACAGCACCCGATCGTGCCGACCGAGCACGGTGCCGTGCGCCACGGTCGCCAGCGGCGCGCAGCCCGCACCCTCTTCCCGGCGATCGGCGGCGTCCTCGCGATGGCACTCGTGCTCACGGGCGGGTACGCGGCCTGGTCGTACGCGCAGCTCGACAGCGCCGTGACGAAGGTGCACGTGGCGCTCCCGCACCCCTCGGCGTCCGCCGACGTCGACGGGTCGGCCGAGAACATCCTGCTCGTCGGGGACGACCACCGTCCGGCCGACGCCACCCCGCAGGAGCTCGCCGAGCTCGGCACGCAGCTCGACGACGGGGCGACGAACACCGACACCATGATCGTGCTGCACATCCCCGCGGGCGGGGGCAGCGCGACGATGATCTCGTTCCCGCGCGACTCGTGGGTGCCGATCCCCGGCCACGGCACGTTCAAGCTGAACAGCGCGTTCTCGGACGGTGCTGCGAACGGCGGCGGCGACGCCGGGGGCATGCGCCTGCTCATCCAGACCATCGAGAACATCAGCGGCCTGCAGATCGACCACTTCGTGCGCGTCTCGCTGCTCGGCTTCTACCAGCTCGTGAAGGCGCTCGGGCCGATCCAGGTCTGCCTGAACGAACCCGCCCACGACCCGAACTCGAACGTCGACCTCCCCGCGGGGAACTCGACGCTGAACGCCTCGCAGGCGCTCTCCTTCGTCCGGCAGCGCGACGGGCTCCCGCGCGGTGACCTCGACCGCGAGGTCCGCCAGCAGTACTTCCTCTCGCAGGAGGCCCGCAAGGTTCTCTCCGCCGGCACCCTCCTCAACCCGGTGAAGGTGTCGGACCTGCTGCACGGTGTCGGGGACGCCGTGCAGATCGACGACGGCCTGAGCATCCCGAGCCTCGTCAACACGTTCCGCAGCATCGACCTGTCGAGCATCCGGTCGACGACCATCCCCACCGCGGGGACCCCGACCATCGACGGCTACTCGACGGTGGCGGTGGACTTCGGCGCGGTGCCGGCGTTCATCCAGGGCATCGTGGGCGCGCCCGCGGCGTACACGGCGGCGAAGGCGGCGTCCCCGTCGAGCGTGCACGTGTCCGTGCAGAACGGCGGCTCCACGCCGGGCGGCGCGACGGCCGCCTCGGCAGCGCTCACGGCGAAGGGGTTCGTGGTCGGGGCGCCGAGCGACACCACCACCACGGCGGCCACGGTCGTCGAGTACCCGAAGGGCGCCGAGGCCGCGGCGAAGGCCGTCGTGGCGGCGGTCCCCGGAGCCACGGCGGTCCGCTCGGCCACGGTGTCGGGGGTGACGCTCGTGCTCGGGACCGACGGGCACACGGTCGGGGCCGCGGGGGCTGCCGGTTCGGGCTCGGGTTCGGCCGGCTCCGGCTCGGGCGCTCGCTCCGGGTCGTCCGGATCCGGCGCCGCCGGTTCGTCCGGCGCCGGTTCGTCCGCGCCTGCGGCCACCCCGTCGTCCACCCCGGTCGGCAACGCGTACGGCAAGCAGGGCACCTGCATCAACTGATCGCACCCCCGGCCACCGCGCCGTGTCAGCATGGAACGTGCTGACCGTCGGGATCCTCGTCGTCGCGGGCGTGGTGGCCGGGGTGATCGGCACCGCCGGCGGCATCACCTCGCTCGTGGCCTACCCGGCGCTGCTCGCCGTCGGGGTCCCACCGCTCGCCGCGAACGTCACGAACTCCGTCGCGCTCATCGGCAGCGGTGCGAGCTCCGCGTTCCGGGCTCGTCACGAGGTGCGCGCCGAACCCGCGGTCCTGCGTCGCTGGATGCCGACGACCGTCGCCGCCTCGCTCGCGGGCGCGGTGCTCCTGGTCGTCACACCGGCGCACCTCTTCGACCGCATCGTCCCGTTCCTCGTGCTCGCCGGGGGACTGCTCCTGCTGCTGCAGCCGTTCATCGACCGTCGTCGTGCACGGGCGGCCGGTGCCGCCGCGGGTGGGCACGCCGCCGCCTCGGCCGGGATCGTCGGGGTCTGCGTCTACAACGGGTACTTCGGCGCCGGGTCCGGTGTGCTCATGATCGCCGTGCTGCTGCTCACCGGGGAGCCGTCCCTGCACCGTGCGAACGCCGTGAAGAACGTGCTGCTCCTCGCCGCGGACCTGTTGCCGGCGGTCGTGTTCGCGGTGTCCGGGCACGTCGTGTGGTCCGCCGCCGTGGCCCTCGGCGCGGGGGCGGTGGTCGGCGGGCTCATCGGACCGACCGTCGCCCGGCGGGTGCCGCACGGGGTCCTCCGGGTCGCGATCGCGTGCTGCTCGGTCGCGCTCGCCGTGTACCTGTTCGTCACGGTGGCCTCGTCCTGATCCGCGGGGACGGTGGTCACTGACGCCCCGGAACGACCGTCCGGATCGGTACGGTGGTCGGCATGGCACGATTCACGCCCCCAGCCGCCGACGCCGTCCGCGCACGCCTCCTGCTCGCCGCGCGCGACGAGTTCGCCGCGGCGGGGCTCGTCGGCGGCAAGGTCGAGCGGATCGCCGCCGCCGCGTCGAGCAACAAGGCGCAGGTCTTCCACTACTTCGGCAGCAAGGAGGGGTTGTTCGACGCGCTCGTCGAGCAGACCGTCGCCGAGACCTTCGACCTCGTCCCGCTCGACACCGACGACCTGCCCGGGTTCGCCGGCCGGTTGCACGACTCGTGGACTGAGCGGCCCTGGGCCCAGCGGCTGGCGACCTGGCACCGGCTCGAGCGCGCGTCGGCCGCTCCGCTCGAGGCGATCGTCGAACGCCGGACCACGATGGTCGCCGAGGTCGAGCGGGCGCAGCGGGCCGGCGTCCTGCCGCGCAGCTACCGACCCGCGGTGCTGCTCGGCCTCGTGCTGCACCTCGCGGCGTTCTGGAGCGAGGCCTCCGCGGAGTCCGAGGCCCTGACGAGCGCGGTGGTGCCGGCGCGGCGACGGCAGATCGTCGTCGACGCGGTCACGTCACTCGTCGGCGGCTGACGGTCAGTACCCCGCGCCGAACGGCAGGCCGAGGCCGAACGGCACGCCCAACCCGAGGAAGCCGGACGCGGCGACGGCGGCCGGCAGCACGACCGTGACGAGCGTCAGCGTCGCGCCGATGAGCACCGCCGCGAAGGCGAGGCCGTCGCCGCGCTCGCCGGTGCGCCGGACCTCACGGCGGGCGATGAACCCGACGACGACCCCGCCGATCGGCGCGACGAAGGCGAGCGCGATGGCCACGACCGCGATGAGGCTCAGCGGAGCGACCGCGGTCGGAGCACCAGCGGTCGGCGCGGCGTCGGGTCGGGTGGCGGGCACGTGGGCTCCGGGAGCGATGTCGGTCACGGCGACCGAGCCTACGAGTGCGACGACCGACGGGGGAGTACCCAGTCCTGGTGGCGTGGAGGCACTCCGGTGTGCCACGCTCGGTCCGTGGACGACGGACTCCTCTACGACCTCTGCAGCCGAGCGCGGCGCGTGCACATGCGAGCCGGCGGGTCGGGGCCGGCGCTCCGCGGGCTGACGGACTTCATCTCCGCCGCAGCCGACCCCCGGGGCACCTACTCCGACGCGGCGCTCGTGGCACTCGTCGAAGCGGCGCCGGACCCGGTCGGGTTCCGGTGGGGGCTGGAACGGCTCGAAGCGGTGAGTGCCATCCGCACCGTCCCGCCGTCGGACTACTCCGCCGACGAGGTGGCCGAGTACGAGGACGCCCAGGCGGCCCTGCTGCGCCGGATCGGCCGCGACAGCGGGGAGCCCGCGCCGGGCCCCGTCCAGGTCGTGAAGAACGTCCTGGAGCAGTTCGTCCGCCGCTGGTACTGACCCGCGCGTCGCCCGGTCGCTCAGCCCCGCCGTCCGGCGCGAAGGTTTTCTGAGATGTCTCCGTATCTCAGAAAATCTGCCGCCGGCACACTGCGATCGCGCCCGGCTCAGCCCCGCTCGCGCAGGAACGCCACCTGCCGCTCCCAGTGCGCGAACCCACCACCCTCGTGCCCGTTGTACGGGTACACCTCGATCGCCTTGTCCACCGAGCCGAGCGCGTTGTACGCCGCGAAGGTCGTCCGCGGCGGGACCACGTCGTCCATGAGCGCGACGGAGAACAGCGCCGGCGCGGTGATCCCCGCCGCGAAGTGCACCCCGTCGAAGTACGCGGCCGTGTCCCACACGGTGTCGATCGCGTCGCGGTGCACGGACAGGTAGCGCGCGAGCTCGAGGTACGGACCACCCACGGCGACGGCGGTGCCGTTCTCCCAGTCGCTGAGGAACGCGACGTCCGGCAGGAGCGCCGTGATCGGTCCGACGTGCGCCTCGACCAGCGCGGCCGCGGCGATGGTGATCCCGCCGCCCTGGCTCCCGCCGGTCAGCGCGATGCGGTCCGGGTCGACGCCCGGCAGCGAGCGGACGGCGTCGACGAGTCGGACGGCGTCGGTGTACACGCGCCGGTAGTAGTGGTCGGCGGGGGACCCGATGCCGCTCGTCATCCAGCCGCCGATGTGCGGGCCGGAGCCGTGCGGGTCCGGGGTGTCGCCGCCGGATCCCCACCCGCTGCCCTGGCCGCGGGTGTCCATCACGACGTGCACGTACCCGGCGAGGGCCCACGAGACCCGCTCGCCCGGCAGCCCGCGACCGCCGTTGTAGCCGAGGAACTCGACGACGACCGGCAGCGGCCCGGCGGCGTCGACCGGCCGCGAGACCCAGGCCCGGACGGGGTCACCGGCGAAGCCCGGGAAGGTGAGGTCCTCGATGACGAGTCCGGTCACCGGGGTGTCGGCGGCGGCGAGGACGGGGTCGGTGCCCGACCCGGCGGCCCGGGCGTCGGCGACGGTCTCGGCCCAGAAGGCGTCGAAGTCGTCCGGCCGGCGGACGTCGGGTCGGTAGGCGCGCAGGGCGTCGAGGGGCAGGTCGGTGTACGGCATGTGGTCTCCTCCGGGCAGACCTTGGCGGATCGGGCGTACATGGTCGGAACGTCCGACCATGTACGCCCGATCGTGCCAGGCGTTGCGATGTCGTGGCAGCCGCTCAGCGCGCGGCGGCCCGGTACTGCTCGAGCACCTCGGGGTGCGGGTCGCCGGCCACGACCGTGGTCGCCGTCTCCCACGCCGGCAGGCTCCCGGTGAGCACCCACGCCGCCTGCTTCGCCGCGCCGGCCGCCACGTACTCGCCCGGCTCCGGCACGAGGACGTCACGACCGAACACCTGCGCAGCGACGACCCGGACGGCCTCGTTGCGCGCGGCACCGCCGATGAGCAGCAGCCGCTCGACGGTGACACCGGTGCCCTCGACCGCCGCGAGGCCGTCCGCGAGCGCGCACAGCATCCCCTCGACCGCGGCCCGGGCGAGGTGCGCCCGGTCCGTGGTCCCCGGCGTCATGCCGAGCAGCGAGGCCGTCGCGTCCGGTCGGTTCGGCGTGCGCTCGCCGACGAAGTACGGCACGAGCACGAGCCCGTCGGCACCCGCCGGCGCCTGCAGCGCCAGCTCGCCGAGCGCGTCGTGGTCCACGCCGAGCAGGCCGCCGATCACCTCGAGCACGCGCGCCGCGTTGAGCGTCGTGACGATCGGGAGGCGCGACCCGCTCCCGTCGGCGAAGCCCGCCACGGTCCCGCTCGGGTCGCGCACCTCGGCGTCGGTGACCCCGAAGACCGTGCCGCTCGTGCCGAGGGACACCGCGACGTCACCCGGGCCGAGTCCGAGGCCGAGCGCTGCCCCGGCGTTGTCGCCGAGTCCGGCGCCGACGAGGAGCCCCGAGGGCGCCACCGCGCCGTTCGGCAGCTGGACGTCCGCGGTGAGCCTGCCCATCGCCTCGTCGGGCAGGACGACCCGGGGCACGACGACGGCGTCCGGGGAGCCCGTGGCACCGGCGACGCGCATCGGTCGTCCGAGCGCCGACTCGAACAGCTCCGCGTCGTACTCGCGCCGCACCGGGTCCCAGTAGGCCGTGCCACTGGCGTCGGAACCGTCGGTGGCGAGGGCGTCGAGGTCGGGGCCGAGCGGACTCTCGTCGGCCGGACCGTACCCGCGCAGCCGCCACGACAACCAGTCGTGGGGGAGGGCGACGGCCGCGACCCGGCCGGCGTTCTCCGGCTCCGCGTCGCGGAGCCACCGCAGCTTGGTACCGGTGAACGATGCCACCGGCACCAGACCCGTGCGGGCGACCCATGCCTCCTGGCCCAGCTCCGCGACCATCTGCGCGGCCGCGTCGGCACTGCGGACGTCGTTCCACAGCAGCGCGTCGCGGACCACGCGGCCGTCCGCGTCCACCGCCACCATGCCGTGCTGCTGCCCGGCGATCGCGACGGCACCGACGTCGGCGAGCCCGCCGGCGTCCGCGACGGCGGTGCCGAGCGCGTCCCACCAGTGGCGGGGGTCGACGGCCGTGCCGTCCGGGTGGGACGCGCGTCCCTCCCGGACGACGGCGCCGGTCGCGGCGTCACGGATCGTGACCTTGCAGGACTGGGTCGACGAGTCGACCCCTGCGACCAGGTCAGCCACGAGCGCCCATGAGGTGCTCGATGGCGAGCTGCTGCAGCTTCACGAAGCCGAAGCCCTTGCCGCCGAAGTACGCGTCGGCGTCGAAGTCCTCGTACGCGGAGCGGTCGGCGAGGAACGCGTCGTACGACTCGCCGTCGTTGAGCGTCGGCGTCGACAGCTCGCCGACCTTCGACGCCTCGAGCGCTGCCTGCACCTCGGGGTCGGCGCGGAACGCCTGCGCGCGCTCCTTGAGCAGGAGGTACATGCGCATGTTCGCGGCCGCGGAGTCCCAGACGCCCGTGATGTCCTCGGTGCGGCTCGGCTTGTAGTCGAAGTGGCGGGGGCCGTCGTACGCCGGGCCGCCCTGGGGTGCACCGTGCTCGAGCAGGTCGACGAGCGAGAACGCGTTCTGCAGGTCGCCGTGCCCGAAGACGAGGTCCTGGTCGTACTTGATGCCGCGCTGACCGTTGAGGTCGATGTGGAAGAGCTTGCCCTGGTAGAGCGCCTGGGCGATGCCGGCCGTGAAGTTCAGCCCGGCCATCTGCTCGTGGCCGACCTCGGGGTTGATGCCGAAGAGTTCCGGGCGCTCGAGCGTCTCGGTGAACGCGATGGCGTGGCCGAGGGTCGGCAGCAGGATGTCGCCGCGGGGCTCGTTCGGCTTCGGCTCGATGGCGAACCGGATGCCGTAGCCCTTGTCGGTGACGTACTGGGCGAGGAGGTTCACGGCCTCGCGGTAGCGCTCGAGCGCGGCCTGCACGTCCTTCGCGCTGTCGTACTCGGCACCCTCGCGGCCGCCCCACATCACGAACGTCGACGCGCCGAGCTCGGCGGCGAGGTCGATGTTGCGCAGGACCTTGCGGAGCGCGAACCGGCGCACCTGGCGGTCGTTCGAGGTGAAGCCGCCGTCCTTGAACACCGGGGCGGAGAAGAGGTTCGTCGTGACCATCGGCACGACGATGCCGGTGGCGTCGAGGGCGCCCTTCAGGCGGTCGATCTGCGTCTGGCGCTCGGCGTCGGTCGAGCCGAACGCGAAGAGGTCGTCGTCGTGGAAGGTCAGACCGTAGGCGCCGAGCTCGTCGAGCTTCTCGACGGCCTCGACCACGTCGAGGGCGGGGCGGGTCGGGCCGCCGAAGGGGTCGGATCCGTTGTAGCCGATGGTCCAGAGACCGAAGGAGAACTTGTCTGCACGGGTGGGCGTCGTTGCCATGGTGGTCACCGTTCGTCGTCGAAACAAAATGTTGCCGCGCCCAACATAAGCGGTAGTGTTGACTCTGGCAAGGACGTGATCGCAAGGGAGCGAGCGGATGGCACAGGACCGACTTCGAGTGGCCATGGTGGGCCACGGCTTCATGGGAGCCGCGCACTCACAGGGGTGGCGCACCGCACCGAGGTTCTTCGACCTCGGGGTCGAACCGGAGATGGCCGTCATCGTCGGCCGTGACCCAGGACGGACCGAGGCGGCGCGGCAGCAGTACGGCTGGCAGGCCGCGTCCACCGACTGGCGCGCCGTGGTCACCGACCCGGACATCGACGTCGTCGACATCTGCTCGCCCGGCTCGTCCCACGTCGAGGTCGCGATCGCGGCGCTCGAGGCCGGCAAGCACGTCCTGTGCGAGAAGCCCCTCGCCAACACCGTCGCCGAGGCCGAGGCGATGACCGCGGCGGCGGCCGCCGCACGGGCGGACGGCGTCCGCGCGATGGTCGGCTTCAGCTACCGCCGGGTGCCCGCCATCGCGTTCGCGAAGCGGCTGCTGGAGGACGGGAGGCTCGGCACCGTCCGACAGGTCCGCGCGCTCTACCTGCAGGACTGGCTCGCCGACGAGGACGGCCCGATGACGTGGCGGCTCGACAAGGCGCTCGCCGGCTCCGGCTCGCTCGGCGACATCGGCGCGCACGCGATCGACCTCGTCGAGCACGTCACGGGCGCACAGCTGTCGACCGTGTCCGGCACCCTCGAGACCTTCGTGACCGAACGTCCGCTGATGGCCGAGGGTGTCGGGCTGTCCGGCACCGCCTCGACCGAACGCGGGCAGGTCACCGTGGACGACGCCGCCTTCTTCCTCGGACGGCTCGCCGGTGGCGCTGCCGACGGGGCGATCGGCACGTTCGAGGCGACGCGCTACGCGACCGGCCGGAAGAACGGCCTCACGCTCGAGATCAGCGGGTCGGCGGGCGCGATCCAGTTCGACCTCGAGTCGATGAACGAGCTGCGCTTCTACGACGCCACCGCACCCGCGGGGGAGCAGGGCTTCCAGCGGATCCTCGTCACCGAGCCCGAGCACCCGTACATGGCCGCCTGGTGGCCGACCGGGCACCTCATCGGGTACGAGCACACCTTCAGCCACGAGGTGAAGGACTTCGTCGAGGCGATCGTCGCGGGCACCGACCCGTCGCCGTCGTTCGAGGACGGGCTGCACGTGCAGCGGGTCCTCGACGCGGTCGAGCGGAGCGCCGCCGACGGCAGCGCCTGGACGGTGATCTGAGTGGCTCCGACGAAGCACGCCCTCGTCGTCCGCGGCGGGTGGGACGGGCACATGCCGGTCGAGACCACCGACGCGTTCGTGCCGTTCCTGCGGGACAACGGGTTCGACGTGCAGGTGTCGGACTCGACCGCGGTGTACGCCGACGAGTCGGTCATGGCGGACGTCGACCTGATCGTGCAGGTCGTCACGATGTCCACCATCGCCGACGACGAGTTCGCCGGGCTGCAGCGGGCCGTCCTCGGCGGCGCCGGCCTCGCGGGCTGGCACGGCGGGATCGCGGACGCGTTCCGCAACACCGCCGACTACCTCCACATGATCGGCGGCCAGTTCGCGCACCACGCGGGCAAGCACCCGTCGGAGCGCACCGGCGAGCAGTCCGACAACTACATCCCGTACACGGTGCACATCACCGACCTCGGGCACGAGCACCCGATCACGCAGGGCATCGAGGACTTCGACCTCGTGACCGAGCAGTACTGGGTGCTCTCCGACGAGTACAACGACGTGCTGGCGACGACCACGCAGGAGGCGCGGGACTTCGACGCCTGGAACCGGCCGGTCACGGCGCCGGCGATCTGGACCCGGCAGTGGGGCGAGGGACGCGTGTTCGTCTCGGCACCCGGGCACCGGCTCGAGGTCGTCGAGTCGCAGCCGCTCCGCACGATCATCGAGAGGGGACTCCTGTGGGCAGCCCGGTGAACGGTCCGGCACTGCGGGTCGGTGTCGTCGGTGTCGGCAACATCAGCCAGCAGTACTTCGAGCACTTCCCGGCGCTGCCCGGCCTGGCGCTCACGGCCGTGGCGGACCTCGACGTCGACCGTGCCCGGTCGGTCGGTGACGCCCAGGGTGTCCGGGGCACGAGCGTCGACGAGCTCCTCGCCGCGGACGACGTCGACGTCGTGCTCAACCTGACGATCCCGGCCGCGCACGCCGAGGTGGCCACCCGGGCCCTCGACGCCGGCAAGCACGTCTACGGCGAGAAGCCGCTCGCACTCGCGACGGCCGAGGCCGCACCGGTGCTCGAACTGGCCGCACGATCGGGCCTGCGGGTCGGCAGCGCGCCGGACACGGTGCTCGGGACGGGGATCCAGACCGCGCGCGCAGCCCTCGACGACGGGCTGATCGGCGACCCGGTCGGTGCCGCGGTGTCGTGGAGCGCCCCGGGGCACGAACTCTGGCACCCGGCGCCGGCGTTCTACTACCAGCCCGGCGGCGGCCCGCTGCTCGACATGGGGCCGTACTACCTGACGAGCCTCGTGCAGTTCTTCGGCCCCGTCGCCCGGGTCAGCGGGAGCGCCACCCGGTCCACTCGTGAGCGGACCATCGCGACCGGGCCGTTCGCCGGCGCACCGATCCCCGTCGACGTCGACACCCACGTCGTCGCCGTGCTCGAACACGCCAGCGGAGTCGTCTCCACGGTCACCGTCTCGTTCGAGGTGTGGGCGACCCGGGCACCGCTGTTCGAGGTGCACGGCACCGCGGGCAGTCTCGCCGTCCCGGACCCGAACCGTTTCTCGGACCCGGTGTCGATCGCGACGGCCGACGACCGCGAGTGGCGCGAGCTGCCCGTGTCGGCCGGGTACGCCGACGCCGGCCGCGGGTACGGACTCGCGGACATGGCGCACGCGATCGCGACCGACCGGCCGCACCGGGCGTCGGGGGACCTCGCGTTCCACGTGCTCGAGGTCATGGAGGCCGTCCAGACCGCCTCGCGGGAGCACACGGTCGTCACGGTGGCGTCCCGCGTCGACCGGCCGGAGACGGTTCCCGCCGGCGCGACCCCGGGATCATGGTGACCAGCACACGCAGCGAGGAAGGACGACGACGATGACGACGACGGACGGAACCGACGAGGCGGGGACGACCCGCGCCTCCAGGCCGGTCACCCTCTTCACCGGCCAGTGGGCCGACCTGCCCTTCGACGAGGTGGCACGTCTCGCCGGCGAGTGGGGGTACGACGGCCTCGAGATCGCCTGCTGGGGCGACCACCTCGACGTCCGGCGCGCCGCGACGGACCCGGCGTACGTCGCGGACCGCAGGGCGATCCTGGAGCGCAACGGGCTGCAGGTCTGGACGATCGCGAACCACCTCACCGGCCAGGCCGTGTGCGACGACCCGATCGACCAGCGGCACGAGGACATCCTCGCGCCGCACGTGTGGGGCGACGGCGACCCCGAGGGCGTCCGGCAGCGTGCCGCCGAGGAACTGCAGTGGACCGCGCGTGCCGCCGCGGCGCTCGGGGTCGACACCGTCACCGGGTTCTCCGGATCCTCGATCTGGAAGACCGTCGCGGGCTTCCCACCCGTGCCCGCGTCGATGATCGACGCCGGGTACCAGGACTTCCACGATCGGTGGTCGCCGATCCTCGACGTGTTCGAGGAGGTCGGCGTCCGCTTCGCGCTCGAAGTGCACCCCTCCGAGATCGCCTACGACTACTGGACGGCGAAGCGGACGCTCGAGGTGTTCGCCGACCGCCCCGCGTTCGGGTTCAACTTCGACCCGTCGCACTTCGTCTGGCAGGACCTCGACCCCGCCGCGTTCCTGCTCGACTTCGCCGACCGGGTGTACCACGTGCACTGCAAGGAGTCGGTGAAGCAGCTCGACGGGCGCAACGGACGACTGTCGTCGCACCTGCCGTGGGGCGACCCCCGGCGCGGGTGGGACTTCGTCACCGCCGGGCACGGGGACGTGCCGTGGGAGCGGGTGTTCCGCGTGCTGAACCACATCGGGTACGCCGGGCCGACGAGTGTCGAGTGGGAGGACGCCGGCATGGACCGGCTCGTCGGCGGACCGGAGGCACTGGCGTTCGTCCGGAAGCTCGGGACGATCGCGCCGCCCGAGGCCGCGTTCGACGCGGCGTTCTCGCGCTCGCGGTAGCGCGGCCCGCGGCGCCGAGACTCGGCCACGCGGACGGTTTCGCGGCGCGGAGTCCGCGAAACTGTCCGCCGGCCCGAGACTCGGGCCGGCGCCAACCCACCCGCCCACCGACCACGACGAGGGACCGATGACGAGCACGACCGCCGCGACGCCGTTGCCCGCGTCTTCGCCCGCGCCGGGCAACGCGGCGCGCGTCCTCCGGCTCGTCCACGAGGAGGGGCCGATCACCCGCGCCGAGATCACCCGGCGCACCGGCCTGAACCGCTCGACGACCCTCGCGCTCGTCGGCGAACTCGTCGACCGCGGCCTCCTCCACGAGGACCTCCCAGCAGCCGGTGCACCGGGGACCGGCGTCGGGCGGCCGAGTCCGGTCGTCCGGGCCGCGCCGGACGTCGTGGCCGCCGCGGTCACGGTCGAGGTCGACGCCGTCTCGGTCGCCCTCGTCGGGCTCGACGGCACGGTGCGGAGCCGCCTCGTCGAACCGCAGCACCGTCCGCCCACGCCCGGCGAAGCGGTCGAGACCGTCGCCGGGCTGCTCGACCGGATCCGTCCGGGGTCGGCCGGCACCGCGACGCTCCGGCTCGTCGGGATCGGGGTCGCCGTGCCCGGGACGGTCCGGGTGGAGGACGGGACCGTCCAGTACGCACCGCACCTCGGCTGGCACGACGCGCCCTTCGCCGGGCCCCTCGCCGAACGGACCGGGCTGCCGGTTCGGGCCGCGAACGACGCCAACGTCGGTGCCTGGGCGGAACGGCTCGCCGGCAGCGGCCGGGGCGTCGACGACCTCGTGTACCTCAACGGCGGCGCGAGCGGCATCGGCGGCGGGGTCATCACGGCCGGCCGACCGCTGAGCGGTGCCGACGGGTACGCGGGCGAGCTCGGACACACCTTCGTCGCGGCGAACGGCATCCGGTGCCACTGCGGTGCCGTCGGCTGCCTCGAGACCGAGGCCTCCCGTGACGCCCTGGCGACCGCGGCCGGGACCGCTCCGGACGACCTGGTCGCCCTCGCCGCGGCGCTCGCCGAGGGCCGACCCGAGGTCGAACGGGTCGTGGACCGCCAGGTGGCAGCCCTCGCCACGGCCCTCCGCAACGCGATCCACACCGTGAACCCGTCGGTCGTCGTGCTCGGCGGCTTCCTCGGCGTGCTGCTCGACCACGTCGGCGACCGGATCCTCGACGACGTCCGAGCGCAGTCGATGACCGGGACCGCCGACCGCCTCCGCATCGTGCCGGCTGCGCTCGGGTCCGACGTGCTCGTGCACGGGGCCGCCGAGATCGCGTTCGGCGCCCTGCTGCGCGACCCGGACCGGATCACCGACGCGGTGCCGGCCACACCCACCCCCACGACCACCCACCCGTCCGGCCGCGACGACGCGGCCGAGGAAGCGAGAACCGCATGACCTCCACCCAGCGCGTCAGCGTGCTGCTCGGCACCCAGGACCTCACCGTCGAGGACCGCCCTGTCCCCGCGGTCGACCCCGGCGACGTCCTCGTCCGGGTCGCCGCGGTCGGCGTGTGCGGCTCCGACGTGCACTACTACCGCCACGGCCGGATCGGGGACTTCGTCGTCGAGGAGCCCCTCGTGCTCGGCCACGAGCTCTCCGGCACGATCACCGCGGTCGGCGAGGGCGTCGACCCGTCCCGCGTCGGGGAGCGCGTGGCGATCGAGCCGCAGCGACCGTGCCACCGCTGCGCCCAGTGCCTCGCCGGGCGGTACAACCTCTGCCCGCACATGCGCTTCTACGCGACGCCGCCGGTGGACGGGGCGTTCGCCGAGTTCGTCACGATCGAGTCCGAGTTCGCGCACACGCTGCCCGACTCGGTGTCGTTCGAGGCCGGAGCCCTGCTCGAACCCCTCTCCGTCGGCATCGCCGCGGTCCGCAAGGCCGGGATCGTCCCCGGGTCGAGCGTGCTCATCGCCGGGGCCGGTCCGATCGGCATCATCTGCGCGCAGGCCGCGCGGGCGTTCGGCGCCTCGCGGATCGTCATCAGCGACCTCGTCCCGGAGCGCCGCGAGCGTGCGCTCTCCTTCGGCGCGAGCGAGACCGTCGACCCCACCGTGGTCTCCGTGGCGTCCGACCTGCCGCCGTTCGACGCCTTCATCGACGCCAGTGGTGCACCGCGGGCCGTCTCCGACGGCATCAAGGCCGTCGGACCGGCCGGGGCCGCCGTCCTCGTCGGGCTCGGCAACTCCGAGATGACGCTGCCGGTCGAGCACATCCAGAACCTCGAGGTCACGGTCACCGGGATCTTCCGGTACACCGGCACCTGGCCGGTCGCGATCGAGCTGGTCGCGTCGGGACAGGTGGACCTGGACTCGCTCGTCACGGGCCGCTTCGGCCTCGACGACGTCCGCGAGGCCCTCGAGAGCGACACCGACCCCGAGTCGCTCAAGTCGGTCGTCTACCCGGGTGGCGCGCCGTCCGCGACGTGACCGGACGACGGACGGGAGGGACGGGTCGGGCCCCCACCGTCCCTCCCGTCCGTCCTGTGGTCCCCTCTGGGGCCACCGTCGCGACACCCGGACGCGCTACGGTTCGCGCATGACGGCTTCACCCGCGGCTGCCGTGCCGCAGCGCACCGACCGCCGCGCCCTCGTGTCCTGGGCACTGTGGGACTGGGGATCCGCGGCGTTCAACGCGGTCGTCACGACCTTCGTGTTCAGCACCTACCTGGCGAGCCGCGCGTTCGTCGACCCGGCGCTCGTCGCCGACACGTCCGCCGCCGGGAAGGCGGTCGTCGAGCGGGAGCTCGCGCACAACGCGGCCGTCGTCTCGACGGCACTGACGATCGCCGGCATCGTCGTCGCGCTCGTCGCCCCGGCGGTCGGCCGCCTGGCGGACACGTCCGGGCACCGGCGCCGGTCGGTGCTCATCGCCACGATCGGCATCGCGCTCTCGATCGGCGGCATGGTGTTCGTCGCGCCGAGCCAGCCGTACCTGCTGCTCGGGGCGGCCCTGCTCGGCATCGGGACCGTCGCCTACGAGATCGCGAGCGTCGGCTACAACGCGATGCTCGGACAGGTCGCGTCGGGGGAGCAGACCGGACGCGTCTCGGCGATCGGCTGGGCGGCCGGGTACTTCGGCGGCATCGTGCTGCTCGTCGTCCTGCTCGTGCTCTGCATCCAGGACTTCGGCGGAGGCGACGTCGCGGGGCTCCTGCAGCTGCCGGCGACCGTGGCCTCGGGGCAGTGGGACGTCCGCGTCGCGATCGGCATCGCCGCCGTGTGGCTCGCCGTGAGCTCGATCCCGCTGTTCGTCACCGTCCCCGAGGCCGCGCCGGACCGTTCGCGCGCCGGCAGCCTGCTCGGGGCGTACCGGGACCTCGGGCGGGACATCGCCCGGCTCTGGCGCGAGCGCCGGAACGTCCTCGCGTTCCTGCTGGCGAGCGCGGTGTTCCGCGACGGCGTCGGCGCCGTGTTCACCTTCGGCGGGATCGTCGCCGCGCAGGTGTTCGGCTTCAGCCCGTCGCAGGTGATCCTCTTCGCCATCGCGGCCAACATCGTCGCGGGCATCGCCACGTTCCTGTCCGGCAGGCTCGACGACCGGTTCGGTTCACGCGCGATCATCACGGTGTCGCTCGTCGGGCTCGCGGTGTGCGGGATCGGCGTGTTCGCGGTGGGGAACGTCACCGCGGGCTTCTGGGTCCTCGGCCTGACGCTGGCGCTGTTCGTCGGGCCGGTCCAGTCGTCCTCGCGAGCGTACCTGGCGCGGTTGGCGACGCCCGGCCGCGAGGGCGAGCTCTTCGGCCTGTACGCCACGACCGGGCGCGCGGCGTCGTTCCTCGCGCCGGCGCTCTTCGGGGTGGCGGTGACCGTCGGCGGGTCGACGCGGTACGGGATCCTCGGGGTCGTCGTGGTGCTGGTGGCGGGGCTGGTGCTCATGGCGTTCGTGCGGCGGGAGCCGGTGGGCGGGCGCTGAGTCCGAGCGTGTCGGAGACCGTGGTGCTATCGTCTCCGACGTCCACGGGGGAACGACGGGGGGAACACATGGGGGCCGCAGAACTGCGGATCGAGTCCGAGACGCTCGCGGCGGTCGCGACCGCGCTGACCGACGCCCGGACGGCACTCGGTGCGGACACCGCCCGGTTCACCGGCCTCGACACCGGTTGCCTCGGCGTGACCGAGGTGGTCAGCCGCACCGCCGGCCTGTCGCTCGCCCACCAGGGCATGATCGACGCCGTCGACGCGGCCCTCGAGCAGGCCGCGACCTTCCCGCACGACCTCGGTGCGCAGGTCGACGCGCAGGAAGCCGCCCTCGCGAAGCAGGCGGACGGCAAGTGAGCGGCGAAGAGCCAGACGTCGGCGACCCCGCCGGCATCACCGCCCTGGGGAAGCACTGGCACGACCGGGCCGACGCCGTGCAGGACGCCCTGGCGAAGATCGCCTCGGCGTCCGACGTCACCGCATCGCCGACGTGGAAGGGCGACGCGCAGACCCGCTTCGCGGCGCTGCTCGACGAGATGCGGCCGAGCGCGTCCGGCCTCGTGGCGCTCTTCGACGCCGCCGGGGACGCCTTCGACCAGTACGCGAAGGACGTCCAGCGCATCAAGGACGACGCGGACGCGATCCGCCTGCAGCGCGGGACCGTCGCGGCCGAGCTCGCCGGACAGCAGCTCACGCTGCCGACGCTCCGCTCCGCCGCGAAGGCCGACGACGCGACCGAGGCGGACGCCACGAGCCTCGCGAACGCGGAGCGGGCGATCGCCGACGCCGGCGACCGGTCCGCAGCGCTCGACGCGCAGTGGGAGCAGCTCGTGCAGGACCGCACGACGGCCGACCAGGCGCTGCTCCGGGTGATCACCGGCCCCGAGACGCTCGGACGCCTCGGCAGCATCGAGGGACGTGGCGTCGGCGCGACCGACGAGGACCTCGCGTCGATGCTCGCGGGCCTGTCGCCGACCGAACTCGGCGCGCTCCTGATGCTCGACCGCAACCTCGCCGACCGCATCGCCGACATGTCGCCCGACGAGGTCGCCGCGCTCTGGAAGACCCTGGGCGGTGGGAAGGACACGACCGGCGCCGAGCACAGCGCCGCCCAGGACGCGCTCATCGCATCGCTGCCCGCGGTCGTCGGCAACCTCGCGGGGCTGCCGGCCTGGGCGCGGGACCGGGCGAACCGGATGACGCTCGTGTCGGCCGTGGCCCAGGCCGAGCAGGACCTCGCGGACGCGAAGGACCGGCGCGTGGGGCTCGGGTGGCCGGCGTCGCAGGCGGCGGACCAGTCGATCGAGGCGGCGCAGGCGAACCTCGACGCGTACCGGAACATCGAGAAGACCCTGGCGTCGACGGCGAAGCCCGGTCGCGCGCTGCTCACCCTCGCCACCGACCACCAGCCGCCGCTCGCGGCGGTGGCGGTCGGTGACGTGGACACCGCGGAGAACGTGACGTACATGGTGCCCGGGATGGGGACCACCACGAAGGACACCTCGGGGTGGACGACCGGGGCGCAGAACCTCTGGCGGGCGCAGGAGGACCTCGACGACTCGGGCACCTCGCACGCTGTCGTGGCCTGGATGAACTACGAAGCACCCCCGGCCCCGCCGGCTTCCTGGGGCGTGCTCCACGGCGACGCGGCGCGAGCGGGTGCGACCCGCCTCGCGGACGACCTGTCGGGCTTCCAGGCAGCGCGGACCGACCATCCCACACTCAACGTCGTCGGACACTCGTACGGCACGACGACCGGCGCCGACGCGCTGCACGGCACGGTCGTGCACGTCGACAACTTCGTGGCCGTCGCCTCCGCCGGCATCGAAGGGGACGTCGGTGGTGCGAAGGGGATCGACGCCGACCACGTCTACGCCGGACAGGGGACGTCCGGGCTGCCGACGGCGGACCCGAACGACAACCCACGCGACCAGTACGCGTGGCTCGGCCGGCTCGGCAGCGGTCGTGCGGACCCGATGGACGCGTCGTTCGGCGCCACGACCTTCGGGACGAACGGTGGGGACCCGTCGGAGGGCGCCGGGGTCACGATGCACGACCCGATCGGCTACGGCGGGGGGACCGGCTACTTCAACCTCGGAACCGAGTCCCTGAACAACGTCGCGAGGGCCACGATGCACGACGGGGTCGGCATGACGCCCGCTGACGACGCCGGGTTGAGCGATCATGACAAGACCCTGCTCGACAACATGATGGGACCGTCACTGTGATCAGACGATCGACGACGATCGGGACGGTGCTGCTCGCCGCGATCCTGCTCGCGGGCTGCGCGGCGGGCACCCCGACCAAGGAGGACACCGTGCAGGCTGCACCGACCGCAGAGCACCAGCGCCGACAGGCGGCAGACTACGTCGAGGAGACGATGCGCCGTTCGGGGGTCGACTGGGACGCGGACCAGTCCGACGAGTACGCGCAGGACTGCGTGCTCGCGGACGGCTCGGCGGGCGCGCTCTACAACATCGTCCGGACCGGTGCGGGCGTCGACGACCCGGAGGCCGTGACGAAGGCGGTGGGCACGGCCTGGGTGACGGACGGGCTGAAGGTGGAGTACTCGACGGACGAGATGACGTCGGGTGCGAAGCGGTACCTGGTGAACGGCAGCGGCGGCGCCGTCGAGCGCATCCAGTTCGGCGCGGCGACGACCAAGACCACCATGAGCGGCGTGTCGAAGTGCGGCACCGGGAACGCAGCGGACCTCGGCTGACCGCGCGCCTCGCAGCCGGACTCCTTCGACATCCGACGGGACCGAGACGGTGAGCGGACGCGCCCGAGGCGCGGCAGCGGGGACCCTGCTCGCCCTGACACTGACGCTCGCCGCGTGTTCCGCTCCGCCGACCGGCGGCACCCCGGTGCAGAGCACACCGAGCACACCGACCGTCCAGCACCAGCGCGATCTCGCTTCCGCGTACGTCGCTTCGACCATGCGGACCTCGGGCGTCCTGTGGGATGACGCACAGGAGAACGCCTACGCCCAGGAGTGTCGACTCGGTGACGGCACCTCCGGAGCGCTCGACAACCTCACCCGCATCGGTGCGGGTCTGCCCGATCCGCAGGCCGCGGTGCAGACCGTCGGCCGGTCGTGGGCTGCGGACGGGCTGACCGTCCAGTACTCGGAGTCCTCGCTCAACGACGGCAGTCGACAGTTCGTCGTCAAGGGGGCCGGTGGTGACGTCGAACGCATCCAGTTCGGGGCGGCGACCACGCGCAGTTCGCTCGCCGCGGTCTCACACTGCGGCACGGGTGACGCGGCGGACCTCGGCTGACGCCTCCCGTCGGGCGGTGCCAGGAGGCGCGGTGCCGGCCCGCCCGCCGGCTGCGGTTCCGCGCACGGTTGCGCCCCTGGCGCGGTTCCGCCGGACTCCGCAGCGAGCGTGCGCCAGGATGGAGCCATGACCGACCAGCGCATCGCCGTCGTCGTCCTCGCCGCCGGGCAGGGCACGCGCATGAAGTCGTCCACTCCGAAGGTCCTGCACCGCCTCGCCGGGCTGCCGCTCATCGCGCACGTGCTCCGGACGGCGTCGTCCCTCGAGCCGGAGCACGTCGCCGTCGTCGTGCGGCACGAACGGGAGCTCGTCGCGGCCGAGGTCACCGAGCGTGCCCCCGACGCCATCGTGGTCGACCAGGACGACGTCCCCGGTACCGGCCGTGCGGTCGAGGTCGCGGTGCAGGCGCTTCCGGCGGACTTCGACGGCGCCGTCGTCGTGTTGTCCGGCGACGTGCCGCTGCTCGACGCGGCGTCGCTCCGAGCACTCGTGGACGCCCACGTCGGCGGCGGCAACGGCGCCACCTTCGTGAGCGCGATCGCACCGGACCCGACCGGCCTCGGCCGCATCGTCCGCGACGCCGACGGCGCGTTCGTCGGGGTCGTCGAGCACAAGGACGCGACCGCCGAGCAGCTCACGATCACCGAGGCCAACGCGGGCATCTACGCCTTCGACGTCACGCACCTCCGTGCGGTCCTGCCGTCGCTCACCACGGCGAACGCGCAGGGCGAGAAGTACATCACCGACGCGCCGGCACTCATCGGGGCGCGGGGCGCGCGCATCGACGTCGTCACGCTGACCGACCCGTGGCTGGTCGCCGGCATCAACGACCGGGCGCAGCTCTCCGACGCCGCGCGGGTGCTGAACGCGCGCATCGTCCGTCGGCACCAGCTCGCCGGCGTCACGGTGCAGGACCCGGCGACGACGTGGATCGACCTCGACGTCTCGATCGAACCCGACGCCGAGGTCCTCCCGGGCACCCAGCTCATCGGCGCCACCGCGATCGCATCGGGCGCGGTCGTCGGGCCGGACACCACCCTGCGCGACACCGAGGTCGGCGTCGGCGCCGTGGTGAACCGCGTCGACGCGACCCTCGCGGTGATCGGTGACGGCGCCTCCGTCGGACCGTTCGCCTACCTGCGACCGGGCACGATCCTCGGCGACGGAGGCAAGATCGGCACCTTCGTCGAGACGAAGAACGCGACGATCGGCCGGGGCAGCAAGGTGCCGCACCTGTCGTACATCGGCGACGCCGAGGTGGGCGAGGACTCGAACATCGGCGCGAACACGATCACGGCGAACTACGACGGGGTGCACAAGCACCGGACCGAGGTCGGCTCGAACGTCCGTACAGGGTCGCACAACGTGTTCGTCGCCCCGGTTAGGATTGGTGACGGAGCGTACACCGGCGCGGGTACGACCGTCCGCAAGGACGTCCCTGCCGGGTCGCTGGCGATCAGCTACGCCCCACAGCGCAACACCGACGGATGGGTCGAGGAACACCGACCCGGTTCGCCGGCTGCCGAGGCCGCTCGGCGCGCGAACGGCGAACAGATCTGACGGCTCTCGGGCCGATCAACACGGCCCCGCGGGGTCAGGGAGTGAGCACCGCACTTGTCCGGAATCAAAACGACCGGCCAGAAACGACTCGTCCTCGTCTCAGGGCGAGCACACCCGGCGCTCTCGGCCGAGATCGCCGAGGAACTCGGCGTGGACCTCGTCCCGACCGATGCACGGACCTTCGCGAACGGGGAGCTCTACGCCCGCTTCGACGAGTCGGTCCGCGGCTGTGACGCGTTCGTCATCCAGTCCCACACCGCGCCGATCAACGAGTGGCTCATGGAGCAGCTCATCATGGTCGACGCCCTGAAGCGTGCGTCGGCGAAGCGCATCACCGTCGTCGCGCCGTTCTACCCGTACGCGCGGCAGGACAAGAAGGGCCGTGGTCGCGAGCCGATCTCGGCGCGACTCGTCGCCGACCTGTTCAAGGCCGCTGGTGCGCACCGCATCATGAGCGTCGACCTGCACGCCGCACAGATCCAGGGCTTCTTCGACGGCCCGGTCGACCACCTGTTCGCCATGCCGGTCCTGCTCGAGCGCTTCCAGCAGACCCTCGACCCGTCGACGCTGACGGTCGTCTCGCCGGACATGGGCCGCGTGCGCGTCGCCGACATCTGGTCGGAGAAGCTCGGCGCGCCGCTCGCGATCATCCACAAGCGCCGCGACCCGCTCGTGCCGAACCAGGTGTCCGTGCACGAGATCGTCGGTGACGTCTCGGGTCGTGTGTGCCTGCTCGTCGACGACCTGATCGACACCGGCCGCACCATCGCCAAGGCAGCAGAGGCGCTCAAGGCCGCCGGTGCCACCGGCGTGGTCGTCGCGGCGACGCACGCGGTGTTCTCCGACCCCGCGACGGAGCTGCTCCAGAGCGAGTTCATCGACCGGGTCGTCGTCACCGACACCCTGCCGCTGCCGGAGGACAAGCGCTGGGACCGCCTCGAGGTCCTGCCGATCGCACCGCTCATCGCCCGCGCCATCCACGAGGTCTTCGACGACGGGTCGGTCACCTCGATGTTCGACGGCGCCGCTTGACCGCACCCGTGCGCGACGCGCTCGCGGCCCGGCTCCGGGCCGCGGGCAGCGTCTTCGCCGAGGACGAGGCGGACCTCCTGCTCGAGGCCGGCGACGGTGACGCGGTTCGCCTGCGGGCGCTCGTGCAGCGACGGCTCGGCGGCGAACCGCTCGAGTACGTGCTCGGCTGGGCGGCGTTCGACGGGCACCGCCTCCGCGTGACGCCGGGCGTCTTCGTGCCCCGGGCCCGCACCACCGTCGTCGTGGAGCAGGCCGCACGCCGGTTGCACCGCTACGACCGTGTCGTGGACCTCTGCTGCGGTGCCGGGGCGATCTCGGTCGCGCTCCTCGGTCGTGTCGGTGCCCTCGACCTCGTCGCGGCGGACATCGACCCGGCGGCGGTCGACGTCGCTGCTGAGAACATCGGCGACCGCGGGATCGTCGTCGCCGGGGACCTCTTCGCGCCGCTGCCCGACCGGTTCCGCGGGCTCGTCGACGTCATCGCCGTGAACGCGCCCTACGTGCCGACGGGGTCCATCCCGATGATGCCGTCGGAGGCCCGCGACCACGAGCACCGTGTCGCGCTCGACGGCGGGGTGGACGGGCTCGACCTGCACCGGCGGATCGCGTCGGGGGCGGGGGAGTGGCTCCGACCCGGGGGTGCGGTCGTCATCGAGGTGTCGGCTGCGCAGGCACCGACGTCGGCGGCCGTCTTCGAGGCTGCGGGCCTCGCGGTGGCCGTCGAGTCCGACGACGAGGTCGACGGGACCTGTGTCGTGGCGACGCGTCCCGCATGAGACGATCCGCGCCGTCGAGGTGACCCGCGTCGTCGAGGCGCGCCGCGCCTCCTGTCCGTGACGACGGACGGTCCACACCGTCTCAGGCCGCGCGGACCTCGACCGTGTGCCATCCCGACGCCCCGTTCGGAGCGGGGGGCCGCTCGACGCTCGTCTGCACCTCGCCGTCCGCACTCACCGCGCGGACCTGGATGCGGTGCGACCCCTTCGTCGGCGTCCACCGGTAGACCCACTGCCGCCACGTGTCGGCCGAGACGGAGTCCGCGAGGGTCGCCTCTTCCCACGCGCCGTCCCCGACCCGGACCTGCACACCCTTCACCCCGGTCTGCGGCTGCCACGCGACCCCGGCGATCGCCACCGTCGAACCGGCGTCGACCGTCGCGCCCGCACGCGGGGTGTCGATGCGCGACTCCAGCTTGACCGGACCGCGTTCCGACCAGCCGCGCGGCGTCCAGTAGCCCTGGGCGTCGGCGAACCGCGTGACCTCGAGCTCGGTGACCCACTTCGTCGCGGACACGTAGCCGAAGAGCCCCGGGACCACCATGCGCACCGGGAACCCGTGCTCCGGCGGCAGCGGCTCGCCGTTCATCCCCACGGCGAGCAGCGCGGCCGTGCCGTCGTCCTGCAGGACGTCGAGGGGCGTGCCCGCCGTGAACCCGTCGATGCTGCGCGACAGCACCATGTCGGCGCTCGCGTGGGGCCCGGCGCGCTCGAGCAGCTTCCGGATCGGGTAGCCGAGCCAGAGTGCGGTGCCGATGAGGTCCCCGCCCACCTCGTTCGAGACGCAGCTCAGCGTCGCGTGGTGTTCCTCGAGCGGGAGGGCGAGCAGGTCGTCCCACGTGAGCTCGACCTCGTGGTCGACGGCTCCGTGGATGCGGAGCTTCCAGTCGGCGGTGTCGACCGACGGCACCCGCAGCGCGGTGTCGATCCGGTAGAAGTCGCTGTTCGGGGTGACGTAGGGCGTGATGCCCTCGACGTCGAGCGACGCCCCGGCCGGGACCGCGGGTGCGGTGGTCGCCGGGGCCGGCAGCCGGACGGCCCGGCGTGCGGCAGCGGTCGCCTGCGCGGCGGCGGTGCCCAGACGGGAGGCGCCGCCCACCACGACCGCGACGGCCGCCGCCGTCACACCCCAGACCAGGAAGGCGCGACGTTCCGCAGAGGCGGGTCTGGGCGCGGCGGAGGGCACGGCGGCTGCCGACTCCCACCGGCGGAGCCTGGCGGTGAGCAGCCGGAGCACGATGACGGCCGCGGCGACCCCGAGCACGGACGGAGCCCCGTCCAGCGTGCCGCTGCCGGAACGGGTGGTGACGGCCAGGAGCGAGAGGGCACCGCCCACGGCGAAGACCAGGGCCCCGAACGGCGGGCGGGCGCGTTCGAGGATGCCCGCCCCGGCGCTGACCACGGCGACGATGACCGCCATGAGCACGAACAGCGCGACCTTGTCGCCGGTGCCGAACAGCGTGACCATGAGGTCCTTCGCGCCCGGGGGTGCGAGGTCGATGACCGCCGAACCGACCGCGACGAGGGGGCTGCCGGCACCACCGAGGACGAGGGCACCGAGTTCCGCGGCGGCGAAGAATGCGAGCGCGGCGACGATGCCCGTCGCGGCCGCGAGCAGGCGGGGGCGCGAGACCGCCACGGGGGCGGGCGCGAGGTCAGTGGTCACGGGCCGAGCGTAGGTCGACCGTGCCGCGTGTGTGCTGACAGTCGTGCATGCGGTGGACAGAGCCGGCGGTGTCCGCGCCCGTGGACGACCCGTACCCCGCATGAGCGGGGCCGCCGGTTCGTCGGGCGTTCACCGGTGCCGGCCAGCCGGTCGCGGGTGGAGCATGCGAGGATCGAGGGGTGCTGAGGCGTCCCGATCGTGTCCCGCGCTTCGGTCGCGCCCGGCGACGGGACCGCCACCCGATGTCGCAGGCACGACGTCTCCTGGTGCTGCGCTGGATCATCGTCGGCGTGTGGGCGGCCCTGCTCACGGCACGCATCATCGTGGTGTCCACCACGCCCGACGCCGACCTGACCTTCTTCGGCATCGCCGAGGTCGCCGTGATCGGTGTCGGCCTCCTCGTGATCGCCGGTGCCGTGCTGCGGGGCTGGTCGCTCCGACGGCGGCACGAGGACGAAGCCCTGGCCCTCGCGATCCGCCGGATCGACCCGACGGTGTGGCTCGTCCCGGCGGCACCGACCCCGGAGCTCCGGGCATCGGTGGAGTCCGTCCGGCCGGACGTCGCGCTCGGGCACCGGGTGACGTGGGCCTTCGGTGCGACCGAGGCCTCGCTGTGGGAACTCGAGGAACGTCGTGCGACCCGGCTGCTCGTGATCCGGTGGAGCCGGATGGTGCACGTTGGCCTCGAGGACGTGCACGGCGACGGTCGGTCGTGGGCGATCGCCATGCACTACGTCCGGCCCGACGACACGACAGCGGTGGCGACGTTCTTCGTCCGTGCGGCGCCGGGCTCGCGGCGGATGCTGGGCCGGGGCCCACGGATGGAGCGGCTCGTGGCCGACCTCGCGCGCGAACGCATCGTCGCGTAGCGCGTAGCGCGTAGCGCGTGGCGCGTGGCGGGGAACACGGAGGGCCCCGCCGATCGGCGAGGCCCTCTCGTGGTGCGGTCGTCGCCGCTGCCTAGTGGGTCGACGGTTCCTGTTCGACCTCACGCCGGTCGTCGTCCGACCAGAGCGTGTGGAAGGTGCCGTCCTTGTCGATGCGCTGGTAGGTGTGCGCGCCGAAGAAGTCCCGCTGCCCCTGGATGAGCGCGGCGGGCAGGCGGTCGGAGGCGAGCGAGTCGAAGTACGACAGCGCGGACCCGAACCCCGGCGCCGGGATCCCCGACGCCGCCGCGATGCCGACGATGCGACGCCACGCTGCCTCGCCCTCCTGCACGGCGTTCGCGAAGTACGGGTCCACCAGCAGCGACTCGAGCGAGGGGTTCTTGTCGTACGCCTCGACGATGCGGTTGAGGAACTGCGCGCGGATGATGCAGCCGCCGCGCCAGATCTTCGCGATGTTGCCGAGGTTGATGTCCCAGCCGTACTCCTTCGCCCCGGCGATGATGAGGTCGAAGCCCTGTGCGTACGCGACGACCTTCGACGCGTAGAGCGCCGCGCGGACGTCGTCCTCGAACCCGTCCGGGACCTCGGCGATGGCGGGACGGTCGGGGAAGGCCTTCTGCACCGCAGCGCGCTGGACCGGCTTGGACGACACCGCGCGGGCGAACACCGCTTCGCCGATGCCGGAGACGGGGATGCCGAGGCCGACCGCGTTCTGCACGGTCCACACGCCGGTGCCCTTCGACCCGGCCTCGTCGCGGATGACGTCGACGAGGGCCTTGCCCGTGTCGGCGTCCTGCTGCTTGAGGACCTCGACGGTGATCTCGATCAGGTAGGACTCGAGGTCGCCGCCGTTCCACTCGTCGAACACCTTCACCAGGTCCTCGACGGACAGCCCGCCGACGCGGCGGAGCAGGTCGTACGACTCGGCGATGAGCTGCATGTCGGCGTACTCGATGCCGTTGTGCACCATCTTCACGAAGTGGCCGGCACCGTCGGTGCCGATGTGGGTCACGCACGGCTCGCCCTCGGCGACGGCGGCGATCGACTTGAGGATCGGGCCGAGGGTCTCCCAGGCCTCCTTCGAACCGCCGGGCATGATCGACGGCCCCTTCAGGGCACCCTCTTCACCGCCGGAGATACCGGTGCCGACGAAGTTGAGACCCTTGTCGCGCAGGTCGTGCTCGCGGCGGATGGTGTCGTGGAAGTTGGCGTTGCCGCCGTCGACGATGATGTCGCCGTCCTCGAACCGTTCCGCGAGCTGCTCGATGACCGCGTCGGTGCCCTTGCCCGCCTGCACCATGATGATGGCCGTGCGCGGCTTGGACAGCGAGGCCACGAAGTCGTCGATCGACTCGGACGCGATGAAGCCGGCGTCCGCGTGCTCGTTCAGCAGTTCCTCGGTGCGGGCGTACGTGCGGTTGTAGACCGCGACGGTGTTGCCCTCCCGCGAGGCGAGGTTCCGAGCGAGGTTCGAACCCATCACCGCCAGACCGACCACGCCGATGTTCGCCTGTCCGTTGTTCTCTGCCACGAGGTCTCCTTCGTCCTGACGTTCGGCACCAACCTACGGTCCGCAGCCTGGGACCGCCCGGGTGTTACGGCAACTGGGGACGACTGTTCACCGGCCCAATACGGTGGAGGAATGACCGAGCGCGCTGTCCTCCCGCCCCTGCTCGTGATGGGGGTCTCCGGTTCCGGCAAGTCGACGATCGGGCAGGCCCTCGCCGACGCCCTCGCCGCCCAGGCTCAGCCCACGGTCTTCGTGGACGCGGACGACCTGCACCCCGCCGCGAACAAGGAGAAGATGCGGCAGGGGATCCCGCTCACGGACGAGGACCGCTGGCCCTGGCTGGACGCCTGCGCCGCGCGGATCGCCGAGGTCGAGGACTCCGGCCACCGCTGCGTGATGGCGAACTCGGCGCTCAAGCGTGTCTACCGCGACCGTCTCCGCGCCTCGGCGCCGACCCTCGTGATCGCCTTCCTCGACGGCTCGCACGACCTGATCGCCGACCGCCAGGCGCACCGTCACCACGAGTACATGCCGAGCTCCTTGCTCGACTCGCAGTTCGCGACGCTCGAGCGACCGCAGCCGGATGAGGCCGCCGTCACCGTATCGATCGAGGGCTCGGTCGACGAGACGGTGACGGCGATCCTCTCCGCGCTCTCGGTCACTTCCGGCTGAGCTCGGACAGCCGCGACCGGTACTCCTCGGCGTCGATGTCGCCGCGGGCGAACCGGTCGGCGAGCACCGAGCGGGCGTCCGACCGCGCCCGCCAGCTGCCGCGCCGGAGCACGCCGAACACGAGGAACACGACGAGGAACGCGACGAAGAAGAACGCGGGGAAGACGGGGAACGGGAACCCGCCGCCGTGCCAGTAGGGAGCGGTGGCGGCGATGGTGGTGAGCATGGTGACCTCCTGTGGTCGGTTCGGCGTCGCTGTCACGACCGTCCAAGACTCGGTCCAGGAGGCGCGGCGCGCGTCCGTCCCGCAGCCCCACTTCCGCCTGCTCCCGCAGTCGTAGTGCACGTCCTCCTCCACACCCGACTACTCCCGCGGGAGTAGTCCACAGGTCGTGCGCACGCCCGATGCCGCGGGCGGCAGCCGACCCTAGGCTCGAGCCATGGACACCACCCCGACCCTCGCCGACCGGGCGAGCGACGACACCCGCTGGGTCGGGCGCCGTCGCTTCGCCCGGGTCGGTCGGGTCCTGCCGGTGGCGTTCCTGCAGATCGTCGGGACGCTGCTCGCATCGCGCGTGCTGGACGGACCCGGTGTCGGGACGGACTCGGCCGGCCCACCCTGGGCACGGCACGCGTTCACCGGTGCGGTCGAGCCGGTGCACCTCGGCCCGCTCGCGATCGGCTTCCTCGTGGCCGGCGTCGTGGTGCTCCCGTGGCGCTGGCGGTGGCCACGGTCGGTGCTGCTCCTGACCCTCGCGACCACGATCGGGTACGCCCTCGTCGTGAGTCCGCGCGGGCCGTTCGTCGCCGCGCTGACGATGGCGCTCGCCAACGCGTGGCTCCGCGGACACCGCTGGTGGGTCGTCGCCTCGGCGGCGCTCGCCGTCGTCGTGCTCCCGACCGCCGATGCCGTCCTCGGCCGCTCGTCCGTGCTCGACCTCAGCGCCGTGCTGCTCTGCATCGCCTGGGCCACCGTGACCATCGCCGTGTCCGAACTCGTCCGGGTCCGGCTCGAACGGGTCGCGGAACGCCGTCGTCAGCGCGCCGAGGCCGACCGGCGCCGTGCCGCCGACGAACGGGTGCGGATCGCCCGCGAGCTCCACGACTCGGTCGCCCACAGCATGTCGCTCATCAACCTCCAGGCCGGGGTCGCCCTCCACCTCGGCGCCGACCTGCCGGACCAGACGCGGGACTCTCTCGCGAACATCCGCGACTCCAGCCGCGACGCCCTCGTCGAACTCCGGACGATCCTCGGCGTGCTGCGCTCGGTCGACGGAGCGCCCGACCGCGAGGGGGCGGAGCGCGCCCCGACCGCCGGCCTCGACCGCGTCGCCGACCTGGTGGAACGAGCGCGTGCCGCGGGCGTCGACGTCACCCTGGCCGTCGACGGCGACCGATCGGCGGTGCACGGCATCACGGACCGGAACGCGTTCCGCATCGTGCAAGAGTCGGTGACGAACGTCATGAACCACGCCCCCGGACACCGGGCCGACGTGTCGATCTCGATCGGCCCGGACGTCGTGGACCTCGTCGTCGCCGACCGCCCGTCCCAGCCGCGGGTGGCCGACGTCGGCTCCACCGAGCCGCTCGCCCCGACCGGCAACGGGATCATCGGGATGCGCGAACGTGCGAACGCCGTCGACGGCACCCTGTCCGCCGGACCGACGACCGACGGCGGCTGGCGGGTGGCAGCGCGCCTCCCGGTGGTCGGCACCGACCCCGAGGACGCCCGATGACCACGGCCAGCATCGCCCCGGACCCGATCCGCGTGCTCCTCGTCGACGACCAGGTGCTCGTCCGCGCCGGGCTCCGCGCACTCGTCGACGCCGAACCCGGCATGACCGTCGTCGGCGAGGCGGGCGACGGCGACGCCGCGGTGGACGTCGCACGGCGGGAACGCCCCGACGTCGTCCTCATGGACATCCGGATGCCGGGCACCGACGGGCTCGTGGCGACGCAACGGATCTCGGCCGAGCCCGAACTCGGGGGCGTGCACGTGGTCATCCTCACCACCTTCGAGGAAGACGACTACGTGTTCGAGGCGATCCGCGGTGGCGCTGCCGGATTCCTCGTGAAGGACACCGAACCGGCCGAGCTGCTCCGGGCGATCCGGACCGTCGTCGCGGGGGAGTCCCTGCTCTCGCCCCGGGCGACCCGTTCCCTGGTCGAGGCGTACGCCACCCACGCGAAGCCGTCGTCCCTCGCGCCGGAGCTGGGCGTCCTGACCGACCGCGAGCGTCAGGTCATGCAGCTCGTGGCCGTCGGCATGACGAACGCCGAGATCGCCCAGCACCTCTTCGTCAGCCCGATGACCACGAAGACCCACGTCTCCCGGGCGATGATCAAGCTCGGCGCCCGCGACCGCGCCCAGCTCGTCGTCTTCGCCTACGAGACCGGCCTCGTGACCCCGGGCTGGCGCCCGTGACCAGCCTCCTCGCTGCAGGTATCACGAGTGATACCATCAACCGCATGGCCATGACGCTCCGACTCGACGACGACGAAGCGAGCGCGCTGCGGAAGCGCGCCGATCTCGAAGAGCGCTCGATGCAGGAGATCGCCCGGGCCGCGATCCGTGAGTACATCGAGCACCACAGCCGGAGCGACCTGATCGACAGCATCCTCGACCGCGAACTCCCGCGGTACGCCGAGGCGCTGGAACGGCTCGGTCGGTGATCCACCTCACCACCGACGAAGCGCTGCACATCGCTCGTCGGACGCTCGGCGACGGATTCCTCCTCCGCGATGTCGGGTTGCTCGAAGCCGCCGTCGCGCGGCCGGCGACATCGGTCGGCGGTGCTGATGCCTACCCGACCATCGTCGAGAAGGCCGCGGCGCTCGTGCACTCGGCGGTGCGGAACCACGCCCTCGTCGACGGCAACAAGCGCGTCGGGCTCATGCTCCTCGTCGTCTTCCTCAGCGTGAACGGACGGCGGCTGACCGCGACGAACGACCAGGCGTACGAGTTCATCGTCGCCATCGCGGAGGGGTGCCTCGACGCAGTGCCCGAGATCGCCCGAGCGCTCTCCGAGCTCGTCGAGTCCGCCGACTGACCGGACCCGTGGCAACGGACGGCAACGACTGCCGGACCGCCGCACCCCGAGTTGCATGGACCCCATGTCCTTCACCGGATTCGGCGTCGTCGCCGGAGCAGCACTGACCGAGGCCGTCCGTCGCGCGGGCGCCGACCACGTGGAGCCGACGATCGCCGGCAACCTGGCGATCCGGCCGAACGGCCACGACGGCGGCCACGGCCACGGCGGCGGCTGGGTGCTCGACGACGGCTACACCGGCGACCGTTTCCCGTCCTTCGCGATCCTCGTCCCCGGTGACCTCCCGCTGCTGACCGCCGACCCCGACGCGGTCCGGGACTACTTCGAGGCCGTCCTCCCGATCGTCCACTCCGTCGCCGACCCGGGCGCGAAGATCGTGTTCGGCTCGGGGACCGCACGCACGGCACCCGACGGCATGCCCGAGACCGAGGCCCACCGCCGCTTCGCCGAGGTGCTCCGCACAGCCCGGGACACCGCCGCGGCGAACGACCTCCGCATCGTGCTCGAGCCGCTGAGCCGTTCGGAGACGAACGTCCTGCACTCCGTCGCCGAGACCGTCCGGTTCCTGGACGACGCGGCCGTCGACGGGGTGGACGTCGTCGCCGACCTGTTCCACATCCGGAACGAGGGGGAGTCGCTCGACGTCCTCCGGGAGCACGGCGCCCGCATCGGCCACGTGCACGTCAGCGATCGCGACCGTCGCCCGCTCGGTGCCGAGGGCGGCGACGACGTCTGGCGCGACTTCCTCGCGGCCGTGCACGACGGTGGCTACCGCGGTCCGGTCTCACTCGAGTGCAACTGGTCCCCGACTCCGGACGCGGCGGAGGCCGAGATCCGGCGGTCCCTCGACCTCCTCCGAGGATCGGGTGCCGAACTCGTGTGACACAGATCCGCACGGTGCGAGGCTCCGTGCTGCGTGCGACGCCGCGAGCGTCCCACCGATCACGGAACCTCGCACACAGCGGCCCGGCCCGAAGCCGCCGCCTCAGAGCTTGAACGTCGCCCTCGGGATGTCCGACACGATCCGACGCGCCGTCCGCACCGCGTCCTCCTCGGACAGCTCGTGCGTGACCACGAGCGACGCCAGGTAGGCCGCGTCCGCTCGGCGAGCCATGTCGTGCCGCGCCGGGATCGAGCAGTACGCCCGGGTGTCGTCGATGAACCCCGAGGTCTTCGTGAACGACGCCGAGTCGGTGATGGCCGCCCGGTACCGGCCGATCGCCGCGGGGGTGTCGATGAACCACCAGGGAGCGCCGGCGTACACGGCGGGGTAGAAGCCGGCGAGCGGGCCGATCTCGCGGGAGAACACGGTCTCGTCGACGGTGAAGAGCACGAGGTGGAACCCCGGCGCGGTCCCGAACGACTCGAGCAGCGGCCGCAGCGGTTCGGTGAAGGACCCGACCGCGGGCAGGTCGTGCCCGGTGTCCGGCCCGAAGCGCTCGAGCGTGGGGGTGTGGTGGTTCCGCAGCACCCCGGGGTGGAGCTGCATGACGAGACCGTCCTCCACGCTCATCTCGGCCCACCGGTAGAGCATGTCGTGGCGGTACGCGACGGCCTCCGACGCGGTCACAGCGGACGGACCCTGCATCGCGGCCGCGTGGATCCGCGAGCGCTCCGAGGCCGACAGCGGCGTGGACCCGGCGTCGAGGACCCCGGTGTCCGTGGCGGTGGCACCGTGCTGGACGAAGTACTGGCGACGTGCGCGCAGAGCCGCCAACAGCCCGTCGTGGGTTCCCGTGTCGATGCCGGCGGCCTCACCGATCGACGCGACCACGTGCCTCCAGTCCGACCCCGACGGGTCGAACACGGCGTCCGCGCGGAACGTGGGGACCACCCGGCCGGTGAAGGTGGGGTCGGCGGCGAGCCGCGCGTGCGCGGCGAGGTCGGCGGTGGGCGCGTCCGTGGTCGCGAGGACCTCGATGCCGAAGGCGTCGAACAGGGCGCGCGGACGGAACGCGGGCGTGGTGAGGAGCTCGGCGATGTGGTCGTACTGGGCGTCCGCGTTCGCGGCCGACGGCTGCTCCGTCAGTCCGAAGACGTCGTGCAGCTCCGTCTCGAACCAGTAGCGGACGGGGGTGCCGAGGAAGTCGTCCCAGTGCTCGGCCAAGTTCCGCCAGATGGATCGTCCTGGAGGCACGGTGCCGGTTCCCGACAGGTCGACGCGACCCAGCGCCTCCAGTCCGACACCGTTCGCGTGCAGGAGCCGCAGGACGTAGTGGTCCGGCGTGATGAGCAGCGACGCGGGGTCCTCGAACGGTTGGTCGTCCGCGATGAGGGCGGCGTCGACGTGCCCGTGGGGGGAGATGATCGGCGCGTCCTTGACGGCGTCGTAGACCGTGCGGGCGACCGCTCGCGCTCCCGGGTCGGCTGCGAAGAGCCGGTCCGGGTGCGGGGCGAGCGGTGTGGCGGTGGTGGTCTGGGTCATCGTCGACTCCTTCATGACGCGTGGGGGACGGGTGCGGGACCGGTGGACTCGCGGACGGTGAGGTGGGTCGGCAGCGCGACCGCGCCGCTCATGTGCTCGCCGGGCAGTTCGTCGGCGGGGATCGCGCCGAGCCGTCCGAGGAGCATCCGGATCGCGACCCGGCCGGCCCGCTCGATCGGCGAGGTCATCGTGGTGAGCGGCGGGTTGCAGAAGTCCGCGCCGAAGATGTCGTCGCAGCCGACGATGCTCATGTCCTCGGGGACGCGGACGCCCCGCTCCCGGAGTCGGGCGAGCATGCCGATCGCGATGAGGTCGTTGAAGGCGATGCAGGCGGTGGCACCGGCGTGCACGGCGGCGTCGGCGGCCGCTGCTCCGGAATCGACGAACGGCGCGTGCGGCCCGACGCGGCCGACCCGCACGCCGAGGCGCTTGGCGACGCGGACGAGGGCCTTCCACCGGCGTTCGTTCGACCACGAGCTGTCCGGGCCGGCGACGTAGAGGATGTCCCGGTGGCCGAGGGACACCAGGTGCTGCACGGCCTGCTCGACCCCGCCGGGGGTGTCGATGAGCACGGAGGGGACCCCGGCGGGCCGGCGGTTCACCACGACGAGCGGGGTGCGTTCGGCGAACCGGGCGATCTGCGCGTCGGACAGTCGCGACGCGGTGAGCACGGCCCCGTCGGCCTTCCCGGCGATCGCGCTGAGGGCGGCCATCTCGGCGTCGGCGGACTCCTCGGTGTCGACGAGGAGCTGCGTCCACCCGGCACCGGCGAGCTGGTGCTGCGTCCCGCGGATGACGTCGAAGTAGAAGGGGTTCGTGATGTCGGACACGAGGACGGCGACCGCGCGGGTCCGGCCGGACGTGAGCGCCCGGGCCTGCGAGTTCGGGACGTAGCCGAGTTCCCGGGCCGCCTGCTGGATGCGCTGTTGCGTCGCCTGGTTCACGCGGTCGGGCAGGGAGAGCGCCCGGGACACCGTGGACGGCGCCACACCGGTGGCGTCGGCGATGTCGCGGATGGTCACCCGCCGGGCGGTGTCGGTGTCGGTCACGGTTCCTCCGTCGTCCGGCCTGCGCGTCGGTGCGCCGGTGCGGTCTGCCGGTGCCTCGGTGCGCCGGTGCAGCGAACGTAAACCGGTCTGGCAACAAGTGGCAACCGATTGCCGCATGTTGCCAACCGCGGGACAGTGGATCGACCGGGCAGTGCCGCCCGGAGGAGGTCTCGAGGAGGAAACCCCCGTGAACACGCGAAGACTTCATGCCCGCACCGTGATCGGTGCCGCGGCCGTCGTCGCCCTCGCCGCGCTGTCCCTCCAGGGATGCGCCGTGGTGAACGGCAGCGGCGACGACCCGAACACCCTCCGCGTCATGATGGGCGCGGACACCACCTACCCCAAGGAACGCAAGCAGTGGCAGCAGGACGTCGCCGCTGAGTTCAAGCGCACCACCGGTGCGAACGTCCAGTGGGAGACGTACTCGTCCGCCCAGGAGGAGCTCACCGCCATCCAGACGAGCGTCATCTCGGGGCGGGGTCCGGACGTGTACGCGATCGGCAGCACGTTCACGCCGACCGCGTACGCCACCGGCGCCTTCGTCGAGATGGGCTCGAAGGAGTGGAAGGCCGTCGGGGGCAAGGACCAGTTCGACCCCGCGTCCTTCGGGATCTCCGGACCGAGCACCTCGAAGCAGATCGGCATCCCGTTCGCCAGCCGACCGTTCGTGATGGCGGTGAACAAGGACCTGCTCGCCGACGCGGGGATCACGGAGATGCCCACGACCTGGGACCAGCTGACCGAGGACGCGAAGGCCACCACCACGGGTGGCCGGCACGGCCTCGCGATCGCCTACGCCGACGGCTTCGACCCGTGGAAGTTCGTCTGGGGCATGGCGCAGAACGCCGGCAACACGATCGTCTCGAAGGACGGCAAGGCGGAGATCGACTCGAAGGCCGTCGAGAACGCCTACCGCACCTACTTCGACTGGGTCACCAAGGACGGCGTCGTCGACAAGGCCGCGATCGGGTGGAACAACGCCCAGGCCCTCGCGCAGTTCACCGAGGGCAAGGGCGCGTTCTTCCCGATGACGACCACCACCGCGATCAACTCGTTCAAGAACACCCCCGTCGACGGCAAGTACGAGTTCGCACTCCTGCCGACGGTGCCCCCGGGAGCCACGTCGCGTCCATCCGGCGGCATCGAGGCGGCGAGCATCCTCTCCGGCGACAACTGGGTCGTGGCCGACTACGGCAAGAAGCAGGACCTGTCGTTCGACTTCATCAAGCAGCTCAGCACGCCGAAGGCGCAGCTCGAGTACTACAAGCTCTTCGGCAACCTGCCGACGAACTCCGACGCCGCGGCCGAACTCGCGGCGGCGAACCCCCAGCTCAAGCCGATCATCGACGCCGGCAAGCTCTCGAAGCCGACCGCCTTCACCGGTGCCTGGTCGGACATCCAACTCTCCCTCGTGGACGTCGTCGTGCAGTCCATCCCGTCGCTCAAGAGCGGCGAGGTCACCGACGACCAGCTCCGTGCGCGACTCAAGGCGGCGCAGCACGACGCCCAGTCCACGCTCGACCGGCATAAGAACGGAGGCCTGTGATGACGCAGGTCCAGACCCCCGCGCCGCGCGCGACCGAGTCGCGTGACCGCGAGGTCCGTCCGCACGGCACGACCCCGCTGTACAAGCGGGAGCGTCCGCTCTGGATGCTCCTCCCAGGCGGCGTCCTCATGCTCGCCGTCATCGTGGTGCCGCTCCTGGTGGGCTTCTACATCGCGATGCTCGACCTCGACCAGTACACGCTCCGCCAGTGGTTCAGCGCCCCGTTCGTCGGGTTCGCGAACTTCGCCGAGGCGTTCACCGACTCGCCCCTGCTCCACTCGATCTGGATCTCGGTGTCCATCTCGGTGCTCGTCACCGCGGTCACCGTCCCGATCGGCGTCGCCGCGGCGATCTCGACGCAGAACCGGTTCCCCGGTCGCGGACTCGTCCGGTCGATCTACCTCATCCCGTACGTGCTCCCCGCCTTCGTCGTCGGCACGTTCTTCCGGACGATGCTCCAGCCGCAGGGCGTCGTGAACTCGATCCTGCACACCGACGTGCTCTGGTTGAACGGCTCCGCGTCGTACTGGGCGCTCGCCGGCGTGATGATCTGGACGAGCTGGCCGTTCGTCTATCTGCTCTCCCTCGCCGGACTGCAGGCGGTCGACAACGAGGTGCACGAGGCCGCCGCACTCGACGGGGTGACCTGGTGGGCGAAGCTCCGCTACATCATCTTCCCGTACCTGCGCGGACCCCTGAGCCTCGCGGTGATCATCGCGATCCTGCACAACATCAACAACTTCACCCTCCCGTTCGTGCTGTTCGGCATCCCGCTGCCGTCGAGCGTCGAGGTCATGCCCGTCCTCACGTACATCGCGAGCTTCCAGTCGTTCCGCTTCGGCCTGTCCGCGGCGATGGCGATCTGCTCGCTCGTGATCGTCGCGATCCCGCTGTTCGTCTACCTGCGGGCCGTGAAGCTCGACACCGGTGACGACGCGGGCCCCGACCGCAAGCAGCGTCGTGCCGACCGGCGCACCCTCGCGGCAGCGACCCCGGCCGCTGCCGCCGACATCGACGGAGCCCGAGCATGAGCGCCTTCACCACCTCCACGCGGACCCGCCCCACGGCGACGCTGACCGAGAGCATCACCGCCGGCGACCGCGGCCGTCGGCACAAGCGCCCGTACGACACCGACGTCACCCGGCTCCTGCCGCGCTGGCTGCTCATCCTCGTGATCGCGGTGATCATCGCGTTCATCGCCGTCCCCGTGCTCTACATCCTGTTCGGGTCGGTCAACTCCGACGTCGCGGTGGCCCGGGGCGAGTACTTCCCCTCGGAGTTCACGCTCGCGAACTACGTGGACATCTGGTCGACGGTCGCACTCGGCGAGGGGCTCGTGAACTCGATGCTCACCGCCGGTGCCGTCGCCGTCGCGAGTGCGGCGCTCGCCGTCTCCACCGCGTACGTGCTGGTCCGGTTCCGCTTCCTCGGACGCCTCACGTTCCTCCGCGGCCTGCTCGCGCTGCAGTCGATCCCCGGCACGCTCCTGCTCCTGCCCGTGTTCGTGGTGTTCTCGAACATCGCGAGCGCCACCGGCGTGCAGATCATCGGCACCCGCTGGGGACTGTTCGTCACCTACCTGACGTTCGCCCTGCCGTTCTCGACGTGGGTGATGGTCACGTACCTGCGCGGCCTGCCGAAGGAACTCGAGGAGGCCGCCCGCATCGACGGCGCGTCCAGCACCAAGATCCTCACGAAGATCGTCCTGCCGCTCTCGTGGCCCGGCATCGTCGTGTCGGCGATCTTCGCCTTCCTGCTCGGCTGGAACGACGTCCTGTTCTCGACGATCATGACGACCCCCAACACCCGCACGGTGGCGGTCGTCCTGCAGGTCCTCGGCACCACGCAGGAGGGCGGCGCCGTCCCGATCTACGGCCAGATGATGGCCGCCTCGATCGTCTGCGCGGTCCCGGTCGTGGCGCTCTACCTGATCTTCCAGCGCTACCTGGTCGGCGGTCTCACCGCCGGCTCCGTCAAGTAGCGCTGTGCAGTCCGCCGACTTGTCCACAGACTGCCTGGAGGCGCGGTGCCAGCCCGCCCCGCGCCTCCAGGCTGGTCGCATGAAGGGAATGCAATGACCCAGCCCAGTTGGGAACTCTCCGGTTTCGGCGACGAGATCGACGCCGATCCGGCGATCCAGGTCGCGGTGCTGCAGGCGCTCGGCGCCAGCGCCATCGAGGTCCGCAGCGCGTGGGGGGTGAACGTCGTCGACCTCGACGAGGACCAGCTCGCCGGCCTGCACCGTCTGTTCGAGGAACGCGGGCAGACCGTGTCCGCCATCGCCTCGCCGATCGGCAAGGTGTCGGTCGACGAGCCCGTCGAGCACGAGGTCGGACGACTCGGCCGCGCGATCGCCGCCGCGCACGCCCTCGGCACCACGAACATCCGGATCTTCTCGTTCTACTTCGAGGGCCGGCAGCCCGAAGCCGTCCGCGACGACGTCCTCGTCCGGATGCGCGCCCTGGCCGACCTCGCCGAGCGCGAGGGCGTCACGCTGCTGCACGAGAACGAGAAGGACATCTACGGCGACGTCCCCTCACGCGTGCTCGACATCGTCGAGAGCGTCGGCTCGCCCGCGCTCCGACTCGCCTGGGACAACGCGAACTACGTCCAGTGCGGCGTCAAGCCGTTCACCGACGGATGGGCACAGCTCGCGCCGTACGTCGACTACCTGCAGGTCAAGGACGCCCTCGCCGCCGACTCGTCGGTGGTCCCCGCAGGGGAGGGCGACGGCGAACTCCTGCAGACCCTCACCGCGCTGCGCGACGCCGGGTACTCCGGCTACGCCTCGCTCGAGCCGCACCTCAGCGACTTCACCCACCTCGGCGGGTTCTCCGGCCCCGCGGCGTTCGGCCGCGCCGGTCGTGCCCTCCGGAAGCTCACCGACCAGATCGGAGTCACCCTGCGATGACCGAACCCACCCCGCTCAAGCTCGCCGTCGTCGGCGCCGGCGTCATCGGACGCCACCACGCCAAGGTCGCCGTCCACCACCCGGACCTGCAGGTCGTCGCCCTCGTCGACGCGATCCCCGCAGCGGCCACGAGCGCCGCCGACGAGATCGAGGCGATGGGCGTCACCCGCCCCATCACGACGTCCACCATCGAGGAAGCGATCGCGCAGACCGACATCGACGTCGTCGCGATCTGCTCGCCGTCCGGCATGCACGTCCAGCTGGCCGAGGCCGCCCTCGCCGCCGGCAAGCACGTCGTCATCGAGAAGCCCCTCGACACCACGATGCCCCGCGCACGGCAGATCGCCGCACTCGCCGCCTCCGCACGAGCGCGCGGACTGGTGACGAGCGTCATCAGCCAGCACCGGTTCGACCCGGCCTCCGCCGCCGTTGCAGCAGCCGCCCACGACGGCGGGTTCGGCACCGTGACCTCCGGCCTCGCGAGCGTCGCCTGGTACCGCTCGCAGGGCTACTACGACTCCGGCGACTGGCGCGGCACCTGGGCGCTCGACGGCGGCGGCGCGGTGATGAACCAGGGCGTGCACACCGTCGACCTACTCGTCTGGGCGCTCGGACGTCCGGTCGAGATCTCGGCGCAGACCGGCCTGCTCGCGCACGACCGGATCGAGGTCGAGGACACCGCGGTCGCCACCGTCCGGTTCGCCGGGGGAGCGCTCGGCGTCATCCACTGCACGACCGCCGCGTACCCGGGCCTCTCCGCCCGGTACGCCGTGTACGGCACGCACGGGTCCGCGATCGTCGACGACGACCGCCTGGCGTACTTCCACATCGCCCCCGACGCTGCGACGCTCGAGTCCGCGTCCACCACCGCGAACGCCACGGCGGTCGCCGGTGCGGTCGACCAGAAGGACGAGGTCGTCCCGCCGGAGCACGTCGTCGGCGGTCCCGCCGAACCCGACCACTTCGCCGCCGGTCACGCCCGGCAGTACACCGACATCGTCGAGGCGATCCGCGACGGCCGCGAACCCGGCGTCACGGTCGACGCGGCCCTCGTGTCCCTCGCCACCGTCCGCGGCCTCTACGTCAGCGCGACGCTCGGCAAGCCCGTCCGGATCGACGACGTGATCGAGGGCGCGTACGACGACGTCGTCCCCGTCGTCGGCGCACACGCAGCAGAAGGAGCCACCCGATGAAGTTCTCCGTGTTCACCGCCTCCACCCCCGACTGGACCCCGTCACAGGCCGCGCAGACGCTCGCCGAGCAGGGCTGGGACGGCATCGAGTGGCGCATCGTCGACGACCGTCCGGCCTCCGGCGAGGCCGTGCCCGCCGGGCGCTCGTTCTGGGCCGGCAACAACTCCACGTGGCAGTTCACCGGCATCGAGGACCAGGTCGGCGAGATCGCCCGCACCACCGACGCTGCCGGGCTGGAGTACTCCGGCATCGGCGGGTACCAGCAGGCGTCGAACCGTGACGGCGTCGACACCATGCTCCGCGTCACGAGCGAGCTCGGCGCCCGCCAGGTCCGCGTCTCGATGCCGATGTACCGGCAGGAGAAGGAGCGCACCGGCGAGACCTACACGCAGATCTTCGACCGCACCCGCGCCGACCTCGAGTGGGCCGTGGCCCGGGCGACCGAGCTCGGCGTCAAGGCGCTCGTCGAGCTGCACCACATGACGATCACGCCCTCGGCGTCGGCGGCGCTCCGGCTCGTCGACGGCCTCGACCCGGAGCACGTCGGCGTGATCCACGACCTCGGCAACCTCGTGATCGAGGGACACGAGGACCACCTCGCCGCGTTCGAGCTCCTCGGCCCGTACCTCGCCCACGCGCACGTGAAGAACGCCCGCTGGGTCGACACCGGCGACACCCGGGCCGACGGCAGCACGATCTGGCAGAACGAGTGGGCACCGCTGCGCACCGGCCAGGCGTCCGTCTCCGAGTACCTCGACGCGCTCCGCCAGGTCGGATACGACGGCTGGGTCACGATCGAGGACTTCTCCACCGACCTCCCGCTCGAGGCCCGCACCGCCGACAACCTGGCGTACCTGCGGTCCCTCGTACCGGTGTCGGCATGACCGATCGCCGACCCGGCATCGTGCACCTCGGGGTGGGTGCGTTCGCGCGCGCCCACCTCGCCTGGTACACGGCGCACGCCGACGGCGAGCCGTGGGGCCTCACCGCCTTCACCGGACGCTCGCCGGACACGGCCGACGCGCTGCAGGCCCAGGGGTGCCGGTACACGCTCGTCACCCGGGCCGCCTCGGGCGACGACGCCGAGGTGGTCGACACGATCGTGGCCGCCCACCCGGGCAGCGACTCCTCGACCTGGAGGCACGTGGTCGCGTCCCCGGCGACCACCGTCGTCACGCTGACGGTCACCGAGCAGGGCTACCGGTCCGGTTCCGACGTCCCGGCCCGCCTGGTCGAGGGGCTCGAGGCCCGCCGCGCCGCGGGGTCGGGGCGCATCGCGCTCGTCAGCCTCGACAACCTGACCCACAACGGTGACGTGCTCCGTGACGCGGTGACGTCCGCCGTGTCCGACCCGGCGCTGCAGGACTGGGTCGACGCGAACGTCTTGTTCCCCTCGTCGATGGTCGACCGGATCACCCCGGCCACGACCGACGACGACGTGGCGGCGCTGGCGGAGCTCCCCGGTGCGCTCGACGGCGACCGGGTGCCCGTGGTCACCGAACCCTTCGCGGAGTGGGTGCTCGAGGACGGCTTCGCGGGGATCGATCGTCCGGCGTGGGAGACCGCCGGCGTCCGCATCGTCGACGACGTCACCCCGTACGAGCAGCGGAAGCTCTGGCTCCTGAACGGGTCCCACTCACTGCTGGCGTACCTCGGCCTGCAGCTCGGCCACGACACTGTCGGGTCCGCGATGGGCGACCCCGTCTGCCGGGCGGCCGTCGAGCAGCTCTGGGACGAAGCGGCGCTCGAGCTCCCACTGCCCGAAGCCGAGGTCGCCGCGGCACGCGACGCCCTGGTCGACCGGTTCGCGAACCCCCGGATCCGGCACACCCTGCGGCAGATCGCCGCCGGCGGCTCCGAGAAGCTCCCCGTCCGCGTGGTCGACGTGCTCCGGCACCGGCTGGACCGCGACCCGTCCGCGGGCATCGGTCCCGGTGCCGCGACCGCCATCGCGGCGTGGTGGCTGCACCTGACAGAGCAGCCCGACCTGGTGAGCGACGACGGAGCCCCCGGGGCAGACTCGGACGTGCACGACGTGCTGCGCGTCATCGCCCCCGACCTCGACACCACCCCCGTCGTCGCGGCGATCACCGCCGCGGCCGACCGCATCCGTGCCGCGCGGGACACCGCGGAGCGCACGAGAACCGACGAAGGAGTCCACGCATGACCGACACCACGACGAACCCCGCGGCCCCGGTGCCGGGTGCGACCGACGCCGGCGCGGCGACCGATCCGACCGCCGGACGTCCGGACACGTGGGCGTCGGCCGACCGTGGGCAACTGATCGACCGCGCCGAGGTCATCGTCACGAGCCCGAACCGCAACTTCGTGACGCTGAAGCTCACCACCGCCGACGGCGTCACCGGTCTGGGCGACGCCACCCTGAACGGTCGAGAGCTCGCCGTCGCCACCTACCTGTCCGAGCACGTCGTGCCACTGTTGGTCGGCCGCGACGCGAGCCGGATCGAGGACGCCTGGCAGTTCCTCTACCGCTCGTCGTACTGGCGGCGGGGTCCGGTCACCATGGCCGCGATCGCCGCGGTCGACATGGCGCTCTGGGACATCAAGGGCAAGGTCGCGGGGATGCCCGTGTACCAGCTGCTCGGCGGCGCCTCCCGGACCGGGCTGATGGCGTACGGCCACGCCTCGGGCAAGGAGCTGCCGGAGCTGTTCGACTCCATCCGTGAGCACCAGTCCGAGGGCTACCGCTCGATCCGCGTGCAGACGGGCGTCCCCGGCCTTGAGTCGATCTACGGCATCGCTTCGAACAAGACGACGACGGGGAACGAGGGCGTCCGCTACGACTTCGAGCCCGCGCAGCGCGGTGCGTTCCCCGCGATGGAGGACTGGGACACCCGGGCGTACCTGCGCCACGTGCCCACCGTGTTCGAGGCCGTCCGGAACGAGTTCGGCCCCGAGCTGCCCCTGCTGCACGACGGCCACCACCGGATGACCCCGCTGCAGGCGGCGAAGCTCGGCAAGTCGCTCGAGCCGTACGACCTGTTCTGGCTCGAGGACTGCACCCCGGCCGAGAACCAAGAGGCCCTGAAGCTCGTCCGGCAGCACACCACGACGCCGCTCGCGATCGGCGAGGTCTTCAACACGATCTGGGACTTCAAGGACATCATCCGAGACCAGCTCATCGACTACGTCCGCGGCGCCGTGACCCACATGGGCGGCATCTCCCCGCTGAAGAAGACGATGGACTACGCCGCGATGTACCAGATCAAGTCCGGGTTCCACGGGCCGACCGACATCTCGCCGGTGGGCCTCGCGGCGCAGATGCACCTCGGGCTGGCGATCCACAACTTCGGCATCCAGGAGTACATGCAGCACGGCCCGAAGACGAACCAGGTGTTCCGGCAGACCTTCACCTTCACCGACGGGTACCTGCACCCCGGCGACGAGCCGGGCCTCGGGGTCTCGCTCGACGTCGACGAAGCCGGCAAGTACCCCTACGAGCAGGCGTACCTGCCCTTCAACCGCCTCGCCGACGGCACCGTCCACGACTGGTAGCGGGCAAGCTGGGCCGCATGGGGTTCGCGGACGTGGCGAGGGAACTGCTCCTCGTCGCGCCCGCGGACTTCGTCGCCGAGCGGACGGCTCGTCAGCGGGCGGTCCGGAAGGACGACCGTGCCCTCGCGACGGCGATCGGCGGCCTCCGGAAGCCCGCGCCCGCCGCGTGGGTCATCGACCTGCTGGCGCACGAGGGTGCCCTGGACGAAGCGGTCGACCTCGGACCCGCCATCCGGCAGGCACAGGCGGGTGCCGACCCGGCCGTCATCCGGAAGCTCCGGCGTCAGCGAGCGGGCGTGGTCGACGCGCTCACCCAGGCCGGTGCCGACCTCGCGTCCGATGCCGGGCACCCGGTGACGCCGGCCGTGCTCGACCAGGTGCGGGCGACGATCGAGGCCGCGATGGCGGACCCGCACGCCGGTGCCGCGGTGCGCTCCGGGCTCCTCGTCCGCGCGCTCGAGAGCGCCGGGTTCGACGACGTGGACCTCGACGGGGCGCTCGCCGATCCGGATGCGGTGCCCGATGCGTGGTCGGGGAGCGGCGCGGCGCCGATCCCCATCACGGAGGGGAGACGCGCGGCGGGGACGACCCGCGCCTCCCGGAAGCCCGACTGCAAGCCGGACCACAAGCCCGAACGCAAGCCGGACCACAAGCCCGAACGCAAGCCGGACAGCGAGCCGGACCGCGAGCCGGACCGCGAGCCGGACCGCGAGCCGGACCGCGAGCCGGAGCCTGCCCCGGACTCCTCACCCGAGACCGACCCGGCCGCCGAACGCCGCGCAGCGGGCGAGGCCGAGACGGCCGCACGGACGGAGTCCCGCGACGCCGACGCCGCACTCGACGCGGCCGAGGACGCCCTCGCGACCGCCGAGGCCCGCCGGGCCGACCTCGAACGCCAGCTCGCCGAGGCCACCGCCGAGGTCACGCGACTCGAGCACGCCCGCGACGACGCCGAGACCACGAGCGACCGAGCCCGCGAGCTCCTCGCGGCCGCCCAGCACCACCGACGCGAGGTCGGCCGCTGACCACTGGCCGAGCCTCATCCACTCGGATGAAAGCCGCCTCCAGTGCTCGCTCCCCGCCGGACACCGCCCCTACGCTCGGCCGCATGCGCTACTTCCTCCGTCGCCGTGCACGGCACCTCGTCGCCCCGATCGCCGGGGTCGTCTACCTCGTGCTGTGGCTCGTCGCCGAGGCCAGCCGCACGGACCCCGACCACGTCGTCGTCCTCGTCGCCTTCGCCGTCGCCATCGGGCTCGCGGCCTGGATGCCGGCGACCGCGCTCGGGATGATCGCCGGCGTGCCACTGCTGCAGGCGCTGCGGCTGCTCGCCCGACCCGAGGCGACGGTGTGGCCCGAGTACATCGCCATCGCGATCGTCGCCGGCATCGTGGGGGCGGGACGCTCCGACCTCCTGCGGTGGCTCGCGATCCCGGCGCTCGGCGTCGGCAGCGCTGCCGCTGCCTGGGCGATGGTGGTCGCCTCCGCGGCGGACCAGGACGTGTGGGCGACCTGGACGGGGTCCACCGCCGGCACCCGGTCGGACCTGGTGTTCATCGCGCTGACCATCGCGGGCGGCAGCGGGATCGCCTGGGCGGTCGGCGTGGCGATCGGCGCGACGTGGCGGATCGGCCTCGCCCGGGTCCGCACGGCCCGGGCCGAGCACGAGACCGAGGTGACGAGCGCCGAGTTGCGGGCCGAGCAGGAGCGCGCGCGGATCGCCCGGGACGTGCACGACTCGCTGGCCCACTCGCTCGCCGTCGTGGTGTCGCAGGCGCAGGGGGCGGCGGCGATCGCGGTGCGGGACGAGCACGCTTCCCGGGCACTGCAGGACATCGCCGAGGTCAGTCGTTCCGCACTCGGCGACGTCCGGGCACTCGTCGAGCGGATCCAGGGCGCCGGACCCGACGCGCCGCACGGGCTGACGGACCTGCCCGACCTCGTCGCCGACATGCGCGAGCTCGGCATGGACGCCGTCCTCGAGGAGCACGGCGAGCCCGGTTCCCTCGCTCCGGCCGCGCAGGGCGCTGTGCACCGGATCGTGCAGGAGAGCCTGACCAACGCGCTCAAGCACCAGGGACGCACGGCGACCGTCCGGGTCGTCCTCGACTGGCGGGGCCCCGGGCTCGGCGTGGTCGTCACGTCGACGGGGGCGGTCCCGCTCGTCGTCGCGGACGGTCGCGGTTCCGGCATCGCGGGGATGCAGGAGCGGGCCCGACTGGTCGGCGGGTGGCTGCGGGCCGGGGCCGGCGACGAGGAGCACGAGTTCGTCGTCACCGCGTGGTTGCCCGTGGCGGTCGTCGGCGAGCTGGAGGCGGCCCGGTGACCCCGGTCCGCGTGGCGGTCGCCGACGACCAACGACTCTTCGCGTCGGGCATGCAGATGCTCCTGGACGCACAGCCCGACATGACCTGCGTGGGGACCGCGGGGGACGGTGCCGCGGCCCTGGAGCTGTGCGCGTCCGTGCAGCCCGACGTCCTCCTGCTCGACCTGCGCATGCCGGTGCTGAACGGCATCGAGACGCTCGCCCGGCTGGCTGCGACCGGCGAGGACCGGCCCCGGGTGGTCGCCCTCACCACGATCCGCCGCGACGACGCGGTGCTCGCCGCACTCCGGGGCGGGGCGGCGGCGTTCCTCACGAAGGACGCGCTCCCGGACGTCGTGACCGCCACGATCCGCGACGTGCACGAGGGGCGCCCGGCGCCGACCGAGGCCGAGGCGCTCGACCTCCTGCGCGCCCAGGGCGTGCCCGTCGAGACGCACCGACGTGACGAGGTCCTCGACGCCCTGACCGCCCGCGAGCGGGAGGTCTTCCTGCTCGTCGCGAAGGGGCTCAGCAACCAGGAGATCGCCGCTGCCGTGTTCCTCAGCGAGGCGACCGTGAAGTCCCACGTGCGCGCGGTGCTCACGAAGCTCGGACTCCGGAACCGCATCCAGGTCGTCATCACCGCACACGAACGCGGCCTCGTCCGCGCCTAGGGGAACCATGCGACTCACCATCCGTGCCGCGAAGACCGGCGCCCTCGCCCTCGTGCTCGTCGGACTCGGCGCCGGCGTCGTGCACGCCCTCCCCGAACCGGCGGACCGAGCGATCGAGCCGACCGTCGAGCGGGACGTCGCCACGTGGGCGATGCCGTTGGACGGCTGGGTCCAGCCGGGGTCGGACAAGGCCTCCTACGGCGAGGACCTCGTCATGCAGCCGTGCCTGCGGAAGGCGGGCATCGACTTCCCGCCGCCGTGGGCGACCATCGACGGCCTCGAAGCGGCCTCGGATGCGGCGGAGACCCCCGAGCGCGGCAATCCGGCCCCGGCACTGTCGTCGACCCGCCCGCTCGACGAGGACACCGCACGGGCGCGGGGCTACCACGCGCCGTCGACCGCCGGGGCGAACCGGGACGGCCGCCGCGCGTGGGGTGGGGATCCGGAGCGGAACGCCGCCTTCGCCGATGCCTCGCAGTCCGCCGTCACCCACTGTTTCCGCCAGGCCGAACGCACCGTCGGGACCGCCGACCCGGACGGCAGCGTGCAGAGCGCCTCGATGACCGCGAAGCGCCTGACGTTCCTCGCCGGGACGGCCGCGCGGGACGACGAGACGGTCGTGGCCGCGGCGGCGCGCTGGCGGACGTGCATGGCGGACGCCGACGTCCCCGACCTGCCCGGAGCGCCGAGCGGGATGCCCTCGCAGTCGATGCGGATGGACTACGGCACGAACCTGGTGTCGACGCCGGTGCAGGACGCCGAGGTCGCGATCGCCGAGCGTGACGTCGCCTGCCAGGACTCGTCGGGCTACCGCGAGGCGCTGTACGACGCCGAGTGGCAACGGCTCCTCCACGTGACGGCCTCGGACGCCGCGGTCCTGCGCGCGGCGGAGCCCGATCAACGCGAGGTCGACCGGCACCTCGACGAGTTCATCCGCGACCTGGCACCGGCGGCGCCGTCCGACGTGGACTGACCGGTGCTCCGCGAGCGGCCCCGGAGCCCACATCGTTACCCAACAGTTGTCGTTCTTGACGGACTGTGTTGGAGCGGTCTAATCTCGGGCACCATGCTTCGGGCCGGCGATGGTCCGCCGGGTCCGCCTCGACGACAGCACCGGGCGGCCCGGGTACAGGACTCGCATCATCGCCGACGCAGCACCCCACCCGCAGCCACTGCGCGGGCGAGGTGCTGCACGGCGCGCGGCGCACCCCGGAGACATGCCGCGATGCCGGGTCGAGCACTCCGGGGCCCCTCCAGGAGAGACGACACATGTCGGAACCCCGCACCGCCCGCACCACCACCCTCACGCCGCCGAACGGCGTCACCGCACCCGAGTCCGGCACCGCCGCACCACCGCCCGCACCACCGGCCGCCGCCGCCCACGAGGGACTCCTCGCCCGCCTCGGCATCCCGCACCCGCTGCGCTGGGGCTTCCTCGGCGTCCTGGTCTTCATGACCGGCGACGGCATCGAGTCGAACTTCATCTCCCCGCACATCGCGGCGGCGCTCGGCTCCGGCGGGGTCGACAGTGCCGCGATGGTGATCGGCCTCTACGGCGTCGCGGTCCTCGTCGCGTCGTACTTCGCCGGCGTGCTGTCGGAGCTCTGGGGTCCGCGCCGGGTGATGACCATCGGCGCCGTGCTCTGGGTCGTGTTCCAGGTCGCGTTCCTCGCGGCACTGCCCACCGCGTCGGTCGGCCTCATCGCGCTGACCTACTTCCTGCGGGGCCTCGGCTTCCCGCTGTTCGCGTTCTCGTTCCTCTGCTGGGTGAACCACACGGTCGCCCGCGAGCGGAACGCCACCGCCGTCGGCTGGTTCTACGTCGTGTTCACCGGCGGCCTGCCGACGCTCGGCTCGCTCATCGCGATCGGCACCATCCCCGCGTTCGGCGGCGGCCACACCGGGGAGACCTGGTCGATGGCGCTGTCGCTGCTCCTCGTGGCGGTCGGATGGGCGATCGTCCGGTTCGGCGTGCACGAGCCCACCGGCCTCGGTCGGATCGCGCCGCGCTCGCACTCCGCCGCCCGGGTGATCGCGAGCGGCATCGAGGTCTGCGTCAAGCGCCCGAAGGTCCTGCTCGCCGTCCTCATCCGGCTCGTGAACACCGCCCCGGAGTTCGGCATGTTCGTGATCATGCCCGCGATCATCGGCACCGAGCTCGGTTGGGGCCAGTCGAAGTGGCTGACGATGACCGTGATCGTCTACGCCGGCAACATCCTGTTCAACGCGTTCTTCGGCGCCCTCGGCGACCGCATCGGCTGGATCCGCACCGTGAAGTGGTTCGGCATCGGCGCCTCGGCGATCGGCCTGCTCGCGTGGTGGTACGTCCCGCACCTCGTGCCGGCCGGCTCCGAGTGGGGCTTCTGGCTGGCGACCGCCGCCGGCACCGTGTTCGGCATCATGCTCGCCGGGTTCACGCCGATGGGCGCGATCGTCCCCGCCTTCGCCGGCGAGGAGCGCCGTGGCGCCGCGATGGCCATGTACGCCACCGCAGCGGGTGGTGCGACGTTCCTCGGCAACGCCGTCGTCAGCGCCGTGCTGCCCTGGGGCGGCCCCGGCGGCGTCGTCTGGACGTTCGTCGGCCTCTACGTGCTCGCGTTCGTGGTGCTGTCCTTCCTCAAGGTGCCGGAGGGCGCCGAAGCGGCGGGCGACTGACGCGACCACCTGCGGCCTGGGGGGGCGGGGGGGGGCCCCCCCCCCCCCGCCCGCCGCCCCGGGCCCCCGACCCCGCCCCCGGGGGCTCCCCCCCCGGGGGGGGGCGAGGCAGCGGGGAGGA